>JARKOQ010000238.1 GCA_029976005.1 Aggregatilineales bacterium | reverse complement strand
ATCGAACAAGGCTGTGAACCATGACCCTCTTCCCCCGTACGAGTGGGGTATTGCTTCACCCGACCTCGCTGCCCGGCCGCTATGGCATCGGCGACCTGGGCGAATGGGCGTACCGCTTCGCCGATTGGCTGGCCGAGCACCACCAGGGCGTCTGGCAGGTGCTGCCCCTCGGCCCGACCAGCTACGGCGATTCGCCCTACCAGACCCTCTCGGCCTTCGCCGGGAACCCGAACCTGATCAGCCTCGACCGGCTGTACGCCGACGGCTGGCTGACCGACTCCGACCTGGCCGACGTTCCGGCTTTTCCCGCCGACCGGGTCGATTTCGGCTGGATCATCGGCTACCATGACCGCCTGCTGACCGCAGCCTACCAGGGCTTCGTGTCCCGTGGCACGCCCCAGCAGCGGGCCGCCTTCGAGGCCTGGTGCGCGGAGCAGGCCTACTGGCTGGATGACTTCGTGCTCTTTGCCGCGCTCAAGGACTCCTTCGGCGGGCGGCCCTGGGTGGAATGGCCGGAGCCGCTGGCCCTGCGCCATGCGGCCGCGCTGCAAGCCGCCCGGACCGAACACGCCGGGCGCATCGCCGAGCACCGCTTCCGCCAGTGGGTCTTTCACGTCCAGTGGGACGCGCTCAAGCAGTACGCCAACAGCAAGGGCATCCGTCTGTTCGGCGACCTGCCGATTTTCGTCGCCCACGACAGCGCCGACGTATGGGCCAACCAGGGCGAGTTTTACCTGGACGGCAAGGGCCATCCGACCATCATCGCGGGCGTCCCGCCGGATTACTTCAGCCCTACCGGACAGCGCTGGGGCAACCCGCTCTACCGCTGGGACGTGATGAAGGCCAATGGCTACGCCTGGTGGATCCGGCGCTTCAAGGCCATCCTGAGCGTGGTCGACTACATCCGGATCGACCACTTCCGGGGCTTCGCCGCCTACTGGGAAATCCCCGCCAGCGAGGAGACGGCCGTCAAGGGCCGCTGGGTCGCCGGGCCGAACGCCGACTTCTTCAACGCGGTCAAGGCCGCCCTGGGCGAATTGCCGATCATCGCCGAAGACCTGGGCGTGATCACGGAGGACGTCGAGGCCCTGCGCGACGGCTTTGGCCTGCCGGGCATGAAGGTCTTGCAGTTCGCCTGGAGCGAGCCGATCAACCCATTCCTGCCCCACAACCACATCCCCAACTGCGTCGTCTACAGCGGCACGCACGACAACAACACCACCGTGGGCTGGTGGCAGCAGGAAGTCAACGACAAGACGCGCCAGTTCATCTCGGAATACCTCGGCCAGGAGGTCGTCGATCCGACCTGGACGCTGCTGCAAATCGGCATGCGCTCCTGCGCCCACACCTTCATCCTGACCATGCAGGACGTCCTACGCCTCGGCCCGGAGGCGCGCATGAACACCCCCGGCAACCCGGCCGGGAACTGGACCTGGCGCTTTACGCCGGAACAGCTCCAGCACGCCGACGGCAACCGGCTGGCCCACGCCACCTGGCTCTACCAGCGCCGCGCCGACCAACAGGAAAAAATCTACGGCGACGTCGCCGTCCAGGATCGCTGATCCCATCCGCAAGGCGTGACACCGGCAGGGACGGGGGACATCCCTCGTCCCTGCTTTTCGTCTGTCAGGCTTCAGCCCTGTCCCGGCGGCCACACGTCCTTGCGATAGGTCACCCAGGTTTCCTCTCTGACGAATCCCAGCCGTTCGTTGATCGCCAGCATCGCCCGGTTGGTCGCGGCGTTGGCAGCCGTGACCCGCGCCCAACCTTCCGCCTGGGCGGCCCGGAGCGCCGTGACCTTGAGCGCCAGGGCGATCCCGCGCCGCCGGTAGCCCGGCCGCACGCCGGTCAGTTCGTGGTGCAGCGTCAGACCGTCGCTTTTGACGCGCAGCGCGGTCTGGCCCACGCAGCGATCCCCATCCAGGGCCACGAAATAGCGCGCCGGACTCAGGGACGGCCCATGCAGGTAGCTGGCCTGCCATTCCTCAAAGGGCGGCGGCACGTCCTCGCCCCGGCCGGGCACGTCACGCATCAGGCTCCAGTACAGGTCGTACACCTGCCGGTCACGATCAGAATCATTCGCCAGATCGGCCAACGTCCGGATGACGATCCCGCCCGCCGCCACCCGGTCGAGCACGGCCTGGTAGGGCGCGGCGTCGAACGCGCGCAGGTCCAGGGCCGAGTCGTACGAGCGCAGCACTTCCACGAAACCGCGCACCTCCAGGAAGCGTATCCCCTGCGGGCGCGACTCGCTGGCATGCGCCCGCAGGGTTTGCACACCCAGTGGCGCCAGCGCCGCCAGCAGCCGGTCGTAGAGCGCCGTCCCGATCCCGCGCCGTTCATAGGCGGGCAGCACGGCCACGGCCAGCCCGATTGTGCCCACCGGACCGGACATCCGGCTGTTCGCCATCCCCACCACCCGCCCATCCCAGTCGGCCACCCAGCGCTGCCAGCCGGGCCGGGTATCCATCTCCCGGTATTCCTCCTCGGTCGTCGGGAAGGTCGGGTAAGTGACGTTGTGCAGGGCGACGAGGCCCGGATAGTCCTCCGGGGCAAAGGGGCGGACGATCACGCCAGCCACGTCAGCCACCGGCTGCTGTCTCCTCGCCGGCCCGGTCTGCTGACAGGTCCTTGCGGAAGAACACCCACGCCGCCTCCTTCACAAACCCCAGCCGCTCGTTGATCGCCAGCATCGGCCGGTTGGTCGTGGCGTTGGAGGTCAGGATGCGCGCCCAGCCTTCCGCCTGGGCGGCCCGGATGGCCGTCACCTTGAGCGCCAGAGCGATCCCGCGCCGCCGGTACTCCGGCCGCACGCCGGTCAGCTCGTTGTGCAGGGTTACGCCGTCGCTCATGACTCGCAGTGCGGTTTGGCCCACATAGCGATCCCCGTCCAGCGCCACGGTGTAACGCGCCGGACTCAGGGAGGCCGCGCCCAGGTAGTCCGCCTGCCAGGTCTCGAAGGGCGGCGGCACATCCTCACTCCGGCCGGGCACGTCGCGCAGCAAAGCCCAGTACAGGTCATACGCCTTCTGATCCCGGTCAGGATCATCCGTCCGATCGGCCAGGGTGCGAATCGCGATCCCGCCCGCCGCGACCCGGTCGAGCACGGCCTGGTAGGGCGCGGCGTCGAACGCGCGCAGGTCCAGGGTCGAGTCGAACTCGCGCAGCACTTCGACAAAGCCGCGCGCTTCCAGGAAGCGCAGGCCGTGGGGACGCGCCTCGCTGGCGTGCGCCCGCAGCACGCGCGGGCAGCAGGGTGCCAGCGCCGCCAGCAGCCGGTCGTAGAGCGCCGTCCCGATCCCGCGCTGTTCATAGGCGGGCAGCACAGCCACAGCGATCCGGCACGCGCTGTCCGGCCCGGCGGGCCGGACGTGGGCCATCCCGACCACCCGCCCATCGATCGCGGCGACCCAGCGATTCCAGCCGGGTTCGGCATCCCATTCCCGGTATTCCTCTTCTGTCGTCGGAAAAGTGGGGTAGGTCACGTTATGGAGCGCAACCAGTCCCGGATAGTCCTCCGGGGCGAAGGGGCGGATCAGACTATCGCTCACCGGACAGACTCCCCTTCCAGCCGGGCCAGGAGCGCCGCCCAGCCAGGCGTGCCGTGCAGCGCGGCGAACTCCGGAATGGCGCGGGCGTCTTCCCCGTCGTCCC
>JARKOQ010000237.1 GCA_029976005.1 Aggregatilineales bacterium | reverse complement strand
AGCCGCGCCTGTTTTTCTGCTGTTCGCTCAGGCGCCTGCCGCCTGGACGCTGCCAGCGCTGAGATGGGTTCCCCCGGCTTCAGGAATCGCCGCCGGTCTCGCTCAGCCAGTCCGCCAGCCACTCGCCCGTCCACCGGCTGAACAGCATCGCGCCGTCGTGGTTGGGGTGGTTGTGGTTGGCATAGAAATTGGGCTGCTCGGCGGCGGGCACCGCCGCCCGGAAGGGCAGGTCGAGGTCGAGCACGGGCAGCCCATGCGCCTCGAAACGTTCTTGCAGCGGCTCGATGAACATGGCGTCGTAATTGGCGTAGGAGCCGTAGTAGCCCCCGATCGCGCAGGCCTGATCGGGGATGATCACCATCGCCAGGGGAATGCCGCGCCGCTGGACGACGGCGATGAACGACTCCATCTCGCGCAGGGGAATCTCCAGATCGGCCCAATACGTGCCGAAGCCGGGCATGGCCAGGCGCGCGTCCACGGCGGCCGGATCGTCGATCTCGGTCAGGTTGCAGTTATCCGGCGCGTAGACCCGGTCGACCAGGTCCACGAACCCGCCCTGGGGCAGCGCCTGGTTCATGAAGTAGCCGCGCTCGGCCACGTCGCGCGGGTCCAGGACATAGCGCAGCAGGATGCCGTAGTGAACCAGGGCGCTGTTCTGGTACAGGAAGCCCCCCACGCGGTCTTCGAGGCTGGCGGGGAAGATCAGCATGCGCTCCAGGGTGGACGTGATGATCGGCTGCGTTTCGCGCGGCGTGATCCCGAAGTTGCCCCCGGCTACCGCCAGCACGAAGGCATCCGGCTGGTCCAGCTCGAACAGCCAGCGGTCGAAGACCTCGCCCATGACCTCCAGGTTCTGCATCTGGTTGAGGCCGTAGTTCTGGACGGTCAGGCTCAGTCCGGCCGACTCCAGCTCCTGCTGGACGATCGCCGGGCTGAGGCCGGTCATCATGTAGGAGGAGCCGGTCAGCCAGACGTCGTGGCGAGCGCCCTGCTGCAAGTCGCGGTTGTAGGTCGCCAGGTAGACGTCGTACCACAGCAGGTCGGCGTAGGGCTGCAAGCCGCGCGTGAGCGGCGTCCGGAAGATCAGCTCCAGGCCGAGCAGCAGGGCCAGCAGGATCAGCCCCAGGCGGCCCAGCCGCCCCCAGCCGCCGGAACCCGCCGGATCAGAAGCGGAAGTAGAAGAACGGGACATACGGCTTCACCAGGAAGATCAGAATCAGGAGCAGGGCGGCGGCGTAGATCGCGGCCCCGGCGGGCAGCGGCAGGCGGCGGGTGAAGGTCTGTTCCCTGGCCCATACCTGCCCGGCGTCGATGAGGATGGTCAGGCCGAGCAGGCCGATTGGCAGCCAGCCCAGGATCAGCGGATCGAACCCACTGGCCAGCGCGGCCCCCGACTGGCTCAGGACGGCCAGCGCGCTTTCCAGGCTGGGCGACCGGAACAAAGCCCAGGCGACCAGGATCAGGTGGAAGGTGAGCAGGATGCTGGCCCCGGCCACGGCCCAGCGCACCGCCCGGCGGGGATGCTTGCGCCAGCGCAGGGCCTTGCCCTGCAAAAGGCGGGCCGCGATCAGGTACAGGCCCAGCAGCCCGCCCCAGGCCACATACGTCCAGGCCGCGCCGTGCCACAACCCGGCCAGCAGCATCGTGACCAGGGTGGCGAGGGCATACACGACCAGGCCCGGCCACTGGCGCTGGAGCAGGGCGCGGCTGAGGGGGAAGAACAGATAATCGCGCAGCCAGGACGAGAGCGAGATGTGCCAGCGTCGCCAGAACTCGGACACGGTCTGCGCCAGGTAGGGCTGGTTAAAGTTCTCCATCAGGTCGAAGCCCAAAAGCTGGGCCGAACCGCGCGCCACGTCGCTGTAGCCGGCGAAGTCGCCGTAGATTTGCAGGGCAAACAGGTAAAGGCTGACCAGCACCTGCCCGGCGGGGAAGTCCGCCGGAGCCTCGAACAGGGCCGGGTCGATCAGCGAGGCGGCCACGTCCGCGATCACGATCTTGCGGAACAGGCCCAACCCGATCAGGATCAGGCCGCTTTCGACCCGGTCGGGGGTCAGGCGGCGCGGTTTTTGAATCTGGGGCAGCAGGCGCGGCCCGCGCTCGATCGGCCCGGCCAGCAGCAGCGGGAAGAACGCCAGGAACAGCCCGAAGTCGATCAGGCTGGCCGCCGGCTGGAATTTGCGGTTGTGGGTATCCACCAGATACCCGATGGCCTGGAAGGTGTAGAACGAGATGCCAACCGGCAGCAGGACGGTCAGGGTCGGGGCGCTCACCTGAACGCCCAGCCCGGTCAGCAGGGCCGTGGCCGACTCGGCGAAGAAGTTAAAATACTTGAAGAAGCCCAGCGCGGCGAGGTTGACGCCCACGCCGAGTATGAGGAGCAGCCTCCGGCGGCGGCCGTCCGGCAGGCGGGCCAGCCCCCGGCTGACCAGGAAGCTAAAGACGGTCGTGCCGCCCAACAGGACCACGAAGCGCCAGTCCCAGGTGGCGTAGAAGACGTACCCGGCGGCCAGGAGCAGCCCATTCTGCCGGCGCGCCGAACGCAGCGCGCCGCTCAGGACCACGATCAGACCCAGAAAAACAAGATAAAATAGCGACGTAAAGGGCATCAGTCTGCCAGGGAGAGAATAGCCGCGCTGGATTACCTGCCGTGGGCTGGAATTATAGGAAGCAGGCCGGGGGATGTCAACGCAGCGCAGGCGCGGCCTGGGCTGCGGCGAAGCGCAAGGCCAAACCCAGGCAAATCCGGGCCTGCTGCCGCCGGCCTGTTCTGCCCTTGGCTGATGGCCGACCGTTGTTTTTCGCACCCTCCGAGATACGGGTTCTTCACGAAAATCCGACCGGTCACGTCGAACGCTCGATCCCTTGCCGTTGCCGGAAATGATGGAGAATTGACCCATGTCAACAACGTCCATGCTGGCAAGTTGGGGGCCTTATCTGCTCGCATTCAGTTTCGTCGTGCTGACGGGACTTCTGATCGTGACGCTGTTTATCCTGACCAGACAGCCGGTTCATCCGGCCATCCGCAACCTGTTGATAGCCCTGGTTGCGATCGAGATACTGTTATTTGGGCTGCACACCACCACCAGCGCGGATGCCGACATCACCGGGTTCTGGGACTGGTTCTTCGATCTTGACAAAGAATCCACGCTTGGCACCATGTTCTCAGCGGTACAGATGGCGCTGGTTGGGATGGTCGCCCTGATCAACGGGATAGGGATACGGCGCTATGGCCGCTGGCCCCGCCTGTATTGGGGTCTGCTGGCTGCCGGCTTCATGTTCCTGGGTTTCGACGAATATTTCATGATCCACGAATACCTGTTCGAGCGCTGGGGGCTGCCGGGCGAATGGTGGCGCTATCTATACCTTGGCGCTGGGGGAATGCTGGTCCTGTTGAGCGGGTACGTCTACCGGCGCTGGATGAGGCCGGAACCACGCCTTTTCATCCTGTTCTTTGTGGGCCTGGTCGTCACTGCCCTGAGCGGCATCGCCCTGGAGCCGCTGATCTGGAACGCGCGCTGTCCGGAGCGCATCAGTTGCTTCGACCCCCTCCTGGCAATTGAGGAAACCGGGGAAATGGTGGGGGCGACGATTGTGCTGGCGAGTCTTCTGTTGTTCGCCCAGCGGCACCTCGATCCGGCGGCCTGGCGGGCCGCCTACCGGCTGTCGCTTGGGGCCAGCGTGGCATTGGGGCTGGCGCTGGTGTTCAATCTGTGGGGCGCGCCGGCGTTGGAAGCGCGGACGCTGGCCGAACGGACCTCCATCAGCTACCTGGACGGGGCCCTGGAGCTGGTCGGCTATCGCCTCTCAAAGACGGTGTTCGAGCCGGGTGATACGCTTGAGGTAACCCTGTATTGGTACACGCGGTCCGGCTTGCCGGAGAACTACAATCAGTCTGTTCGCCTGCTCGCCAGACCTGAAGGCGATCAGGTGGCGGAATTCGACCTTGGGGCGCTGGATGGCACGCTTGTACCCAGCCGGGCGTGGCTGCCGGGGACGGTGGCGCGGAGCAGCCTGCGGTTCAATCTTCCGGATACGCTGCCGGTGACACAGAGTTACTGGGTGGGAGTCCGGCTGTGGTATGGCGACTGGCAGGCTTCACGCGGGCTGGATATTTCCGAGACGGACAGCCTGCGGCTGACGCCGGATCTGGTGGTGATTTCAAACGCCGTCGCGGTGGGTCCCGCCCCGAATACACCGCCAGAGATCGAGATCGAGTACGTATTCGACGATGGCCTCAGGCTGGCTGGCTATAACCCGCCCGGCCAGATCGATGACAGCCTGGCGCTGGACTTCTGGTGGAAAGCGGATCGTGATATCGAGCGTGATCTGACCCAGTTTGTCCACCTGGTTGATCTCGAAGGCACCCCGGTTCTGGGTTATGATCAGCCGCCCTTCGAGGGCCGTTTTGTGACCTACACCTGGCCCGCCGGGACGGACGTCCAGGATTCCTGGCGGATTGACATCCCGGAGGATGTGCCGCCGGGCGACTATGCCGTGTACACCGGCCTCTATGATTCGATCACGCTGCAACGCAGTCCAGTGTTTGACGCGGAGGGTCACTCCCTGCTTGACGACATGATTTATCTGGGGGATGTCACGCTCGGCGGCGATGGGGGGCGGAAAAAGCAGTTTCAGAGTCGCCCGGATGCACCGGAGGCGGAAATCAGCGGACTGACCGCCTCATATGCGTGATTGGCCCTGGAAATCCTATCCAGCCCGGCCGGGTTCACACGGACGCCGCGGGTTGCGCCACGCCGGCCGGCTACGTGACCGCACCGGGAGCGCACACTGCCGGATGGGTGACAGGTTGAAGGGCTGCTGCTCCTGACCAATCTGGCCTTCGCCCGCGTGCGCCTCGTTCGGATGAAGCGCATCCCGGATGCTGCCGCGCTGGATGACCTGGTATGGGCTGGAATCGTGGGAAGCGGGCCGGGGGATGTCAACGCGCGGGCGTGAGGCCGGGGCAGCGTCGAAGCGGCAAGCTCGAAGCGCAAGGCGAAACCCAGGCAAGCCGCCGCCTGCCTGTTTTGCCTCCGGCTCGACGGCTGCCCGTGGTTTTCCGTATCCGCCGCGGCACGGTTTTTTCTGCGTTTCGCTTTTCTCCGCGTTTTTCCCTGGCATCCCTGGCGCTTTGGCGGTTCAACCTGCTTTGACGGCCGCGCAATGAGAAAAGCGGCCCCGAGGAGCCGCTTCTCTCTGGAATGGTGCCGAAACCGATGCCGTCCGACCGCGACCAATACGCCCGTCAATTCGCCGCTACCAGTACGCTACAATCTCATCGTATCACCAATTCTGCCTCAATGGATCGGGCGCGGGCCGATTTCATGAATTATTTAGATCGGCCGCCGCGCGGCGGGCCACCTTCACCCGACTCAGCCCGCCGTCAGCTTCTCCAGCCGGTCGACGTAGTCGGCCAGGACGGCGAAGGCCGCTTCGACCGGCTCCGGCTGGCTGAGGTCGACCCCCGCCAGCTTGAGCGCGTCCACCGGGTAGCGCGAGCCGCCCGCCTTGAGGAAGTTCAGGTGATCCTCCGCCGCGCCGGGCACGCCGTCCAGGATACGTTTGGCGCTGGCGTGCGCCCCGGAGATGCCGGTCGCGTACTGGAAGACGTAGTAGTCCACGTACAGGTGGCCGAACTGCGCCCAGGTGATCCCCACCCGCTCGCGGTCGACGTGCATCTCGCCACCGTAGCCTTCGCTGAACAGGTCGGCCATCAGCCCGATCAGATCATCGGCGGCCAGCCCTTCCCCGGCCTCGATCCGGCGGTGGACTTCCAGCTCAAAGCGGGCCAGGGTCGGCATGATGAAGAAGTAGCGGTGGAAGTTATCCATCGCCTCCTCGATGATGCTGATCTGGAAGGCCGGGTCGGGATTGGTCTTGAGCAGGTGAGCGCGGACCATCGCCTGGTGGAAGTTCGAGGCCACCTCCGCCACGAACATCGAATAGTCGCTGTAGACGAACGGCTGGGTCTGCCAGGTCAGGTAGGAGTGCATCGAATGGCCCAGCTCGTGGGCCAGGGTGCTCAGGCTGGCGATGTCGTCGGTGTAACTCAGCAGGATGAAGGGAAACGTGCCGTACGCCCCGGAGGAAAACGCGCCGGGCGTCTTGCCCAGGTTGGGGTAGACGTCCACCCAGCGCTGTTCCAGGCAGCCGCGCCGCACCGTGTCCACGTAGGTCTGGCCCATCGGGGCCAGCCCGGCGCAGATCGAGTCCACCGCCTGCGCATAGGGAATCTTGAACGTCGCCGGGGTCAGCGGAGCCCAGATGTCGTACGGCTCCAGCGTCTCTACCCCCAGCGCCTTACGGCGCACCTGCCAGTAGCGGTGCCAGGTCGGCAGGTTCTTCTTGAAGATGTCCATCAGGTTGTGGTAGACCTGCGGCGGGATGTTGTTGCGGAAGAGCGCCATGTCCAGCGTGGACTCGTAGCGCCGCGCGCGCGCCTCGAACACGTTCTGCTTGACCGAGGTCAGCAGGTTGTTGGCCAGGGTGTTCTTGTAGGCCAGGTACTGGTCGGCGAAGCTCTCCCACGCGGTGCGCCGGGCCGCGCGGTCGCCCTCGTGCAGGATGCGCTCGACCGTGCCCTGGGTCACTTCGACCGGACTGCCGTCGCTGCCCGTGGCGGGCTGGAACTTGAAGTCGGCGCTGACCAGCAGATCGGCGGTCATGCCCACCGAGCCGAACGGATCGGCCAGCATGCCCAGCAGTTCCTCAACCTCGGCCGAACGGACGTGGGCCTGCTGGCGGAACAGGTTGTCCAGGTAGTGGGCGTAGATGCCCAGGCGCGGCTCGGTCTGGAGCCAGCCGGTGAGCGTCTGCTGGCCGATCGCGATCATCTCCGGGTCGACGAACGACGTCGCCGCGAAGACCTGCCCGAACAGGCCCTGCGCCCGGCCGTTGAGCGCGGCCGCCGCCTGGTCGCTGGTATCGGTGGCGTAGGTCATGCTGGCGTAGACGTACAGCCGGTAAGCGCGCTCGACCAGGTTCTCCACGGCGGCCAGAGCGTCCGCCAGCACGGCCGGGCCGCCGGCCAGGTGGCCCCGGAACGGGTCGAGGCGGGCCAGACCGGCCTGCACCTGCTTGAATTCGGCCTCCCAGGCTTCGATGGATGCGAACACGCTGGGCGCGTTCCAGGTGTAGCGCGGATCGACAGCGCTCCGGGCGGGTACGGTTGCTTGCGACACGGGTTTCCTCCTCGGTCATGAATCGCTGACCGGCGATCTTACCGCAGATGGCCGCGCAGGCCACCCTGTCTTGTGCGCTGGAGATGGTTCAATTCAACACCGATTTCACGGATAACACGGATGAACACAGTTTTTCAAACAGGTTAAAAACCGTGGAAATCCGTCTAATCCGTGTTATCTGTGTTGAATTGAACCGTCCCCAACGGCCAACCCGATTTTGCGGGTCGATTTGCGGGCTTATAATGAGGCTACGACGATCCGCCATCCCCGCCCCCACCGCTCCCAGGCTAACCGAGACCGGAGGACACGGCCTATGCTCGACAAGGTGGACCTCAGCCAGAGCTTTCCCAAGAAGAAATTCAAGAAACTGCTGCCGCGCCTCCAGCGGCGGCTGTACGACCTGGAAAAGACCTGCTGGGATCACAAGATCGCTTCGATCATTCTCTTCGAAGGCTGGGACGCGGCGGGCAAAGGCTCCACCATCGCCACGCTGACCAGCCGCCTCGACCCGCGCGGCTTCAAGCTCTACCCCATCCAGGCCCCGCGCACCTATGAGCTGAACCATCCCTGGCTGTGGCGCTTCTGGCTGAAGCTGCCCAACTACGGCGAGATGGCGATCTTCGACCGGAGCTGGTATGGCCGGGTGCTGGTCGAGCGCGTGGAGGGCCTGACGCCGGAAGACCAGTGGCGCACCGCCTACCGCGACATCGTGGACTTCGAGCACATGCTGGCCGACGATGGCACGGTCATCATCAAGTTCTTCCTGCACATCAGCAAGGAGGAGCAGAAGCGGCGCTTCAAGCGCCTGGAAAAAGACCCGCTGGAAGCCTGGCACGTCCAGCCGGAGGACTGGGAGCACCACCGCAAGTACGACCAGTACCTCGTCGCCTTCGAGGCCATGCTGGAGCAGACCGATACCGAGTGGGGGCCGTGGACGATCGTCGAGGCCACCGACCGCTGGCACCCGCGCAAGAAGGTCCTGGAGACGATCATCGCCCGGCTGGAAGACCGGCTCGGCCCGGACGCGCCGCCGGTCGAGCCGGAGGACTGGCAATCCGACGAGGACGACGCCATCGACGCCGACGTGCGCCAGGCAATGGCCGAGGCCGAATCCGGCCGCAAGGAGGGGTAGCCATGCTCGACACGGTTGATCTGTCCCTGGCGCTGGACCGCGACACGTACGTCAAGGAGCTGACCCGCTACCAGATCGAGCTGCGCGAGCTGGGCTACCAGGTCTACGTCCAGAAGCGGCCGGTCGTGCTCGTCTTCGAGGGTTGGGACGCCGCCGGCAAGGGCGGGGCCATCAAACGCATCACGGAAAAGCTCGACCCGCGCGGCTACGTGGTCCATCCGATCGCCGCCCCGCAGGGCGAGGACAAGACCCACCACTACCTGTACCGCTTCTGGCGGCGGCTGCCGGAGCGCGGCCAGATCGCGATCTTCGACCGGAGCTGGTACGGCCGGGTGATGGTCGAGCGCATCGAGGGCTTTTGCAGCGAGGATGCCTGGAAGCGCGCCTACCGCGAGATCAACGCCTTCGAGCGCCAGTTGGTCGATTACGGCACGATCCTGCTCAAGTTCTGGGTGCACATCGGCAAGGACGAGCAGCTTCGCCGCTTCGAGGAGCGCGAGCACATCCAGTACAAGTCCTGGAAGCTGACCGACGAGGACTGGCGCAACCGCGAGAAGTGGGACGCCTACGAGGCGGCCGTCTCCGAGATGCTGCTCAAGACCAGCACCCTGACCGCCCCCTGGACGATCGTGGAGGGCAACGACAAATTCTGGGCGCGGGTCAAAATCCTGCGCACCCTGGTGGAGACGCTCTCCCGCGAGCTGGACTACAAACCGCGCGATCCGCTCAAGG
>JARKOQ010000232.1 GCA_029976005.1 Aggregatilineales bacterium | reverse complement strand
GCGGAGGCGGCTCCCCCGATGGAGCCGCCTCCTTCGCGTGCGGCATTCCGGCCTGTGAATTTCCCGTAAAAAATCCGTGCTGTCTTGATTTCTAGACTATAGTTTAGGAAGCACTTTTCTCCATCTCATCCCGTTCAGAGGAGCTGCCTCGGATGCCCAAGAAGCCAAGCACACGCATGATCGCCTGTCTGCTCACGGTCGCGGCCCTGCTGCTGACCGCCGCGCTGAGCCTGGCCGCCAGCGCGGTCGATCTGGCCGGTTCCGGACCGTACATCGTCGCGCCAGTGACCCTGACGCCCGTGCCGACCGCGACCGCGCAATGGACGGCCTGGAATCCCAATGACGGGCGGATCAACCCCGAACCGGCCGCGCCGCTGGCGATCTACTGCGGGACGGACAGCATCTATGCCTATCTCCCCGGCGCGGTCGAATTCAGCTTCCCGCTGGCCGGGGCCGGCCCGGCCGGGCAGACGGCCCTGCTGGCCGAGGGGCCGGCCGGCGCGCGCCTGTACCGCCTGAGCACGGGCGAGTTCCAGGTCAACATGATCCACGGCGGCGAGGAATACGTCTTCACCTGGGATGCCTGCCGGCCGAGCGTCACCACCACCCGCGTCTACGATGTGGCAACCGGGGCGCTGCGTTCCACCTTCACCCGGCCGTGGTAGAGAGCCTTCGGACTGCTGTGCTGTAACCGGATACCGGGCGGCTCCACGCGGAGCCGCTTTTTTTCGCCCCGCGTCCGATTCACACGATCCTATAGCGCGCTCCTAACAACACGCGAACCAATTCGACACCCGAAGCATCCTATACTAACAGTAACGAGCCAGGTGGATCGCTTTGTTTTCATTCTGTGGGTCTGTGTGAAGGAGCCTGTCCATGTTAGAGCGAGGTTTGTCCCAGGCGCGGCGCGTGAGCCTGCTGGCCGTGGCCTTGATCCTGCTTTTTCCCCTGCTGACTCCGGGGCGCGCTCTGGCCCAGTGGCCCGGCGACGATCGCCTCAATCCTCACCCGGCCGAATACTATACGGTGTACTGCAAGAACGACTCGGTGACGGTCTACCGGGGCAACGGCCGGCTGCTCAACACGATTCCCATCACCACGATCCTCAGCCTGGCTTCCGGCGGATCGACCGGCGTCGGGGCGGGCATGACCGCGTCGCGCAGCGGCGACACGGTCACGATCAGCGGGACGGGCGGCAATTACACCGGGTCCGGCAGCAAGTCGTTCAGCCTGACGACCTGCGTGGAGCGGAATGGCCCGGTGCTGGCTTACTACACCCCGGCCCAGGCCGGTACCTACCCCGGTATCTACCCGGCGCCCGCCGCCAGCACCACCACGACCACCCCAATCACGACCGGGACGTGCGCGTACATCGTCCAGCCGGGCGACACGCTCAACGGGATCGCCCTGGCCTACCGCATCGCGCTCGGCCAGCTCGCGGCGGCGAACGGCCTCAACCCCTATGGCTGGCTGTATGCCGGCCAGCGCCTGATCCTGCCCTCGTGCGGGTCGGCGCTTCCGGTGACCGTCCCGGTGACCACGATCCCGGTCGTCACCACCACCGGCGCCCGGATTCACATCGTCCAGCCCGGCGAGAACCTGTTCCGCATCGGCCTGGCTTACGGCGTGCACTTCACGCGGATCGCGGCCGCCAACGGCATCGTCAATCCGAGCCAGATTTACGCCGGCCAGCGCCTGATCATCCCCGGCTAGCGGGCGCGCGTCTGCCTTCCGCAACAACGACAGTGGCGGCCCACCGGCCGCCGCTGTGTTTTTATGCCGAGAAGAGTGGGGCGAACACGAGGCCGGCGCGGCGGCGCGGCCGGCCGCTGCTGAGAAGATGATCCGGGCGCGCCTTTGATTTCAGGCACTCGCCTGTATCGCCTGACCGTGCCCCCGATCCGGACGGCCTCCGCCGGGCGGGGCTTGTCACGGCAGGCACTTTCTATTATCCTTTGTCTTAAAGGGAAACAGGAATCGTGCGCTCAAAGAGATTCCAAAGATATTTTTGAATTTTAGGAGAACAGGAGTGTTGATCATGACCAAACGATGGGCAGGTCTACCGGGACGGCGGCGGGCGAGATTCCGGCTGGCGGCCGGTCTGGGGGTGGCGGCGCTCCTGATCACGGCGCTGCCGGCCCTGGCGGGGACGGTGCTGACGTACTTCGGGACGCTGGAGGGGGAAACCAACCCCTGGGACGACTACGTGTTCTTCTTCGAGGCCGGGACGGCGGTCACGGTGGCCCACGACTGCATCCCGAACAACGAGTCCAACCCCCTCGATCCGGCCGTGGAAATCACCGGGCCGGGCGGATATCAGGCCCGCAACGACGACAGCGGCTTCACCGAATGCACCCAGGCCCACGCTGCCCTGCTGAGCATCATCGCCCCGACGGCCGGACTCTACACGATCCGCGCCTCCAGCTACGAAGTCCTGATCGCCAACGACCCCACCGACGTCAACGCCGACGGCTCCTACCGGCTGACGATCATGATCGACGGCGCGTACAGCATCCCCGAACCCAGCGGACCCTGGAACCCCGGCGACGGGCGGCTCAACCAGAGCGATCTGGATCAGGCCGCGCCGGTCGCGATCTATCTCCACCCCCTGCGCGTCTACGCGATCGACCCGGCCACCGGCGGCGGCTCGTTCCTGCTGGAGATCGGCGACGAGGCCATCGCGGCGGCGGGCGTGCCGGCCACGGGCTACGTCCTGCTGGCGCAGGGAGTCCATCCCGCCACCGGCCAGCCGGTAGCGGTCTACCGCCTGAACACGGGCGAATTCCAGCTCAACACCCTGGACGGGCAGGGCAATCCCTACGTCGTGATCTGGGACGCCGGTGGAGCGCTGTACCACCCGCCGCTGTAAAACGGCCCGATCGACGCCGGACGGAAACTGGCGCGGAGGGACGGCACACGGTCGTCCCTCCGCGAATCCGTGCGGGGGAGGCAACCCGGCCGAATCGGGCATGATGTCACGTGGATCATGTGGTGTTTGCCCTGGTCAAAGGGCCGTCAATGGGGTATCTCTAGGCGCAAGGGGAAAAAATAAACCCTCTCAACCCACCGAATGACGCGCAAAAAGCTTGAAAACGTGCTAAATTTAGTTGCTCATACCACGGTACCACGGTTATTATAGAAAACCTGACCCTGGTGCAATCCAAGTCAATCAGGTGGGTCCGTACTGCTTTGGGCGACACGGAGTTCGAACTGCTCTCGCGGTTGTTCAGGGCATGGTAGATTCCAGCCTTTTGCTTTAGAATACCCCGCCAGTCCGGGGCCGCATTCCGATCAACAAGGAGAGCCGCACTTGACCATTCTAATGGAGGTCAAGAACCTCAGAACCACGTTTAAGACCCAAGAGGGAACCGTCTACGCCGTGAATGGAATCTCCTACACCCTGAACGAAGGAGAGACCCTCGGCGTGGTGGGCGAGAGCGGCTGTGGCAAGAGCGTCCATGCCCTCTCCATCATGGGGCTGATTCCCCAACCGCCGGGGAATGTCGAAGCTGACTTCGTGAACTTCCGCGGACGCGATCTCATGAAAATCTCCAACGAGGAGATGCGGCTGCTGCGTGGTTCCGAAATCGCCATGGTCTTCCAGGACCCGATGACGTCGCTTAACCCCGTGCTGACGGTCGGCCACCAGATCGTCGAGGCGCTCAAGCTGCACCTCGGCATGGACAACCAGCAGGCGCGCGAGCGGGCCGCCGAGCTGCTGGCGATGGTGGGTATCCCCAGCGCCAAGAACCGTCTGGATGACTATCCGCACCAGTTCTCCGGTGGGATGCGCCAGCGCGCGATGATCGCCATGGCCCTGTCCTGCAACCCGCAGCTCCTGATCGCCGACGAACCGACCACCGCCCTGGACGTCACCATCCAGGCCCAGATTCTCGACCTGGTGCGGCGCCTGCGCGACAAGATCGGCATGGCGATGATCTGGATCACCCACGACCTGGGCGTCGTGGCCGGCCTGGCCGACACGCTCCAGGTGATGTACGCGGGCTACATCGTCGAGCGCGGCCCCAACAAGGATGTGTTTGGCGACACGCGCCACCCCTACACCAAGGGGCTGCTGGGTTCCCTGCCGCGCATGGACCGCAAGGGCGAGAAGCTGTTCTCGATTGAAGGCGCGCCGCCCGACCTGCGGGTCAAGCCCAAGGGCTGCCCCTTCGCGCCGCGCTGCATTTACCGCATCGATCGCTGCTTGGAAGAGAATCCGATTTTGGAACCCGTCCAGGACGGCGCGCCGGGGCACATCGTGGCGTGCTGGGTGGATGTTCGTGAGGGAGTACCGACGGCATGACAGACAATGGCAAAAGTGGCGCCAGCAAGAAGGAAATCATCCTTCAAGTTAGCAACCTCAAGAAATATTTCCCGATTACGTCGGGGATTGTCATTCAGCGCCACGTCGGCGACGTAAAAGCCGTCGACGACGTCAGCTTCCATGTCTACAGGGGGGAAACGCTGGGGTTGGTCGGTGAGTCGGGCTGCGGCAAGAGCACCACGGGCCGCACCGTGCTCCAGCTCTACCGCCCCACCGCCGGCACCGTGCAGTTCGAGGGAATCGAGCTGAGCACCCTCAAGGGCGAGGACCTGCGCAAGATGCGCCGCCGGATGCAGATGATCTTCCAGGACCCCTACGCCTCCCTGAACCCGCGCATGACCGTCGGCCGGATCATCGCCGAGCCGCTTCAGGTTCACCGCGTGCTGGCCGGCAGCAAGGAACGGCAAGAGCGCGTCGAATACCTGATGGGGAAGGTGGGCCTCAACCCCTACTTCATCAACCGCTATCCCCACGAGTTCTCCGGCGGGCAGCGCCAGCGCATCGGCATCGCGCGCGCCCTGGCCCTCGACCCGGCCCTGATCGTGGCCGACGAACCGATCTCGGCGCTTGACGTCTCGATCCAGGCCCAGGTCGTCAACCTGATGGAAGAACTCCAGGAAGAGCTGGGGCTGACCTACCTGTTCATCGCCCACGACCTGAGCATGGTGCGCCACATCTGCGACCGCGTGGCCGTGATGTACCTGGGCAAGATCGTGGAAGTCGCGGAAACGGAAGAGCTGTACACCAATCCGCTGCATCCCTATACCCAGGCTCTTCTTTCCGCCGTGCCCGTGCCCGACCCGGTGGTCGAGCAGCAACGCAAGCGCATCATCCTGAAGGGCGACGTGCCCAGCCCGATCAACCCGCCCAAGGGCTGCAACTTCAACACCCGCTGCCCCGTCGCGGTTGACGTGTGCTTTGGCGAAGACCCGGAACTCAAAGAGGTCAAACCGGAACACTGGGTGTCCTGCTACCGGGTGGATTGATCTCCGCTCGCGCGGAGCCAGAGAAAGAGAACCACGACCCAGGCCATCCTCCGCGGCCAGGGTCACGCAAAACAGAGGTAGATGGGTTGAGAGAGGCGCGCGAACAAGGGGAGCAGTCCCCTTGTTTCGCCAGGCACTTCGCCCCTGGCGACCCAGGAGCCGGAACGAGAGACACGGCGTAACCACGGATACCGCAACCGGATGGGGAGCGCTCCACAGGCAGGCGCGACACCCGGCCCGATCACTGCGCCGGCTGGCTGAGCCAGCCGAGATCGAGCCAGGAGCCTGCCCACAAGCGCGCTCCCTGCTGGCTCCGTGGATGCCATCGAATCAACAGAGGAGAGCCGTTGGGTGGTTATGCATAAACGGGCGTTTTTCGCCCTTTTACTCGTCACAGGCCTTTTGAGCCTGGCCGCGCTGGCCTGTTCCTCCGATCAGGAATGGATCATCCCGCGAACGGCCACGCCGACCCCGACCTTCACGCCAGTCCCCCTCGCAGTCGACACCCAGTTTCAGGTGGGCGAGACCATCCGAATCGTCGGGACCGGATTTCAGGTTTCTCAGACGACCCTCCCTGAGCCTGACCAGCGTAACAATCGCGTGATCGGCACGCAGTGTTTCCCCGGACAGACGGCTCCGATCGTCGAAATCGCCGAGGGTGCTGACGGACTCATCTACTATAAAGTGACCTGCATTCTGGACGGCTGGGTCCCGGAAACCAATGTGGAGCCAGTCGACTAGGTCAGTGCATGCGAGGAGGGTTTGAATGGGTAAATTTCTGATCCGCCGTTTGCTGGCGGCCATCCCCGTCCTGCTCCTGATCATCTTCTTCACCTTCGTGGTGATCAGGGCCACGCCGGGCGGACCGTTCGACATGGTTGGCGAGGGCCGGCGCGTGCCGCAAGCGGTCATCGATGGCCTGAACCGGCAGTACGGCCTCGACCAGCCGGTCCTGGTCCAGTTCGGCCAGTATCTGGTCAGCCTGTCCCGCCTGGACTTCGGCCCCTCGCTGGGGCGTTCGACCATCGGCGAGCCGGTGGGCAATATCATTTCGCGCAGCCTGCCCGTCTCGATGCAGGTAGGCTTCATGGCGGTGATCCTCGGCTTCCTGATGGGCGTGCCCCTGGGCGTGCTGGCCGCGCTGCGCCATAACACGGCGGTCGACTACGGCGCGACCTTCTTCGCCGTGCTGGGGCAGTCCGTGCCCAGCCTGGTGCTGGGGCCGATCCTGATCATCGTCTTTGCCGTCAAGCTGAACTGGCTGCCGGTGGCGGACATGAACGGGGTCTGGCGCAGCACCCTCAGCAATCCGGGAGTGATCTTCTCCTGGAACTACATCAGTCTGGCGATCCTGCCGGTGTTCACGCTGGCCATCGGGATGACGGCGGGTATCGCCCGCCTGACCCGCGCCAGCCTCTTGCAGGTGCTGCGCGAGGATTACATCCGCACGGCACGCGCCAAGGGCCTCAAGGAACGCGTCGTGATCTACGGCCATGCCCTCAAGAACGCCCTGATCCCGGTGGCGACCATCCTGGGGCCGCTGCTGGCGGGCGTGCTGACCGGCTCCTTCATCATCGAGCAGATTTTCAACATCCCCGGCGTCGGCGATAAGTTCGTCGAGAGCGTATCCTCGCGCGACTATAACCTGCTGACCGGGGTGACGATCGTGTATTCGACTTTCCTGGTGGCCGGGAACATTCTCGTTGACGTGATGTATACCTGGCTGGACCCGCGCATCCGCTTCGATTAGGCCGGGGCCGCATACACGATAGGTTCGCCCTGAGAAACGGGGTTAAGGAGTGACGTATGGCTGTAGCAAATAACGCCAGGCCGGTCAGCCTGGCTGAAGAGGAGCACTACCAGTCACGCTCGCTGACGCAGGATGCGCTCGCGCGCCTCTTCCGCAATCGCATGGCGGTGGTCGCCCTGGTGATGGTCACCATCCTGGTGGTGGTCGCGATCTCGGCGGACATGATGGCTGGCTGGGGCTGGATCGAGAGCTACGCGCGCCAGCATCGCGGCTCCAGCCTGGCCGAGCCGCTCCAGTGCTCGATCGACGTCGATGCCAACGGCGACGGCGTGCCCGACCCGGTCCAGTTCTGTTTCCTGTTTGGGACGGACCGCCTGGGCCGCGACATTTTCAGCCGGACGGTGTACGGGGCGCGGATTTCGCTGCTGGTCGGCGTGGTCGGCGCGACGGTATCGCTGACCATCGGCCTGGTGTACGGCGTGATCTCCGGGTTCTACGGCGGCCGGGTTGACCTGATCATGATGCGCATCGTGGACTTTCTGTATGGAATCCCGATCCTGCCGCTGATCATCATCATGCAGGTTTACTTCCGTGGCCTGCGCGAATACGCGGACAAGGTGGGCGGCCTGGGCCAGACCATGGTCAACATCGACAATTCGATGGGCGGCCTGTTCTTCCTGTTCATCGCGCTGGGCCTGCTCAACTGGATCGGCATGGCCCGTCTGGCGCGCGGCCAGGTCTTGAGCTACAAGAACAAGGAATTCGTGGAAGCGGCGCGCTCGGTCGGCTCCAGCGATTCGCGCATCATCTTCATCCACCTGCTGCCCAACGTGATCGGGCCGCTGATCGTGGTCGAAGCGATGGCGATCCCCGGCTACATCTTCACCGAGGCGTTCCTGAGCTTCCTGGGCCTGGGCATCAACCCGCCCGTGCCGAGCTGGGGCGCGATGATCACCGACGCCATCCGCGAAGGCGCGGTCCAATCCCGCACGCACCTGCTGCTGGTGCCGGGCATCGCCCTGTCCCTGACGACGCTGGCCTTCAACTTCCTGGGAGACGGCCTGCGCGACGCGCTCGACCCGCGCATGAAGGAATAGGCCGGGCAGCGTTCGGATACCCACGACACCGGGGCCAGCACTGGCCCCGGTTTTTTGTGCGCGCGGCGCGGCCGCCGGGGATTGGAAATCCCCGACTCAGGATAAAAAGTCCTCCGGACTGGATAGTGCAGACCGTGCGACCGGGCAGGTCGCACCGCTTTTCTCCGGCCTCTGGTCTCCCGGTCTCTGGCCTCGGCGCTGCCAGCGCAGCCCGCGGCTACTTGACCCCACCCCCGTCCGGAGTCCCCGCGCTATAATTCCGCGCTTGTCTGACTCGTCCGCGTGACTGTGTGGAAGGGTATCCGCGCCTATGGCCGTGACTGAGAGCGCCCGTCCGGTATTGCTGGATCACGAAACCTATCCAACCCGTTCCCTCTGGCAAGACGCGCTGGTCCGGCTGCTGCGCAACCGGGGCGCAGTTCTTGGAATCATCTTCATCACCGGCCTGATCGTCGTGGCCGTGCTGGCCGACAGCATGGCCTCCTGGGGCTGGATCGATCCGTACGCCCACCAGCATCGCGGATCGGGCCTGGCTCACCCGCTGGCATGCTCGATTGACGTGGACAAGGATCGCGACGGCGTGCCGGACCCGATCCAGTTCTGCTTCCTGTTCGGGGCGGACTCGCTGGGCCGCGACCTGTTCAGCCGCACGGTGTATGGGGCGCGCGTCTCCCTGGCCGTGGCGGCGGTCGGCTCCACCATGTCGCTGCTGCTGGGCACGCTGTACGGGGTAGTCTCCGGCTATTACGGCGGGCGGGTCGACCTGATCATGATGCGGGTCGTCGACTTCCTGTACGGGATACCCGGCCTGCCGCTGATCATCATCATGCAAGTCTTCTTTCGTGGCATGCGCGAGCACGCCGACCAGGTCGGCCAGTTGGGCCAGACGATGGTCAACATCGACGCCAGCATGGGCGGACTGTTTTTCCTGTTCATCGCCCTGGGGATGTTGAGCTGGATCGATATGGCGCGTCTGGCGCGCGGACAGGTTTTGAGTTACAAGAACAAGGAATTCGTCGAGGCCGCGCTGTCCATCGGAGCCAGCAACCGGCGCATCATTTTCACTCACGTGCTGCCCAACATCATCGGCCCGCTGATCGTCGTGCAGGCCATGGACATCCCCGGCTACATCTTCTACGAGGCCACCCTGAGCTTCCTGGGGCTGGGAGTCAACCCGCCGGTGCCAAGCTGGGGCGCATTGATCACCGACGCCAT
>JARKOQ010000228.1 GCA_029976005.1 Aggregatilineales bacterium | reverse complement strand
ACGGATTGGCACGGATCAAAATCGATTTTTGTTTTATCCGTGCCTATCCGTGAACCATCCGTGTCATCCGTGCCCCATGGCCTTTTACCGCCGTTGACGCCCCCCCGGTCTTTTGCTACACTTCAGATCGATGGGGCAGTGGCGGAATGGGCATACGCAGCAGACTTAAAATCTGCCGGGAAACCATGTGGGTTCGACTCCCACCTGCCCTACCAGGACGCGCAATGAGACCGGCCCGCCAGGATTTGGCGGGCCGGTGATGTTTGATCGGCCGGACTGCGCTATTCCTGCGGGGCCAGCGTCCCGCTGAACAGGGCCTCCATCGTGCCGGGATGGGCCTTGAACCAGGCCGCCTGGGCGGCCATGAACAGCGCCAGCAGCGCCCCGCCCAGTACCAGCCCGGCCAGGGCCGAAGTCCACACCGCCTGCTGGATCACCACAACTACGGTATAGATCACGCTCAGGGTCATCATCCCGTGCCCGAACTGGACGAGCAGGTCGGTGGGGCTTTTCCAGGGAAAGACGAACAGCCCCAGCGTGCCATACCGGAACATCCACAGCGCCCCGGCGGCCATCACCAGCGGGCTGCGCAGCAGGTAGCCCGCCGCGAACAAGAAGATGCTCGGCGCGCACGAGTTGAGCATCAGCCAGCCGGTCAGCCCCACCCGCAGCCGGCCCAGGAAGAACCAGGTCGAATTCAGCCCGGTCAGCAGGGTGATCCCCATCACGATCCAGCCCACGGTCGTCCAATCCAGCGCCTCTGCAAACATGGCCAGCCTCCCATTCCACACCACACACCGCCAGTATCCGGCCTGACGCAGGGTGCGAGTCAAGAGCGAATGCGCCGCCTCGCTTGCCATTCCCCTGCTTTTTAGGGGGTGACGATCAGCCGTGCCCAGCCTACCATATGGCACTGTTGTTTTTTGCCTACTGGCCCGACGATCATTGCAGCCCGGTGAATCCCGTGTGACTCCATGGAGCGGTATTTCGCGGGCTGTATTGATTCTTCTGATTGGAGATAGAAGCCGATGGCCGTTGTCGATGCAACCGCATCCGCCGAAAACGAAAAGCGCGCCGCCGCCATGAGCTCGGTCGTGGCGGCAGTCTTCCTGACCGGATTCAAGATCGTGGTCGGCCTGATGACCGGCAGCCTGGGCATCCTCTCCGAAGCCGCCCATTCCGGCCTGGACCTCGTCGCGGCCCTGATCACCTTTCTGGCGGTGCGCCTCTCGGACAAGCCCGCCGACGAGCAGCATCCCTACGCCCATGGTAAGATCGAGAACTTCTCCGCCCTGATCGAGACACTGCTCCTGCTGGCGACTTCGGGCTGGATCATCTATGAAGCCATCCAGCGTCTGTTCTTCAAGGAAGCCGAGCTGGAGCTTTCGATCTGGGCCTTCGTGGTCATGGGGCTTTCGATCGTGATCGACTTCACCCGCTCGCGCATCCTGTACCGCGCTGCCCGCAAGCATAACAGTCAGGCCCTGGAAGCCGACGCCCTGCACTTCAGCACGGACATCTGGTCATCCTCGGTCGTGATCGTGGGCCTGATCGCCGTGTTCATCAGCGAGCAGGTCCCATCCCTGGCCTTCCTGGCCAAGGCGGACGCTATTGCAGCCCTGGTGGTCGCCCTGATCGTGATCTGGGTCAGCCTCCAGCTTGGCAAGCGCACGGTCGACGCGCTGATCGACACCAGCCCGGCTGGATTGGCAGCGCAGGTTAAGACCGCCATCGAACCCATCCCCGGCGTGATCGAGTGTCACCGGGTGCGCGTGCGCCCCTCCGGCCCGCACCTGTTCGTGGACGTGCATGCCGTCATGGACGGCCAGATGACCCTGGAGGAGGCGCATCGCCTGATCAGCCAGATCGAAGACGCCGTGCGGCGGGTGGCCCCCAGGGCGGACGTTGTCGTGCATGCCGACCCGGATAGCGTCCTGAGCCGTCGCCAGTAAACATCGCGTGCCGGAGGCTGGGCGCTGCCTGCCGCTTCCGGTGTTGGAAAGGAAACCTGACCTCATGCTAGACCTCACCCCGGCCGACCTCATCGAACTGGAGGCCGTTTGGGAAACGCTCACGCCCGACGAAAAGCGGAGCGAACTCAGCGACAGCGGGCTGGAAGAATTCAGCCCGGACGTCATCTCTGCCCTGCTGGTGCTGTACGCGGCCGTGCGCCAGCGCCGGCTGGAACTCGTCGTGGAAAGTTACCACATCGATCCCTTCGGCCTGCCCTACCTGACCTACCGGGACGGGATGGGCATGGATTGGCTGGGAAAGGCGGACAGTATCCTATGAGCGAGCAAGAATCCAGACCTGCTCTCCAGGGCAGCGCGCTGCGCCTGCTGGGAGTCGGACTGGCGGCCGGGGCCGGGGTAGCCCTGGTGGCCGCCCGGCGCACGGCGGGCCGCATGCCGCACCTGGCCGCCTGGACGCCGCTGCTGGCCGAGCGCCACGGCCAGGCCGCCGCGGACGACCTCACCGCGCGCATCCAGGCGCGCTACACCGCGCTGTATCCCCAGCGCCCGGCCCTGGTCGATCGCCACCCCGCCCTCAGGGATTACCACTTCGCCCAGGCGATCCTGCCGGGGGTGGCCCTCTACCAGGTCTTGAGCGAAGACAACCGCGACCGCGACGCCGTCCTGGAAGAAGTCGCCGCGCTCTTCGAGGCGGAGTACCTGGGCCTGCGCCGGGTTCTGCACGCCTTTGCCCAGCTTCCGCCCTCCTTCAACCGTTTCCGGTGGATCACCCGCCAGGTGATGCGGGTGGCCTTTCCGGCGGCCGGGTGGGAGACGGAATGGATCGAGGACAGCCCGCGCCGGATCGCCTTCAACATGCGCCGCTGCTTTTACCTGGATGTCCTGACCCACTACGGCGTGCCGGAGCTGACCGCGCTCTACTGCCGGTTGGACGACCTGATCTACCAGGCGCTTCCGCCGTACGTCCGCTTCGAGCGCGGCGGGACGCTGGGCCGGGGCGACGCCGCCTGCGACTTCGCCTACGTCCAGACCAACGGCGAAATCCCGATCCCGATGGATTGAACCAGCGCCGGGCGCGCCGAGAACGCAGACCTCGGCGCGCCCGGCCGATTCCCCAATCAGGGGCGATCAGCCCTCAACGATCGCCGCGCCCGGCGCCTCGCCGAGGCCCTGCCTCCCCAGGGCAAACGCAACAAACAAGATAAACCGCCAAAACGCCAAGAACGCTAAGGAAAAACTCGGAGAAAAACAAAAATCAGAAGAACCCGCACCACCCAAACCGCGAATCAAAAGCTGGTGAACTTGTTTGCCCCGCTGTGTCCTCCGTGTTCTCTGCGGTGAGGTGCTTTTTCAGTTTAATGCGATTGCCCTGCTTGCCTCCCCTCTTTCCCTTTGCGCGCTTGGCCGTTTCTGATGCTTCTATCCTGCATTTCGCCTCTCTCCCCGTTCTTCCTTGGCGCTCTTGGCGTCTTGGCGGTTCCCATTTGCTTTACATGCGCCTGCCCATTCATAGGAGCGATTCCGGATGCGGGGTATAATGGCATTTGCGCATTCGGAGTGCTGGTTGCCCTCATGACCCTGTTGAACGAGCGTTACCGCCCGGAACGCACCATCGAGCACGGCCCGCTGGGGGAAGTCTTCCTGGCGGAAGACACCACCACCGGCGAATGGGTCGTCATCCGTGCCCTGGAGCGCCATTTTGACATCGCCCCCGAGGTGCTGGCGGCGTTTCTGAGCGACATGGATCGGCTCCGCGCGCTGAACCTGCCGACGATTGCCCCCTACGTCGACGTCTTCACCCACGATCACTGCCTGCACCTGGTCACGCCCTACCTGCAAGGCCCCACCCTGGAAGCCTACATCGAGGAACGCGGCCCGCTGGACCCGCGCACCTTCCAGACCTGGGCGATTTCCCTGACCCGCACCCTGTCGGCCGTGCACCTGGAAGACCTGATCCACGGCGACCTGCGCCCCAGCAGCATCTTCCTGGTGCCCAAGACGCCGCCCGCGCGCCCGGCCAGCGCCGAAGGCGAACCCTCCGACGAAAGCGCCGGCGCGGAAGAAGAGGCCGCCAGCGCGGCCCCCCTCCCCCCGGAGCCGCCCCATCCGGCCGACCTGCCCGGCGACTCGCGGCTGGTTATCGCCGACTTTGGCCTGCACCGCCTGTTCGAGGGGATGCGCCTTTCCACCACCACGGCCCGCCTGAGCCTGTCCAATTACACCAGCCCGCAGCGCTGGCAGGGCCAGCAGACCCGGATCGACGACGACATCTGGAGCCTGGGCATCCTGTTCTTCTACATGGTCAGCGGCAAGAAGCCGTTCGATGCGCCGAGCGACGCGGCCATCATGCAGCGCGTGCTGCACGCCGCCACGCCCAACCTGCGCGGGCGCGTGCCGCGCGGGCTGGTCGCCGTCATCGAGCGCACCCTGGAAAAAGACCCCTGGCGGCGCTACCGCAGCCTGCCCGCCCTGCTGGTCGACCTGGAACGGGGCAGCGTGCGCTGGCCGGGCCGCCGGTCGGGCCGGTTCCCGCGCCGGTCGAGTCCCTGGGTGTCGTGGGTTTTCTTTGGGCTGCTGCTGATCCTGCTCCTGGGGATTCCCGCCGGGGGCGGGGCGGCGGTGATGAGCCTGCTCCAGCCGACCCCCACCCCGATCGCCATCGCCGGGGTGCTGATCCCGCCCACGCCGACGGCCACCCAGACCCCGGTTGTGTTGCCCTTCCAGCCGCCGGACGGCCCGCCGACCGAAACCCTGACGCCCAGCCCAACCTGGACGCCGATCGTCATCACCCTGACGCCCACGGCCACCTTCACACCGTCCAACACGCCGACCATCACGCCCACGCCGTCGATCACGCCCTCGCGCACTCCGACCGCCAGTCCAACCGCTACCTGGACGCCTTCCGACACACCCACCCCGACCTGGACGCCGACGGGCACACCGACGCCCACCGCCACGTCCAGCTTCACCCCGACCGCGACGCCCTCGCCCAGCGCGACGCCCACGGTCAGCCCGACGGTCACGGCCACCTTCACCCCGACCTCGACCCCGACCGCCACGGCCAACGCCACCGCCACGGCCAATTTCGAGGCGTTCCTGACGCGGGCCGCCTACATCCAGGGGACGCAGATCGCCCTGGAGACGCGCGTCGCCTCGCCCCCGCCGCCCGACCTGACCGCGACGAGCATCGCCCTGGTCCCTGTGGCAGAGACGCTGGCCACCCAGCGCTTCCCCCGCACCACCGGCAGCGCCATTTCCCTGTGCGACGCGGGCGAGCAGATCGTCGGCTTCACGGATTTCAGCCGGGCCGAAACCCTCCCCGGCGCGCTCCCGGCCGGTTTTACTCTGGAGCTGATCGGCGGCGACCCGGCCCTGCACGCGGCGCGCACCGCCGACTGGTCGCTGCCCATCCCCGGCGGCTATACCCGGCTGCGCTTCGACCTGCTGCCGCCGCAGGCCAACACCCCGCCGCTGGAGCTGCGCCTGAGCGCGTCCGCCCCGGCGGAGACGGTCGCCTGGCAGATTCACTGGGCCATCAGCGACGATCCGGCCCGCACCGGCCTGGTGCTGGAACGGCTGGAGAACGGCGTCCCGGTGGCGATTTCGTCCCTGATCCCGGTCAGCTTCGGGAGCTGGGTCACGGTCGAGCTGGCCCTCACGCCGCTGACATCGATCCGCGAGGCGGTCCTGCTGCGGGTCTATACCTCCAGCGGCGAAAAGACCGCCCTCCTGACGGCAGCCAGCGGCGAATTCCTGGCGCTGGACAGCGCCGCCTTCCACGCCTCGGTGGACAGCGCCCCCTGGATCGACAACCTGCTGGTCTGCACGCGCGGGGCGGCGGCCCGGCCCTGATTCCGCCCCCAAAGGACACGCCTATGTCCTCGCCTACCCCGCCGGAACCCGTCCTGCGCCTCCTGACCGAATTCCCGGCGGAGGGTTTCCTGCGCATCGCCGAGGGCTACACCTCCCCGGCCAGATATATTGTCCGCAAGGAGGAGAGTCCGGCCCGCACCACGATCACGGTCGAGCGCCAGCCCTTGCCCGAACCGTACGTCAAACACTGGCCGTATGGCGAGGACGACCTGGCGAACTACGCCCGCATCGTGGCCGGGGACGGCCTGTCGCTGGGGGCCTATGACGGCGAGACGCTGGTCGGGATCGGGATCGCCGAGATCGCGGCCTGGAACAAAACGCTGTGGGTCTGGGAGCTGCACGTGGACGAAGCCTGGCGCGGGCGCGGCCTCGGCCGGCGGCTGGTCGACCGGCTGGCCGCCCTGGGGGCCGAACGCGGCCTGCGCGTGATGCTGGTCGAGGTGCAGAATACCAACGCCAATGCGATCGCGTTCTACTACCGCACCGGATTCGTGCTTGATGGAATCGACCTTTCCTACTACTCTAATCAGGACGTGACGCAGGGCGAGGTCGCGTTCTTCATGAAGCGTTACCTGACCTGAGCATAGCACGTCAAAGGGATGAACATCACGATTCAGCCCGCGTAGCGCAAGCAGTCCTGGCCTTGTCGCTGTTTTCCAGGAGTTATCCATTGCCGCCTGACCGCCCGGAGCCTGTCCTCCGCCGCCTGACCGAGCTTCCGAGGGAAGCCTACCTGCGCATCGCCACGGGCTACACCTCTCCGGCGAAGTACGCCGTCCGCAAGGAAGAGAGCCTGGAGCGCACCACGATCACGATCGAGCGCCAGCCCTTGCCCGAACCGTACGTCAAGCGCTGGCCGAACTCCGACAATGACCTGGCGGCCTACGCCCGCATCGTGGCCGGGGACGGCCTGTCGCTGGGGGCCTATGACGGCGAGACGCTGGTCGGGGTTATCATCGCCACGGTCACGGCCTGGAACGGCACGCTGTGGGTCTGGGACCTGGAAGTGGGCGAGGCCTGGCGCGGGCGCGGCCTCGGCCGGCGGTTGGTCGACCGGCTGGCCGCCCTGGGGGCCGAACGCGGCCTGCGCGTGATGCTGGTCGACGTCCAGAATACCAACGCCAATGCGATCGCGTTCTACTACCGCGCCGGATTCGTGCTTGATGGAATCGATCTTTCCCACTACTCTAATCAGGACGTGACGCAGGGCGAGGTCGCGTTGTTCATGAAGCGTTACCTGGCCTGAGGCTGGCCGGGGAGACGGACAGGCTATGGCTCGGATTCTTCAGGATCGGTACATCCTCCTCGAGTCGCTGGGCAGCGGCGGCATGGGCGAGGTCTTTCTGGCGGTCGACAAGACGCGGGGCAACCGCAACGTCGCCGTCAAGGCTCTGGCCCCGCACCTGGCCCGCGACACGGCCTACCTCAACCGCTTCCGGATGGAAGCGCGCATCCTGCGCCGCCTCAACCACCCCAACATCGTCGAGTACATCGAGGACTTCGCGGAGGACGACCGCCACTTCATCGTGATGGAGTACGTCGGCGGCGGCAACCTGCTGGAATACCTCCGGGCCAAGGGGCCGCTGGACGAACGCACCTTCCGGCGCATCATCCTGGCCCTGATCGACGCCCTGACCCGCGCCCACGACAACTCGATCGTCCACCGCGACATCAAGCCGGAAAACATCCTGCTCACCCCGGCGGGCGTGCCCAAGCTCTCCGATTTCGGCGTGGCCTGGCTGGCCGAAACCCGCCCCGCCGACGAAGCCACCACCCGGTTGGGCGGCAGCCCGTATTACATGAGTCCCCAGCTCTGGGACGGCGCGCCGGCCCGCCAGATCGACGATATCTGGAGCCTGGGCGTGGTCATGTTCCAGGTGCTGACCGGGCGGCTGCCCTTCGACGGGCCGACCGAGATGGCGGTCATCCACGCCATCTGGAACGAGCCGACGCCCGACCTGCGCGAGCTGCGGCCCGACCTGCCGCCGGGTTATGCCGCGATCATCGAGCGCTGCCTGGAAAAATCGCCTTTCCGGCGCTACCAGCTCATGCGCAAGGTCGGGGCCGATCTGGAGGCGGGCTTCCCCACCGAGGAAGCCTCGCGCCGCACCGGGGTCTTCCCCGGCCCGACTCACCGCCGCCGCCTGCTGGCCCTGGGGCTGCTCGGCGCGGCGATCGTGGGCATCGCCGGGGGGATCATCCTCGCCACCCGGCCGCCCGCGCACACGCCGGTCGCCGTCCTCGCCACGCGCACGCCGGGGCCGAGCGCCACGCCGTTTATCGTGACCGCGACTCCGGCCTTTTCGCCCGCGCCAACCCAACCCTCCGGCCCGCCCGCGACCCGCTTCGTGATCACGGCGACGCCCCTGCCCAGCCTGACGCCCTCGGATACGCCGACGTCCTCGGCCACGCCGACCCCGACTCCGACCGATACGCCGACCGAGACAGCCACGCCGACCGAGACAGCCACGCCGACGGCCACCCTGACGCCCAGCCCGTCGCCTTCCAACACCCCGACCGCGACCGCGACGCTGACCTTCACGCCTTCCAACACGCCGACGGACACACCCACCCCCACGGCCAGCCCGACCGTGACCAACACGCCGCGCGCCACGCTGACTCCGTCCTTCACGCCGACCAACACGCCCGATCTGCTGGCGACCCAGCAGGCGGCCGCGCTGGCGACCCTGGCCCAGGTTTCGACCAACACCGCGCCGACCGCCACGCCCACCTCGACCGCGACACCCAGCGCGACTCCGACCTCGGACCTGAGCCGGGGTCCGGCCAGTCTGCTGGCCCTGGATGACTTCAGCGCCGGCGCGGCCCGCTGGGAACTGCCGGAAGGCTGGCAGGTCGTCCGCTCGGAGGAAGGCAGCCTGGTCCTCCAGGCCGGGGCGATCGGTACCGCCCGGCGGCTGGACGCGGCCAACTGGGGGCGTTCCTACGGGTTCCAGATGCGTTTCATGCTGGGGACGGGCGGCGCGTTCATGGTCGACCTGTTTGGCGATCTCACCCGCTGCCAGAGCGTGTATTTCGTGGTCAACACCGGCGGCGGCGCGTTCCGCTACAACAACCGCCCGCCGGTCAACGGGGCCTGCGCCTACGACAACATCCCGATCGCGGCGGTCCAAAGCGACCTGGGCAGCTTCATCTGGCATACCCTGCGCCTGGAAGCCCGCGACGACATCCTGACCGCCTACCTGGACGGCACGCGCGTCAGCGTCATCCGCAACCCGCTGCCCTCCACCTTCGCCGCCAGCGGGCTGGTGAGCGTTCCGGAAGGGGCCGTGCCGCCCGTCCAGTTCGACGACGTGGTGGTCAACGCGATCAGCCCGCGCGACGACCGCGATCTGGTCTGGCTGCGCGGCGAGGTCTACTGCCTGCAAGACTTCAGCACCGGGCAGTCCGGGCTGGCCGTGGAAGCCGCCCTCCTGGGCGATTACGTGGATTCGATCTGGATGCTGGGGCCGCAGGAAGTCGGCCAGCAGTCCTTCATGCTCTACCCGGACGGTGCCCTGCGCGACGATGGCAGCCGCGTCTTCTGGCAGACCCTCTCCAACGGCTCGCTGCGCTCCGGGATGTACAGTCTGATCCCGCTGCACGGCGGCATCGAAGTGACCGGCCGCCGCTTCAGCGTGCCGCACCGGGGCGTCTATCCTCTGACCGACGGACCGCGGGCCATCCAGGCCGCGCTGGACGAGCGCGGCATCCAGTTAAGCTGGGACGCCGTGCCGCCGGTGGAGGGCGGCTTCAACCCCGGCGGCGCGTACCTGATCCGGGTGGTCGATGCCAATCTGCCGGCCAGCATGCGCCTGTTCGGCCCGCTGTACGAAGATCGCGGCGCGTCCAGCGTGCCGCGCTACCAGATTCCGTGGGGCCGCCTGTTCCGCCCGCCGACCGCGACCGGGGTCGCCCTGGACGAGCTGCCCGACGGCCAGTACCAGATCGAAGTCTGGGCGGTCACGACCCGGCCTTCCAGCGGCGACGAGTGCCGGGCGATCTATTCCAGTGAGACGATCCAGATGACGGTCGCCAGCCCGGTCGTGACCCTCACGCTGGCGAACGGCCAGCAGATCACGGGCTTCATCGGGGAAGCCGCCGCTCCCATTCGCCGCCTGTTTGAGTAGAGGCCAGAAGCAAGAGACCAGAGGCCGGAGGCCGCGCAGCTTTGCCGCGCCGAGGCCAGAGAAAAGCAGACATCGCACTCCAGAACCGCCCAACACATATCTTTACTGAGAACTGAAAACCGATCACCAAGAACCGCCTTTCCCATGGATACCGACCTGGATCGCATCGCAGCCCTGGCCGCCGCCCGGCGTGACGAATTCGAAGTGCTGTGTTACACGATCGACCTGCTGGAAGACGAGCTGCCCGACGCGGCCCTCGACGCCCTGATTGACCAGATCGCCGCGCCGATCATCGCCGCCATCGACTGCACCCGGTGCGCCAACTGCTGCCGGTCGCTGGACGTCTACCTGACGCCGGAAGACGCGGCCCGGCTCGGCGAGGCCCTGGCCCTCCCCCCGGCGGAGGTCGAGGCGCGCCACATCGACCGGGCCGCGGCGGCCCGGATGGGCGAGTGGGGCCGCCTCCGGGCGCATCCCTGCCCGTTCCTGGACGGCACGCTGTGCAGCCTCTATCCCCACCGCCCGGAAACCTGCCGCACCTACCCGGCCCTCACCCCGGACTTCCGCTGGACGCTGGACGATACCCTGGATGGCGCGGGCCGCTGCCCAATCATCTACCACGTCCTGGATGCCCTGGTGATCGCGATCGAAGCGCTGGAACGCTCCCACCCGCCCGAATCGCCCGTATAATGAGAATAAGTCCGGGCTGTTCGAGATGGGTAGGAGGGACGCATGAGCCTCCGGATGGTTCCTCAACGGGTGTGCGATGGCTGCGGCACCGTCATCGACATCGACTTCTACATCACCCTCACGCCCCACAATCAGCAGGTTGTCCAGCAAGACAGGCAGCGCGATCCGGCCCGCCATTTCTGCGGCTCGGCCTGTGAGGCCTGGTGGCACGCCCAGTTCCCGGCGACCGGCCCCTGGGGGCCGGCCTGGGACGAACGCGACTGGTGGTGCGAGCGGGTTGGCCCCTGCGCGGAGCGCAGCCGCGTCCGCACGGCCCATACCGACGCGCCCCTGATGGACATGGAGTTCCACGACGCCGACCCGGAAAAGCTGGGGTAGGCGGGCAGCGGCAAAGCGTCCAGGCGTCGAAGCGGCAGGCGAAAAGCAGAGACAAGACGCCAGAGAAAAGCAGGGGGCCGGCGGACTGTGGGTCTAATCCCCACCTCACCGCGCCGTCACCCTGCGGGTTATGCCTCCCCTCTCCACGCTGTGGTTCAGGGGAAACCCTGGCGGACGCAGTCCGGCAGGGAGGAGTGAGGTCTGCCCCTAGCGCCCGTGCTCGCACTGGCTTGCTCATGAAGTTCACCAACCGCCGATCGCGGCCTTCATCCCACCGCCGCCTGACAAAAAAAAGGACGCGCCGGGGTGCGCGTCCCTCTGAACTGCCGTGTCCGAACCCCCGCCGGATCAGCGGGCGTAGTCGGTCGAGCGCGTCTCGCGGATGACCTGGACCTTGATCTGGCCGGGATACTGCATCGTCTCCTCGATCTGGCGGGCGATGTCGCGCGCCAGACGCAGGGAAGCCAGATCGTCGATCTCCTCCGGGCGGACGATGATTCGCACTTCGCGCCCGGCCTGCAAGGCATACGTCTGTTCGACCCCAGGGAAGCCCTTGGCGAGGTCTTCCAGCGATTTGACCCGCTTGATGTAGGTCTCCAGGCTTTCTCGCCGCGCGCCGGGCCGCGCCCCGCTGATGGCGTCCGCCGCTTCGACAATCACCGCTTCGACGCAGGTCTGCTCCACCTCATGGTGGTGCGATTCGATGCAGTTGACGACCTTCTCCGGCACCTTGTAGCGGCGGGCCATGTCCGCCCCGATCCCGGAGTGGGTGCCTTCGATCTCGTGGTCGATGGCCTTGCCGATATCGTGCAGCAGGCCGCCCAGCTTGGCCACCTGGACATCCGCCCCCAGCTCGGCGGCGATGATGCCGGCGATGTGGGCCGTCTCGATGGCGTGGGCGTGCTGGTTCTGGCCGTAGCTCGTGCGGAACTTGAGCTGGCCGACCAGCTTGACCAGTTCCGGGTGGAGGCCGGGCACGCCGACTTCGTACATGGCGCGCTCGCCTTCCTCCACGATCGCCCGCTCCACTTCCTTGCGGGAGTCTTCCACCAGTTTTTCGATGCGGGCCGGATGGATGCGCCCGTCGAGGACCAGCTTCTCCAATGACCGCTTGGCGACCTCGCGCCGCACGGGGTTGAAGCTGCTGATGGTCACGGCTTCCGGCGTGTCGTCGACAACCACGTCGACGCCGGTCGCCTGCTCGAAGGCGCGAATGTTGCGCCCGTTGCGGCCGATGATGCGCCCCTTCATTTCATCCGAGGGCAGCGGCACCACGCTGACCGAAATCTCGCTGACGTGCTCCGAGGCGATGCGCTGGATCGCCAGCGAGATGATGTCGCGGGCGCGCTCGTCGGCGGTGGCTTTCAGTTCGGCTTCCAGCTCGCGGATGCGGCGGGCCATGTCCGGCCGGGCATCATCCTCGATGGCCTTGATCAGGTGGGCGCGGGCTTCGTCGATCGACATCTCGGCGATGCGCTGAAGCTCCTGCACGCGCTGCTGGTGCAGTTCCTCGATTTCGTTGGTGCGCTTGTCGATCCGGCTCTGGCGCTTGTTGAGCGCCTGATCGCGCTGTTCCAGCCGTTCCAGCCGGGTATCCAGGTCCTCGCGCCGTTTTTGCAGGCGCTCTTCTTCACGGTCCATCTCGCGCCGGCGGCGCTCGATGGTCTGAGCCGCCTCCCGTTCCACGCGCAGAGCTTCGTTCCGGGCTTGATCCTCAAGTTGGCGGGCCTTCTCCTGGGATTCCGCGACCAGCCGCTCCGCCTCTTGCTCAGCCAGTTGGCGGCGCTTGTTCGCCAGGCTGTTGAGGTAGAACCATGCGGCCGCGCCCCCCACGACCAGGCCCAACAGGCCGACTACGACCAGGGGGAATACGTCGTCCATCATCCGATCTCCTAAACATCATCCATGTCGACAGGTTCATCATCGGGAATCGCCAGCTCGTCCAACACGCGTTTCACCACATCCATGGCGGCCTCCGACCGGAAACCCCGGCGGAGGAGCGCGTCGTACAGTTTGCGCTGGGCGGTGCGCCGGTCGGCGCCCCGCAGGCGCTTGATCTGGCTCTGCGCGGCCCGGTACGCGGCGTCGGTGAAATCCACCTCCGCCAGGGCCTCGTCACAGAGGGCGCTGGAAATTCCCTTCTCCCGCAGCTCCTGGCGAAGCGCCAGCGGCCCCTTGGGCCGGAACTCATCCCGGTTACTCACCCAGTAGCGGGCAAAGGCCAGATCGTCGAGATAACCGAGCCGCGCCAGACGTTCGAGCGCGGCGTCGATTGCCGGCGGTTCGAAACCCTTGCCTGTGAGATTGTCCCGGACTTCGCTGGTGCTGCGGGGCCGGTACGAGAGGAAGTGCACGGCGCTGGCCACGGCCTGCTCGACGGCATCTCGCGCCCGCAGTTCGGCGATTTCCGCGTCGGAAAGCGCCTGTCCCCGCCGCAGGCGAGCAGCCTCGATCAGCGCGAGCGAGAACGCGTACTCCCCGTCCAGAAAGACGTTGACGCGCTCTTTGTCTCGCTGCTGGATTTCAAGGGCCGTGATCGTGCCGGGCATCCGTCCTTCCCCTCGACAGAAAACAAAAGCCGTGGCAAGGCCGCCACGGCTCTGGAAAGACAACGATCCGGTTCACTGTGTCAAAGCAAGACCGTCCAACCACCAGACCCAACGGGGATACCAAAAGAGGCAGGGGGCTTGAACCCTGCCCGCATCGGCGAAAGTGACCTGCTATCCCGCGTCAGCTCCGGAAAACAGCCAATTGATGCCGGTCTACCACCTCATTGAACGAGAGGTCCATCCACATGCTTCACCCCAACCGCCCTGGTTCTGGCGGGGAGGTCAGGCTGTCCCAGGCCCCAATTGGGGCATCTTGTTCAAGTCTAGCCGGCCGGCGCTCTCGCCAGCCGAAGTGTGCTTCACAGAGTACCGGTTTGTCGAACCGTGGCTCAACCCCACCTGAAAAACT
>JARKOQ010000223.1 GCA_029976005.1 Aggregatilineales bacterium | reverse complement strand
GCATTGAATCCTGCCGATGGGCGCCAGGAAACCCTGTTTTCCGTGCCCGCATCGGCTCGTGGCGGGTTGCCCGACTTGCTTCCTGCTGAGGAACTCGACGCGCTGAATCGCTACCTGATCGATTACAACGCGACTACACGCCATCCCATCGCATCGATTGCCGATCTGCACGTTCGGGCATGGGTGCATGGAATCGCAGCTTCCCCTGACAACCGGCAAGTCGTGGCCAAAGTCGAGTACCAGACCTGCTTCATCCCTCAAAACCCGGTTTGCTTTGGCACCACACACCTTGTCCTGATCGACCGTGACACCCAAGACCAGCGCGTCCTGCTCAATCTGGGAATGCATGATAGCCAACTGTTGCCATTCCCCTATATTGAGCCCGATCCAGAGATGGACATTGGGCTGCTGCAATGGGCATCCGATCAACGGGCCCTCATCGTGGAATTGAGTAACCGGACAACCCGGCGGAATGTTGGAGACTCAGCCATCATCGTCGTGCCAGTCGATGGAACCACACCCTTCAAGATTGGCGAAGGGCGGACCTGGGCAACCCGGCCAAGCGGGAATCAAATCGTCATTCTCTCAAAATACGATCACTTGTCAAACGGAGTCACCAACACGCTGAATTTCGTGGATGTTGACCTAGAGACAGGTCAATATTCCGAAACGAGTTGCGTTTTGGAACACTACTTCATTTATGATAGAGGGGGATTGGCATTCCCTGGCACATTTGTCGTTTTTCAGAATTCATTTGATCCAACCGTGTTTATCGAGCAAGATGGTGGATTAGCCGTGTTCGATACCCCAACCAGAGAAGCCACCTTGGTGCTGCCCGATCAGTTCTTCCGCGAGATTCAGGCCTCGCCGGACGGTGCGCACCTTGTGTTTGAGACGCTGGATCATCTGCTGGTCGAAGCCCACTACGAAGACGGCGTGATGCGCCTCAGCCCGCTGACGGACGCGCCAGTCACCGATTGGAATCTGGGCAGCGAGGGCAGTCTGATTGTCCAGTTTGCCGCAGGAGGCCCCTATTCCCTGTTCGATCCCCAGGGGGAGCCGGTCGAGATACCGGGCCTGGAGGATGGCATCCAGGCCCCGCAGGGAGCCGAGATCCGCGCCGTGGACTGGTAGGGGAAAGGGAGTCATCAGTCGACAGTTCACAGTTGACAGTGAAAAACAAGACCGGCAGGCGTATCGATCGCCCGCCGGGTTTTGCTTTGACAGTCCACTGTGAACTGACGACTGTTTACTATCCCCTGCCAGCCTCAGCGCTTCTTCTTGAGTTTCGCCAGCTTGCGCTTGAGCTTGCGGTTTTTCTTGCGCGCCTTGTCGAGCTTCTTCAGCGCGACTTCCAGGTCATCACAGCATTTGTGGTGGCAGCATTCACTCACGGAATCATGGTCTCCTTCGCGTGGGTTAGTTCTTGGGTGGCTTGAGCGGCAGCGCCTCGATCGCGGCGGCGGCCTCGAAATCGGCCGGGGTCAGGACGTCCCCCCGGTCGTGGGTCGTGAAGCTGACCGCGACCTGCTTCCAGCCGATGCACAGCCGGTCCGGGTGGTGGTTGAAGCCTTCGCAGATCGTGGCGACCGCCGACGCGAACGCCGCCCCGGCAATGTAGCTCTCTACCTTGAAAGTCTTCATCAGCACGCCGCCTTCGACCGCCCAGCCGGGCAGGTCGGCCAGCCGGGCCGCGATCTGGTCGCCGGTCAGGGGGGTATAACGCTCGGACATGGGCCAGGTCCTCCGTGCCAGTAAGATCATAAACGAGATGTATTTTATCGAATATAGTCCACCGTGACCAGGCCTGGAATCCCCGCCTCCAGGGTAATCGCATCAAATCGCAAAAGACAGCTCACCACAGAGGACACGAAGGACACAGAGGGCAAACCAGTTCACCAGCTTTCGATTCGCGGCTTCAGCGGTGCAAATTTCCTGATTTTCGCTTTTCTCTGCGTTTTTTCTTGGTGTTCTTGGCGTTTTGGCGGTTCATTTTGTTTTTGATGCGATTGCCCTGGCCCCGCCTCGCGCCGCTGGCGCTTTTCGTCTTGGCTGACTGCTGAAAGCTGATCGCTGATCGCTTTTGTACAGCGGGGCCAGGGTCACTATCCCCGGCCCCGCCGCTTCCATCAACCCGCGCCGCGCGTGAGCGTCAGGGGTGATTGCTCGTGCTCTCGGTGATGTACAGCGTGCCGGAGACCGAGGTATTGGCGTTGTAGCCGCCAATCCAGATGTCGTAGCGGCCGCTGACGGGGTTGTTGATGTCGATCGTCGGGTGGAACGTGCCGTACGAGTCATCCGCGCAGATGTAGCTGGCCGTGGCGGTGTTGATCACCATCGTCGTATCGGACCCGCCGCCCATGAAGTAGAAGCGCAGGGTCGGGAACGCGCCGCTGGTGTAATACACGCTGTAATCCGGCGCGGACGAGGTATACCCGGCGCAGCCGCCCAGGTACGCGACGGGCACGTTGCCCCCGCCGGTCAGGTTGACGGTGAACGGATCGGGCATGAAGCCCGCCGTGAGGCTGGTCGAGCCGTAGTCCGGCGGCAGGGACATATCCAGCGTGGCAATCGCCGGTGGGGCCAGCGTGCCGACGTTGACGGTGACGGTGCGGGTGGTCTCGACATTGCCGGGCAGTACCACGCGCAGGGTGTAGGTCGTGGTCACGGCCGGGCATTCCTGGCGCGAGTCCGTCCCCGCCACGCCCGCGTTCTGGTAGTAGACCGCCTGGACGTTGGCCGTGTTCCAGGCCACGGTCACGCACTGGCCGGCGGCGATGACCGCCGAGGCCGCGCCGTTGACCGTGAAGCTGATCGTCGCGCCGGGCAGTGGGGTACTGGTCGGCCCCGGAGTCGGCGTGGGCGGATCGGCCACGAAGGGCAGCGTCGCGCACGGCCCGGAGAGCGTCACCACGCTGCTGGCGACCCAGCCCTGCCGCCCGTTGTAATCCACCACGAACCACGAGCTGATGCTGTTGCGCCCGACGACGTTGAGGGCCGATCCCGGATAGAGCGAGCCGATCGCGCCGTAATTCGTCCCCGGCCCGGTGCGCACGTTGACGTTGACGCTGCTGCTGGCCCGGCAGATCGAGGGCGTGGACGTGGCCGCCTGGACGACGACGTTGGGCGTCGGGGTGGTGATGATCGGGTTGGTCGTCACGGGCGTCCCGCCGGTCGACACGGCCACCTGGACGGTGCCCTGCGTCTCGGAATCCAGCCCGGCGACCGAGACCTCGTAGAAGCCGCTGCCCGGCCCGACCGACAGCGCCGCCCCGGTCAGCGCTTCCCCGGCCAGTCCGGCGATCAGGCTGCCGGACGGATCGAAGACGCGCGCCAGGAAAGCGAAATTGGGCGTGGACGTGGTCAGGCTCAGGGTGAGCTGGCCGCTTTGGGGGGCCTGGAAGCTGTAGCGCACCGCCGCCGCGCCGGCTGGGATGTTGATCGTGACCGGGGCGTTGGGGCTGATGACGTTGCTGGAGACCGACGGCCGCCCGCTGAGGGTCAGCAGGAATTCGCCGGGGATGGCGTCGGTGCTGGAGACCAGCAGGCTGTGCCGGCCGGTCGAGGCGATGCGGTGGTTGAGGCGGGCAGCCGGCCCGTCCTCCACGCCAAAGGGATCGCCGGTCGCCACGCCGATCTGGCGCTGGTCCGGCCCCAGCAGGCTGAGGCTGGGCCGGAAACCGGGGGTGATGCCAACCGCGTAGACCGTGACCTGGTCGCCCGCGTTGGCCTGGAACGCATAAATCACGAACGGAGTGGTTGCGGTGATTTCTCCGGTGACCGTGCTGCCATAGGTGAGACTTCCCTGAGCCAACGCCAGGCCCGGCAGACCCGCCAGCAGGGCCAGGACGATGCCCAGCACCCACCCGCGCTGCCTTCCAACCGCGCGCCGCCGTTGCAAGGGCATAGACAGCTTCTCCTTATATATGAGGACGCCTGCGTTCGAGACGAAACCCGCGGCGCGCCGCATTCCCCGCGCCGCTGCGGATCATGATAGCACGATCGGAAGTGTGGAGATATTCGGGAAAGGCGGCGTTTGGCTCCTGGCTGTTGGCTTTTGGCTCAGGCGCGCGGCCGACTCGCGACCCGTCGCGAGGGCCGATTGACCCTGATCTGACGCATATTGGACGTTCAATTGAACGGCCCGGCAACGCTCCCGATTCCCGCCGCCCACCGCCAATAGCCAACCGCGAACAGCCAATAGCCAACCGCCATCAGTGATTTTATTCCTGGCAGCCCGGCCGGGTCGGAGGTAATGTAGGGTTCCCGGCGCACACGCCGGGCATGGTCTTTCACGCTCGACCGGAGGAACCAGGATGGCTGACTCTACCCCGTCGCAAGCCCAGGCTTACCCCCCCGTCCGCGCCGTCGATGCCCTGCGCATCAGGCTGGACCGGCTGGAAAACCTGGTCGGCATCGTCCAGCGCCGTGACGCGGCGGAGATCCTCGAGATTCCTGTCCTGCTCGACCAGGTTCGCGACCTGTTCGCCCAGCTCCAGGCCAGCGGCGGCCAGTGGAACGCCGAGGAAGCGCGCCTGCGCACCATTCACGCCCAGTTGGATCGCCAGGCCGGGGTTGTCATCAAGAAACTGGGCCGCGCCGCGTTTGCCGCCGAGCGCGCCCGCCTGCCGGAGCCGCCCGACGCCGAAGCGCGCTGGTGGTGGTACCTCGATGATCTGGTGGCTGCCCGCCGCCGCGCCCTGCTGAGAAAGATCGCGATTGGCGTCGGAGTGGCGGCCGTCCTGCTGATCGCCGCCGTGGTGATCTACCAGCGCTTCTTCGCCCCCGATCCGGCGACCCTGGCCCGCTACGAGCACGAATCGAATGCCGAGGCCCTGGCGATGGAAGGCGACCTCGAAGGCGCGCTGGCCGAGATCGAACTGGGGCTGGCCTACGACGCGGCCGATCCCACGCTGCTGGGCCTCCGGGCCGCGATCCTGGATATCCAGGGGGACTCGACCGCGGCGGAGGAAGCCCGCGCGGCGCTCCTGGCCGCCGTCGAGCAGAACCAGGAGAAATCCGCGGTTGCGCTCGGCCAGGCGTACCTGCGCCTGGGCGATCCCAACCGGGCCGTCGAGGTACTGAACAACCTGCTGGCCGTCATGCCCGACTCGGCCTATGCCTACTACCTGCTGGGCACGTCCCAGGAGGCCCTGGGCGATTCCTTCAGCGCCGTGCAGGATTATTCGCGGGCGGCCGATCTGGCGGCCCAGGCCGGGGACAACCAGCTCGAAGCGATGGCCCGCATGGCGATGGCCTATGCCAACCAGCGGATGATGCTGCCGGACATGGGGACACTGACTCCAACGCCGGAATAGGCGGCTCGTTCGCGTGAGGGCGATGCCACACGTCGCCCGCTGATCTCTTTAATCACGCCGCCCGGCCGCCCCTGGTTGGGCGGCCAACCTGTTCCCTTGGGGGGAGTTCCCTGGACACCATGACGACCGCAACCGCAGCGCGCGTCCCCTTCACGCGCGATCGCTTCACCTGGCTGGCCTATTTCATGCTCGGCTACTTCGCCTACCTCCAGGCGGCGGTTGGCCCGATCATGCCCTTCCTGCGCGACGAGCTGGCCCTGAGCTATACCCTGGCCGGGCTGCACATCACCGTGATGGCCGTCGGGATGATCCTGGCCGGGTTGAGCGCCGCCGCGGCCGCCGCCCGCTGGGGACGCGGCCTGCTCTTCTGGGGCGGCGGGGCCGGGATGCTGGCCGGAGGGCTGCTCCTGGCGCTGGGCCGGACTCCGATCGTCACCCTGGCGGGGATGTTCGTGATGGGGCTGGTGGGCACCTACCTGCTGATCATGGTCCAGGCGACTCTCTCCGACCGGCACGGCGCGCGCCGCGCGACCGCCCTGACCGAGTCGAACACCGTCGCCGCCGGGGCGACCACCCTGCCGCCGCTGCTGGTCGGGCTGTTCAGCCAGGGGGGCGGGCCGGGCTGGCGGGCGGCCATTTTCGTCGCCGGGCTGGCCTGGCTGGTCGTGACGGCCCTGGCGTTCCGCGTCCCGCTGCCCCAGGCCGCGCCGGCCCCGGCCGCCGCGCGCGGCGAAAAGCGCCCCCTGCCGCGCGCCTTCTGGCTGACCTGGATCATCGTGGTGCTGGTCGTCTCGATCGAGTGGAGCGTGGTGGCCTGGGCCGCGACCTTCCTCAACGGCGTGGTTGGCCTGGAGCCGAGCCTGGCCTCCGGCCTGATGACTGCCTACTTCCTGGCGATGGTCATCGGGCGCTTCACCGGCAGCCGCCTGACCACGCGCCTGGAGAGCCATACCCTGCTGCCCGCCGCGCTGGCCCTGGCCGTGACCGGCTTCCTGATCTTCTGGCTGAGTCCCGCGCCGCTGCTGAACGTGATCGGGCTGTTCCTGGCCGGGCTGGGGATCGCCAACCTGTTCCCGATGTCGCTGGTCATCGCCACGACCGCCGGGGCCGACCAGCCCGACCGGGCCAGCTCCCTGGTCACCCTGGCCTGCGGGATCGCGATCACGGTCGCGCCCCAGGTGCTGGGCACCGCCGCCGACGCGATCGGGTTGCAGACCTCGATGGGCCTGATCGTGGTGCTGCTGGCCGCCGCCGCCGTGATGGTCGGGATCGTGCGCCGGATGAATCGCCCGGCCCATGCCGGCCGGTAAGGGGCGGGGCGGGTTCAGGGGAGAGCGTCGAAAAAATCTTCGTAGCGGCGTCGCCTGCGAGGACGGAGTCCCCCTCGGATGCCTTTCGCCGCCGGATACGCTCCAATTTCCCACTGGGAAACGGGATGGCGGCGCGGCTGGCCGCGCCGCTACGTCGTTTCCTTCATCATCCGTGGCCTGCTCCCTTTTTTTGACCTGGCCTTTCCCCTCGATCGGGCCTTCGAATCCACGCCAATCCGGGCATGGCGGGCACGGTTCCATGACCGTTTTGGTCATCTTCCCCAGGGTTTTCAAGCCGGACGCCCGGCGCGATCCGCTCAAAAAAGCCTTGACACACTCCCCCGGCAATGTTACTATCCTCCCACTCCCGACCACCGGGATCATCCCTGCGCGCCAGGGCAATGATCGCCGAACCTAGTGAACGTCACGTCCGCGAGGCCATCCCTGTAGTTTGGCCTCACGGTTTGTGAGAAGGGAACAGACGGGCGAGCGATTCGCCCGTTTGCGTGCGCAAACGGCAGGCAAGATTACGGAGATGTAGAATGCCGACCATTAATCAGCTGGTCCGCAAGGGCCGCAGGGCAAAGCATAAGAAAAGCACCGCTCCTGCCCTGCTGTACACCTTCAACTCGAATTCGCAGCGACGTTTTCGCCAGCCCAAAGGCGCTCCGCAGAAGCGCGGGGTCTGCACCCAGGTGCGCACGATGACCCCCAAGAAGCCGAATTCGGCGCTGCGGAAGATTGCCCGCGTTCGCCTGTCGAATCAGATTGAAGTCACCGCTTACATTCCGGGCGAAGGACACGGCCTGCAGGAGCACAGCGTGGTGCTGGTGCGCGGCGGCCGCGTGAAGGACCTGCCCGGCGTGCGGTATCACATTGTGCGCGGCACCCTGGATGCGGATGGGGTGCGCAACCGGCAGCAGGGCCGTAGCAAGTACGGCTCCAAGCGGCCCAAGTAAAAGGGAGTTCAGTATGCCAAGACGGTATCGTCCCGCCAAACGTGAAGTAATCCCGGATGTGCGCTACGGCAACACGCGCGTATCCATGTTCGTCAACCGCCTGATGACGGGCGGTAAGAAGAGCACGGCCCTGCGGGTGTTCTACGGCGCGCTCGACCTGGTTCAGGAACGCGCCAAGAAGGACCCCGTGGAAGTCTTCGAGCAGGCGCTGCGCAACGTGACCCCCACCGTGGAAGTCAAGCCGCGCCGCGTGGGTGGCTCCACCTACCAGGTGCCGGTGGAAATCCCCGGCGACCGCGCCCTGACCCTGGCCATGCGCTGGATCATGGACAACGCGCGCAAGCGTGGTGGGCGCAATATGTCCGAGAAACTCGCCGGCGAATTGATGGACGCCGCGAACGGACAGGGCGCATCGATCAAGAAGCGGGATGACACGCACCGCATGGCCGAGGCCAACCGCGCCTTTGCCCACTATCGCTGGTAGTCATCCGGCTGTTCGCCGTTTGGATCAGGTAGTTAAAGAGAACTCAGACTGTGGCTGCTAAAGGAACTCCCGACACCGCTCTCGACCTCGCCAAAGTGCGCAACATTGGCGTGATCGCGCATATCGATGCCGGCAAGACGACGACGACCGAGCGGATTCTGTTCTACACCGGTCTCGTCCACCGGATGGGCGAGGTGCACGACGGCGCCGCGACCACGGACTACATGGAGCAGGAGCGCGAGCGCGGAATCACGATCACCGCCGCCGCGATCACGGCCGCATGGCGCGGGTACCAGATCAACCTGATCGATACCCCCGGACATGTTGACTTCACGGCCGAGGTGCAGCGCAGCCTGCGCGTCCTGGATGGTGGCGTCGTGGTCTTCGACGGCGTGGCCGGGGTCGAGCCGCAGTCCGAGACGGTCTGGCGGCAGGCCACGGAGTACGGCGTCCCGCGCATCTGCTTCATCAACAAGTTCGACCGGGTGGGCGCCAACTTCAAGCGCGTCGTCGACATGATCGCCGAGCGCCTGCACGCCAAGCCCGTGCCGATCCAACTCCCCTATGGGGAAGGCCCGGATTTCGCGGGCATCATCGACCTGATGGCGATGGAACTGGTGACCTACGCCGACGAACTGGGCAATGAGTTGGTTCGCCAGCCCATTCCCGCGGACTACCTGGCCCAGGCTCAGGAAACTCGCGCCCAGATGGTCGAGATGATCGCCGAAAATGACGACTACCTCATGGAGAAGTTCCTCCTGGAGGAAGAAGTCACCAACGACGAGCTGGTCGCCGCCCTGCGCGACGCCACGATCCACAACAAGGTTCAGCCGGTGCTGGTTGGCTCGTCCCTGAAGAACAAGGGCGTGCAGCTCCTGCTGGACGCGGTGGTGGCCTACCTGCCCTCGCCGCTGGACGTGCCGCCGGTTCAGGGTATCCATCCGACCACCGGGGAAGAAGAAAGCCGCAAGCCCAGCGACGACGAGCCGCTGGCCGCCCTGGTCTTCAAGATCGTGACCGATCCCTTTGTGGGCCGCCTGGCGTTCTTCCGCGTCTATTCGGGCGTGCTCAAGGCCGGCTCCGCCGTCCAGAACACGACCAAGGGCAAGAAGGAACGCATCGGCCGGGTGGTGCGCATGTTCGCCGACCGCCGCGAGGACGTCGAAGAGGTGCACGCCGGCGACATCGCCGCGACGCTGGGCCTCAAGGACACCTTCACCGGTGAGACTCTGTCGGCGGCGCATGCCCCCATCCTGCTGGAGAACATCAAGTTCCCCGAACCGGTGATCTCGGTCGCGATCGAGCCGAAGACCAAGGCCGACCAGGACAAGATGGCGCTCGCCCTCCAGAAGCTGGCGGAGGAAGACCCGACCTTCGTGGTCAAGGTTGACGAGACCATCGGCCAGACCCTGATCAAGGGCATGGGCGAGCTGCATCTGGAAGTGCTGGTCGACCGGATGCTGCGTGAGTTCAAGGTGGGGGCGCGCGTCGGCAAGCCGCGCGTGGCCTATCGCGAGACGATCACCCGCGCTGTCCGCGCCGAGGGGCGCTTCGTGCGCCAGACCGGCGGCTCCGGCCAGTACGGGCACGTCATTGTGGACTTTGAGCCTCTGCCTGAGGACTCGACGGAGAACTACGTTTTCGAGAACAAGCTCGTCGGCGGGTCCATCCCCAAAGAGTACGTCACCCCCACCCAGCGCGGCATCGAAGAAGCGATGCAAAGCGGGGTGCTGGCCGGCTACCCGGTCACCCGGATCAAGGCGACGTTGGTGGATGGCAGCTACCACGAGGTGGACTCTTCCGAAATCGCCTTCAAGATCGCCGGATCGCTGGCCCTCAAAGACGGCGTCCAGCGCGGCAAGCCAGTCATCCTGGAGCCGGTGATGAAGGTCGAAGTCGTCGCGCCCGATGAATACACCGGCGATATCATCGGTGACCTGTCGGCGCGGCGTGGCAATATCCTGGGTATGGAACCGCGCGGCAACGGGGCGTCCTCGATCAGGGCCTCCGTGCCGTTGGGTGAGATGTTTGGTTACGCGACCAACATCCGTAACCAGACACAGGGACGGGGCAGTTTTACGATGGAATTCGAAAAATACATGCCCACGCCCCAGCACATCATGGACGAGATTCTTAAGGGCGGGAAGAAGTAGTTCCCGGCACTTCAGAGCCTGGAGGATAACATGGCCAAATTTGAGCGCTCGAAGCCCCATGTGAACATCGGGACGATCGGGCACGTGGACCACGGTAAGACGACGCTGACGGCGGCGATCACCAAGGTGCTGGCGATGCGCGGTCAGGCGGACTTCCGCGCGTTCGACACGATCGACAACGCGCCGGAAGAGCGGGCGCGCGGCATCACGATCGCGATCTCGCACGTGGAGTACGAGACGGACAAGCGCCACTACGCGCACGTGGACTGCC
>JARKOQ010000222.1 GCA_029976005.1 Aggregatilineales bacterium | reverse complement strand
GCCGCGTGCGCGACGTGGTCCTGGCCCAGCGCCGGACTCTGGCGATCGGCGGGCTGGCTCAGGTCGGCGGGATGATGATCCGCAACGGCTGGGCCGTGATCATCCCCCTCTACGGCGCGGACGTGCTGGGCCTCAACGCCGGGGCGATCGGCCTGATCGTCAGCGTGATGTCCGCCATGGACGTCTCGCTCTTTTACATGGCGGGCGTGATCATGGATCGCTTCGGCCGCAAGTGGGCCATCGTGCCCAGCTTCAGCATCCAGTCGGCGGGCATGGCCCTGGTGCCCTTCACGACCGGCCCCCTCGGCCTGCTCCTGGCCGGGATGGTGATCGGCCTGGGGAACGGGATCGGCTCCGGCACGCTGATGACCCTCGGCGCGGACCTGGCCCCGGCGGAAGCGCGGGCCGAGTTCCTGGGGGTGTGGCGGCTGATCGGGGACGCGGGCTTCACCGGCGCGCCGCTGGTGGTGGGGGCGGTGGCGGACCTGCTGGTGCTGCCCGCCGCCGCGCTGGTGATCGCCGCGATCGGGCTGGGGGCGACGCTGACCTTCGCCTTTGCCGTGCCGGAGACGCTGCGGCGGCCCGCCCCGGTGGGCGGCGCGGTGGGCGAACCCGCCCCCGGCGGGCGCTAGGGGCCAGGGGCAGGCTCCGTCAGGGCAAGGCTCAGCCGAGGGACTCGACTTCCTCTCCGGCCGACCAGCGCAGCGCGCCCCACAGCAGCGCGTGCGGGTGCAGGTCCTCCGGCAGGTCCAGCACCGTCGATTCGCCGCCCTGCCACACGGTCAGCGTGTCGTCCTCCTGCCAGAACGCCGCGGCCTGTCCGGACGGCGCGAAGGCGAAGCGAGTCAGGCGCGGCGCGATCTGGCTTTCCACAAGCACCGCGCCGGTAGAGTCGAGCAACTGCCACGCTGCCCGATCCGTCCCGGCGAAGATATCCCACCCAATCTGCAAGCCCGGCTCGACTCCGGTCGCGCTGGCCCCTACCAGTTGCCTGGCCCAACCGCTGACGGAGCCGTCCGCGTTGACGCCCAACCAGATCGACTTATCCGCCTGCATCACCAGCGTTTCCCGGTCGCCAGCGGTGACCCAGACCGGGCCGGCCAGCGGAAGCCACGCGCCGACCGCCTCGTCAACTACCCGGACAACGCGCCGGAGGCCCCCGGCCGGGTCGTAAAGGCGGACGGCCTCGGCATAGTCCGGGGGATCGTTGGTGAAGACGGCGATTCCCGGCCCGCCCCAGGCGAAGAACGCCGGAAGGCCATCCGAGCTGAGGGTCATGAAGGGCAGCGCCTCATCCAGCACCCGGAGCGACTCCGTCGTGAAATCGTAGACCACCAGCCGGGCCGCGTCCCTGGCCGGATAATCCTGCTCCGTCCAGGCGATGGCGCTTCCATCCGGCGACCAGACCGGAAGCTCACGGTTGATTCCCAGCCCAGGCTGGTCATTGCCCGGCTGGGCGGCCAGGACACGCTGCGAACCGTCCGTCAGGTCAAGCACGGCGACATCCCAGACCGAACCCAGCAGCACACTTCGATTTTGGGCGTCCGCCTCCTGCACGGCCGGCGGGGCAACCAGGTACACCACCCGGTCGCCCAGGGGGGAGAGCGCGAAGCCGCCTTTGTAGCCGCCGCTGGTCAGGGCTTCCCACCCACCCTCCGTGAGGCGGTAGAGTTGCTGGTCGAAATACGATGAATTGCCCGTGGAAGCCACCAGGAGCAGGGGCGGGTCTTCGCTCACGGGCTGGACGACGCCCGGCCCGGCCAGAGGCTCCACGAAGTACGCCCCCGCCTGGCCCTCGGCGGCCCAGCCGGTCAGGTCCGCGGCCTGGACGCGCCACCAGTAGATGCTGTCCGCGCAGACCGGCCCCTCCAGCACGGCAAAGGCGCTGCCTTCCGGCAGGGAGCCGATCCGGCCGGCGCTGACGGATGCAGCGTCTCGAATGTTGAGCGGCTGGCCGTCGGAGAAAGCCACCCGGCCCTGGCCGCCCAACGCCAGGCGCGGGGCGGGCGCGTCGCCGCAGCCCTGGGCCAGGCTGGTGGCCCCTCCGGCCAACATCCACAGCAGCACGCACAGACTTATCAGAAAGCGGAACATGGGCCTTCTCCTTTCGAGCGGATCGATTCCAAGTGTAGTCCGATCGATAATTCGCGCGCGGCCGGGCTGCCGCCGGGCGGGCCTGGCAAACCGGCGCGCTCCAGTCCATCCCGATCCTCATGCTTTTCTTATCCAATTTCTAACCAGGCTCCGTGCGCGCGGCCTTAATTCACGATAGAATCCGTCGCACATCGTCTCGCGCCGCACCTCGCTCGTCCACTCACCCTTTCGGGAGATGTCCCGCCATGCCATCCCGGCATTTCGTCCTCTTGCTGCTGGCTGTCCTGCTGCTGATCCCCGCGCCAATCCCACCCGCCGCCGCCCAGACCCAAAGCCGTACCACCGCCTACGACATGCTGGCGGCGCTCAACGCCTGGCGGCTGGAACAAAACCTGTGGCCGCTGCGCCCCAATCCCACCCTGGAGGCGCTGGCCTGGCTCCAGCTCGACTACCTGCTGGCCCAGCCCAACCTGCCCGCCCGCGAGCTGCTCCACGACGGGCTGACCGGCGAAAAGCCGCGCGACCGCGCGCTGTGGGCGCCCTACAACTGGCCGTACTACACCATCCCGGCCCGCGTCAGCCTGGAGGAGATCACCGTCGCCCAGCGCACGGTCGAGCGCGGGATCACGTGGTGGAAGAACTCCCCGGTGCACAACGCCGCCGCCACCAACCCCAACTACCGCGAAGTCGGCGTGGCGGCCCTGCCGTACGCCTATGGCACGGTCTTCGTGGCCGTGCTGGCCGGCCGGCCCAACGTCCTCCCGGCCCTGCTCCACCCGGACGGCAAGACGCTCTACCTGACCCGCGAGACCTATTCCGGGGCGCGGGGCGGCGGCTACCTGGCCAACGTGACCGGGGTGCGCGTCCTGGACAGCGACGGCACGACTCCGCTGATCGATTGGCGCTCCTGGCAGCCGACCCTGACCCTGCCCCGCCCCAGCGGTAACGTGATCACCGTCGAATACACCGACGGGCGACAGACCGTCCGCACCGAGGTCGACCGCACGCGGGACATCTTCCCGCTGCCTGATTACGTGGATGCCCTGCGGCCGACCGGGGCGGGCATGACCGGGGCGGCAAGCGCCACCATCCTCACGGCCAGGACGGCCGGGGATCGGGTCGCGGCGGCCGGCGCGGAGCTGGCGCTCTCCCCGGACTCGCTGCTGCTGCGCATCTCGACCACCGGGCCGCTGTACCTCGCCAATATTCAGTTCCTGGTGCTCCAGGCGGCCGCGCCGCCGACCATCGTCCGGCTGTCCGACCTGTTCGGCGATTCGCGCGCCGCCGGGCCGGGGAGCTGCTTCCTCTACCAGGTGACGGGCCGCCCGGTGACGATTCCCCAGGGCTGCACCGGGCAGGTGGTGCTCCAACAGGTCGCCCCGGAAGGCGTCTTCTGGTACGATTCCGCCCAGGCTCAAGCCTGGGGGCTGTTCGTGGTGAGCGATCGCGGCAAGCCGCTGGCCGACTGCCGCACGCCGGGCGGACCCTGCCTGTTCAACATCCCGGCGGGGGCGGCTCCGGCCGGGGCAGCGGGCGGCGCGCTGCCGGTCACCCGCCAGGTGCGGCTGATCTACGACGCCAACAGTTTCACACTGCTCAACATCGGCGGGCAGCGTCTGGACATCTCCGGCCTGTCCTTTTCCAACGGCACGCAGACCCTGCACGCCAGCGTCTGGAACACGCCGTCCAACACGGCCTCGCTGTACAGCTTCCCCAGCGGGGACTGCCTCCAGGTCTGGCCGCAGAACGTCCGGCAGCAGGCGCATCCGACCGGCTGCAAGGTACGCCATGCCTGGGTGGCCGTGCGGGCCAACCAGACTTTCTGGACGGGCGGCGCCTTCGAGGTGCGCGCCAGCGGCACGACGATCGGCACCTGCCAGACCGAGGCGGGCGAGTGCGTGGTCGACCTGCCGTAGGAAAGGCGGAGGCAGGAGACAAGAGGCAGAGCCTGAGACCCGGACATAAATGGTTGACAAGGTGTGATAGAATGCGGCGCGAGCCAGAGGAGGAGAGCCGGCAGGAGGGAGGAGCATGAACATCACTGTGGAGGAGTGGTCACAGGGGGAGACGTATCTGAGCGGGTTTGA
>JARKOQ010000077.1 GCA_029976005.1 Aggregatilineales bacterium | reverse complement strand
GGGAGGGCCTGGGCAGCCAGCAGCACAACCAGCAACACAACCCGCAGGTGATGTCGTCGCATGGAAGCCTCCTGAGAAATACCGATCGGGGGTCAGCCCGTGTCGCGCCGAAATTGATGAAGGTTAAGAAATTAATCGGGTCATCGGGCGAGTGCCAATGGAGTCGCGCGCCGGTCCACCGCCGAGGCCGCAAGTCCCCGGCTACACAGTCAAAAAAGCCTGCTGAAGCAGGCTCGTGGCCTGGCGCTTCGGGTCTTTGAGCCCGCTTCAGCGGACTTTGTGTCCCTGGCCCGCGACCTGGCAGGGATGAGACTGCCGGCGCGGGTGATCGGACGGCCACTTTCTCACAATCGCAGCCAGCGTCATTGCCGGATTATTTTCTGAAGGTGCATCAATTCCAACGCGACCTCGATCCTGCTTTTCGCCTGCTGCCTAGAGGCTTGGATGCCTTTTCTGGTCTCCTGGACTCTGGCCTCCCGGCCTCTGCTTTATCGCCTTACTCCCCCCAGGCCGCCGCGTACTGCACGCCGTCGAAGGCCACCGCCGCCGGGTCGAGCGCGGCCGCGGCCTCCGCGTCGCCGGTCAGTTCGGCCAGCAGGAAGGCCGTGGCGAAGTGGTTGATCAGCGGGTGGACGTCTTCGGCGGCCCACACGGCATCGAACCCATCCGGGAACTCGTCCGCGAAGACGCCATGCCCGGCCCCGTCATAGACGACCAGGGCCTTGTCGGCGCTGCTGGCGTTGGCATAGGCGGCGTAGGCGTCGCGGGCCGGTGGGGTAGTCGTATCCCCGGAGCCGACCTGGACCATGATCGGGATATCGATCGCCGCCACGCCCTCCGCACCGAACACGGGCACGTTCCAGGGGGCCAGGGCGATCACGGCCTGGATGCGCGGGTCGGTCGTGGCCGGCCACAGGCCGTCGGGGATGGAGTCCAGCCCGCGCGCCGTGGCAACCTGCCCGCCCATCAGGCGCATGAAACACGACGTCCCGCCCAGGCCGGCTGTGGCCGGGGCCGCCGCAAGGGCCGGTTCCGCCGCCGGGTCGAAGACCAGCGCTTCCGGCCGGGCGCACCAGTCATTGAACGCGCCGAAGTCCAGGCGCGCCCCGGCCGCCGCCAGGGCGGTATACCCCCCGAACGAATGGCCGCTGACCGCCGTTCGCGCGGTGTCGATCATTCCCGCCAGGCGGCCGTCCGGCGCGGTGAGCCGGTCGGCGTGGTTCAGGGCGCGCAGCACGTCCAGCGGGCGGTAGCCGTAGTTGACCAGCATCCTGGTGACGTCGAAATCGCCGGAACGATCCGCGCCCGCGTCTTCGAGCGTGCTGCCGGGGTGATCGATCGCGATCACGACGAAGCCGTAGGAGGCCAGGTGCTCGGTATAGAAGCGACTTTGAAAGCGCAGCCCGCCCAGCCCGTGCGAGAAGATCACCAGCGGATACGGCCCGCCGGAGGGGTCCGGCGCGGCGTCGCGCAGGGCCTGGCCGTCCAGGGTCAGGTCGGCCCAGGTATAGGTGGTCTCTTCCGGCAGGCCGTCCGGGTTGAGGGCCGGATACCAGACCGTCGCCGGCAGCGGCTCCTCCCGGTCGTTGGGGGCGTAGCGCGCCTCGATGGTCAGGTCGAACGTGCCCACCGGATAAGGGCCGCGCGCCGCATAGGTCGCCTCCGCCGGATTATCCGCCGGGGCCTGGGCGGCGGCGGGTAAAACGCCCACCAGCAGCCCGATCGCCACGATCAGCGCCATCCATCGCCGTACCATGCTCAATTCCCTTCCGCATACCATAGGATCATGCCCTGATCTTAGCACGTCTGGTTGGGATGGGGCAGGCGGCAAACGGCAAAAAAAGACAATACGAACCGCCAAGACGCAAGGAACGCCAAGGAAAGACAGGAGAAAAGCCAAAGAATCCTGTTGTTCCTCTGTGTTCTCCGCGTCCTCCGTGGTGAGATGGCTTTTGCTTCTGGCTGAACGCCGATCGCTGAAAGCTGACCCCTAGCTCACGTCGGAGAGCGCGCCGCCGGTTTCGGAGGAGACGGCGCTGCGCGCGAAGTAGGCGGACAGCCGGTCGCGCAGGGCCAGCCGGGCGCGCATCAGGCGCGTCTTGACCGCCGGGACGCTCAGGCCGAGCTGATCGGCGGTTTCCTGAGTGCTGAAGCCTTCCAGGTCGCGCAGGACGAAGACCACGCGCAGCGTCTCCGGCAGGTCGTCGATCGCCCGGCGCATCTCGGCCCGCGCCTCGTCACTGAGCAGGTCGCGCTCCGGCAGGCAGCAGAAATCGAAGAACTGGCGCGGCATCTCTTCGCCGTCGTCGGTTTCCAGCGGCTCGTCGATGGAGTAGGCGACCATGTCCTTCTTGCGCAGGTGCATCAGGGCCGTGTTGTTGGTGATCCGGTACAGCCATGTCCCCAGGCTGGAGCGCCCCTCGAAGCTCTGGATGGCCCGGAAGGCGTTCAGGAACGTCTCCTGCAGGACATCCTCGGCCTGGGCTTCATCGCCCACCAGGCGCAGGGCCAGGTGAAACACGCGGCTGCTGTATTCGTTCACCAGATCGGCGTAGGCGGCCTGGTCACCGGCCTTGAGGCGCGCGATCAGTTCGGATTCGTCGTGGGTCATGTCGGTCATGCTTCAACGATACCACCTCCGCCCGGATGAAACAAAATCGTTTCCCGCGCATCCAAAAGCAAGTACACTCAAGTCTTGAATCACGTGACCGGAAGGACTGTCCACACCATGAGCCGTTCCCATGCCAGACGCCGCCCTCAGAAGCCAACCGCGTCGCGCGTGCTGACCTCCTATTGGACCTGGCTGGCCGCCGGCGTGGCCCTGATCGCGATCGCGCTGCTGGTCAGCGCGCTGACCCAGACCCAGCCCGAAACAGCCGCCCAGGCAGCGGCAGCCTCAGGCAGGGCCGCGTCAGGCAGCATCGCGCCGAACCTGCTGCCGTCGCTGGACGCGGCCCTGGAGGACAGCGCCGGGCAGGTCCGGCTGGTCAACTTCTGGGCGACGTGGTGCCCGCCCTGCCGGGCCGAACTGCCCGATCTGGTGGCCTATGCCGGGGATTACGCCGGGCAGGGCTTCCAGTTCATCGGGGTCAACGAGCAGGAATCGGCCGCCCAGGTCAGCGCCTTCCTGGCGCAGTCCGGGCTGGATTTTCCGATCGTGCTGGATGGCGACGGCTCGCAGATGGCCCCCTTTGGGGTGACCGGGCTGCCGTCCTCCTTCCTGATCGGGCCGGATGGGACGATCGTCCAGCGCTGGACGGGCATGATCAACCGGGCGACACTGGAGCAGGTCGTCACCCCCTTGCTGGTGGAGTAAAAAGCGCTCCTGGCTTTTGGCTGTTAGCTTTTGGCTAAGAGCTAAAAGCCAACAGCCGCTTTTTTCATGTGAAAGGATTGGGTTTCAATGGCAGACAAAACCGCGAAGGTCGTCTGGAAGGGCGACATGACGTTCGATGGATTCGGCAGCACGTTCCCCGACGGCAAGATCGTGTTCGACTCCGACGAGTCGGTCGGCGGGCACGACCGGGGCTTCCGCCCGCTGGAGATGCTGCTGGTCGGGCTGGCCGGCTGCACGGCGATGGACGTGATCAGCATCCTGAAGAAGAAAAAACAGGAGGTGACCGGCTTCGAGGTGGCGGTCGAAGGTACCCAGGCCGCGGAGCATCCCAAGTACTTCACCGAGATCACGGTCGTTTACCGCGTCACCGGGCGCGAGATCGACCCGGCGGCGGTCGAGCGCGCGGTCGAGCTGTCGGAGACCAAGTACTGCGGCGCGTCGGCCATGCTGCGCGAGAAAGCAGCCATCACCCACCGGATCGAGATCATCCCGGCGTAAACAAGACCCGCACGGCGCGATCGCGCGCGCTGAGCCTGTGGAAAGCGGCGAGGGCCTGAGCGCCCTCGCCGCGTCATGTCAGTTCCCGGCGTACCGTTCGCGGATGCGCGGGATCAGGTATTCGTCGAAGGCGCGGGCCTGGTCGTAGTCGGGCTGCCAGTCCCAGTCGCGGCGGGCCAGGGCGTCATCCTGATCGACCGGCCAGCTATCGACGATCCCCTGGCGCTTGAGATCGGGCTTGAACGTGATCTGCGCCTCCGGGAAGGCCGCCTTGACCAGGCGGTAAATCATGCTCGCCGAGGGGTTGAAGCTGGTCACGTTGTACACCTGGCGGCTGAGCCGCTCGCGCGGGGCGGCCTCCAGCATCAGCAGGGCCTTGATCGCGTCCGGCATGGCCATGAAGGGCATGGTCGTGTCCTCGCGCACGAAGCAGGCATACGGCTCGCCCTTGGCCGCCGCGTGCAGCATCTCCGGGCCGTAGTCGCTCGTCCCGCCGCTGGGGACGGTGTAGGCGCTGATCAGGCCGGGGAAGCGGATCGAGCGGAAATCGACCGTCTCTTCCTGCGGGCGGGCGGCAAGCTGGCGGTAGTAGCGCGAGTAGTAGCGGCCCAGATGCTCGGCGTAGAGCTTCGTGCAGCCGTACATCGTGGTCGGGACGTTCCATTCCCATTCCTTGACCGCGCCGACGTGGGCCTTGGTCTCCAGGTCGGGCAGGCCATAGGAAGCGACCGAGCTGGGGAAGATGAACTTGACCGGGCGGTCCAGCCAGCTCGCCTGGTCGGCGGCCAGCTTGAGCAGGTTGAGCGTGCCGTCCACGTTGACCCGGTGGGCGGCCTCCGGGGTGAACTCCGCGCGGGTGGAGAGCACCGCTGCCAGGTGGAAGATGCGCGGGATCGAGAACTCGGCCACCAGCCGGTCGAGCAGCTTTTGATCGAGGATGTCGCCCTGGAGGGCGACCTGGCAGCGGGCGCGCAGGGCGGGCGGAATCTCGTTGACGTCCAGGGCCAGGATGTTATGGGCGCCACGCTCGGACAGGGTCTGGATCAGGGCCTGGCCCATCTCCCCGCACGCGCCGGTGACCAGCACGACTTCTTTACGCATTAGGCCTCCTGAAAGGCGGTGATCAGTTCACAGTTTACAGTTCTCAGTCAAGGCAAAGGCGGGAGGGTGTGCGATCGGTTGCGTTCTCTTGCGTCTCTGCCTCTTGCCCCTCAATGATTTGTATAACTTCGCCAATCGACGATGTGCATTCTAGCCATGAGGCGCGCGGCTGGCAAGCGCGGAGTGTCCCCTCTCCGGCCGCCGAATGGCCCGGCTATGGGCGGCGTTCTCCGCCGGGGCAACAAAAAGCGCCCCGCATCCGCAAGGCGTCGCGCAACACCTCGATCATCGCTGCCCCTTCCAGCGAGCAGCGGCCGCTTTCCCCCCTTCGCAACCTGTCCCGGCTAACGCGTTTATTGCGCCGGCTGGACGTCCCACAGCGTGCCGCCGTGGGGCAGCAGGTTCTCCGGCACGGGCTTGCCCTGCTGGCGAAGCTGATACCGCTCGCAGGTCTCATAGTCGCCCTGGCAGTACATCCGCAGGTAGGCCTTCTTGGCATAGGTGCGGAAGTACTTGAAGATCGGGCAGGGAGTCAGATACGGGCAATCCAGCTGAGGCTCGTCGGGCATGGTCGGTCTCCACTGATTGAGCCAGCGTTAATCCCATTATCTGGCGGAATCGCCGCGCCGTGCAAGTGATCCGCCCACTCGCGCCCTTCAACTGTGCTATACTGCGGCTGTTCGCTATTGGCTGTTGGCTCTTCGCTGTTGGTCAAATCCTGCAGGAGCGTCCAATTGAACGCCCCTGCAAACGGCCCATTCCGCCGGGTAGCCGGGGGTGTGTTCACCGGAACGCCCCGGCGCGCCAGACCGGCCAGGAGCCAAAGGCTACAGAATAGCCCGCCTTTTTCTCAGCCATGAGGGCCTGTATGCCCGCTGAAAACTCCCTCCCCCTGGTTTCGGTCGTGATCCCGGTGCGCAATGAAGCGCGCCACATCGAGGCCTGCGTCGACGCCTTCGACCGGCAGACCTACCCGCGCGACCGGCTGGAAGTCCTGCTGGTGGACGGCCTGTCCGAGGACGGCACGGGGGAGTGCATCGCGGCCCTCCAGGCCGGGCGGCCCTGGCTGAAGACCTTCCCCAACCCCCAAAAGATCACCCCGGCGGCCTTCAACGTCGGAATCCGCGAAGCGCGGGGCGAAGTGCTGATCATCGTCGGGGCGCATTCCGAAGTCGGGCCGGAGTTCGTGGCGGAAAACGTCCGGGCGCTGCGTGAAAGCGGCGCGGACTGCGTGGGCGGGCGCTGGACGATCAAGGGCCGCACCCCGCTGGAGGAGAGCATCGCGGCGGCGATGTCGTCGCCGTTCGGAGTGGGCGGGGCGCGCTACCGTTACAGCGCCAGCGCCGGCGATACCGACACCGTCCCCTATGCCTGCTACTGGCGGGAAGTCCTGGTGGCCCTGGGCGGCTTCGACGAGCGCCTGATCCGCAACCAGGATTACGAGCTGAACTGGCGGCTGCGCGCCGCCGGGGGGCGGATCTACTACGACCCGGCGATCGCCTCCAGCTACTATGTCAAGCGCGACTGGCGCGGCCTGTGGCGGCAGTACTATCAGTACGGCGTGTGGAAAATCCGCGTGATCCGGATGCATCCCCGCTCCGGGCGGCTGCGCCATTACGTGGCCCCGGCCTTCGTGGCGAGCCTGCTCGTCGGGGCGCTGCTGGCCCTGGTCAGCCCGTGGGGACGGCTGCTGCTGGGGCTGGCGGCGGGCAGCTACCTGCTGGCGAACCTGGCCGTCTCGATCCTGACGGCGGCCCGCTTCGGCTGGCGGCACCTGCCGCGCCTGCCGCTGGCCTTCGCCATCCTGCACATCAGTTGGGGCGTGGGTTTCTGGCGCGGGCTGCTCCAGCCGCGAATGGAGCCGCTGCCGCTGCCGGACCGGCTACGGGAGTGAGCAAGCCCAGGGAAAAGGAAATGGGACACGGACAAGACAGATGAAACACGGATTCACGCGGGATTTTCCGTGCAAGTCCGTGCCTTTTCCGCTTTGTCCGTGTCCTATGCCTGTCGTTTTCCCATAGCCCTCAATCCAACCTTATCTTAATTCTTTCCGTATCACAGATTTCGATCTAGACTGATACCAATTTCCGCATTCACTCTCGTGCGGCGAAGGTCAGTCTGACTGCGTCCCTGTGACTCGGTTGTCCCATGAGCAAACAGCGTAACCTTATTTCGAGCCTGATCGAGCCGGATTACCGCACCAAGGGCTGGCGCGACAGCGCCCTCGCGCCCCGCAAGCGCGGCGGTAGGGGGCACGCCCTGACCGGGCTGTCGGCGCTGCTCCTGATCTTGCTGGGAGTCCTGCTGTACGCGGACGATCCCGGCCGGGCGCGGGAGCTGCTCAACAACCCCGCGCACTGGCTCCCCCTGGCCCTGATCGGCTTCGCCGCCTGGATCGGGATCGGACTGATTCTGCGCTCGATTGTGTGGCTGCTGATCCGCCCCAGGGAGCCGCGCGCGCCACTGGTTTCGGCGGCGCGCCGCCGGGCCAGGAATTTCCGCCAGGGAGCGTGGGTCATCAGTCTGGTGGGAATCGGGCTGGGATTGACGCTGTACCACACCCATGCCACCCGGCCGCTGTTCGCCTTCCTGGATCCGCTCTCCGACCTTCAGGCGATGATCGTGCCTGGCGGGTTGGGGATGCTGGCCCTGCTGGTGCCCTTCCTGGCCGGATCGCTGCTCGTGACTCTGGCGCGCAGCCAGCCACATCCAGCCCGCCCCCTAGATGACAACGAAGCAAGACCGGGCGGCGCGGACTCCGGCCCGACGCGGCGCGCTCCCGACCCCTTGACCAGGGAACAGCAGCCCGCCCCGACTACTCCATCCGCCGCGCGCATCACGCCCCCGGCGGACGAGGTTGCCATGCAGCTCGAGGTGCGCAAGCGCGCCCTGCGGCTCCACCACGACGCGGTCAATCCGGGGGACTTCGAGCACGAGGTCGCCTGGCTGATCAACGTCCTGACGGACAACAAAGCGGTGGTGGTGGGCGGGGCCGGAGACGGGGGAATCGATGTCAAGGTCTACGACCGCAAGGGCCGCCTGACCGGGATCGTCCAGTGCAAGCGCTACAATCCGGAGGTCGTCCTGCCGCCGGGCTACGTGCGGGAGCTGCACTCGGTCAAAACGCAGCACAAAGTCAAATCGGCGACGCTGGTCACGACCGCACGCTTCAGCGACCAGACCCGCAAGGAAGCCCGCAGCCTGGGGATCGACCTGATCGACGGACAAAAACTGATCCACCTGCGCCAGAAAGCGCGATCCAGGCTCAAGGCGTGAGTCTGGCCCGCCGCTGAATCAAAACGCCGCCCGGTGGGGGCGGCGTTGGGGTGTCGTGTCCGGGGATTAGATCCGGGTGACGTTGCTGGCCTGGAGGCCCTTGGGGCCTTTGGTCACGGTGAACTCCACGCGCTGGCCTTCCTCGAGGTTACGGAA
>JARKOQ010000210.1 GCA_029976005.1 Aggregatilineales bacterium | reverse complement strand
CCGTGCGGGAACTGACCCCGGCGGAGCGCAGTCTGTACGGCATCCCGGAGCCGGACGGCGGCGATTCGCAGCCCTGAGAATCGCCCAGGCGCAAATAAACCCCCCGTAAACCTCACGAATCAACCTTTGGATACATGACATGCGGCCGAAATTCGCATAGTTTCTGGTTACATGGTATCTGAATGGGGCTGTATCTCACATTCAGTCCTCACAAGTGCTCAACCTGCGGGCGAGGGTGTTTTAGCGGAGGGCACCCGAACCTGCGGTTAGCAACGACCCCCGGTGAACCACCGGGGGACGTCTTTTTCTGGAGCGGACGCTCACTCGTTTGCCGGAGTAAGGTCCACGATCATCACCTCGAACGGCCCCAGAACCAGATTGGACAGGCGGATATCCTGTGGGTGCGCCCGTTCCGTGGAGAACAGGAGCCTGCCTGTGGTTCGCGGCAGGCCGGGTTCGATTCGTCTGGACTTTGGCGTGAAATTGAGCGCGACCAGGACGGACTGGGCGCTGGCCGGGTCGGTACGCAGAAAAGCCAGATAGGCGCGTGAGGCAGTCGCCAGCGGGCGGTAGTCGCCCGCCTGCAGGGCCGGCGTATTCCGGCGCAGAGCGAGTATCCGTCGGTAGAAGTTGAGCAGCGAATCGCAGTCGGCGGACTGATCGGCGACCGTGATCCCGGCGGCGAGGTTGGTTCCAACCGGCAGCCAGGGCATGCTTTGCGGCGGGCAGAAGCCCCCGTTGGGGGACGGTTCCCACTGCATGGGAGTCCGGCACCGGTCGCGGGTGGCGTTTGTGGCGTAGGCCAGGGCTTCGGCCGGGGACATTCCCAACTCGGTCTGGGCATAGGCGTGCATCCAGACGGCGACCATGTCGCGAAGCTGGCCGATGTCATCCAGCGCCCGGTCGGTCATCCCGATTTCCTCCCCGTAATACAGCACAGGCGTCCCGCGCAGAGTCAGGATCAGGGCGGCGGCAAGGCGTGTTTTCTCCCGGTCGTGCTGCCCGTCGGACAGGACGCTGCCGATGCGCGAGGTATCGTGGTTGCCGCTAGTGTTGCAGGGCCACGCTCCCGGGGGCAGGGCCGCCAGGCGCACGCGCTGGTTGGCGCGGACCGCCGGAGGCGACATCTGGCTGCTGCGGGTCAGCGGGAAGTTGAAGACCATGTGCAGCTCGTTCTGGCCGTTCCCGTGGTAGCGGATGTTGGTCGTCTCGCCGATCAATACCCGGTCGCCATAGGCATCGACCACCTGGCGCAGCTCGCGCAGGAGGGCATGCGTTTCGGGCTGGTGGGACTGGTAGCGGAAGATGCGGCCGGACATCCGGTACAGCCGGGCGCGCTCCCTGGGATCGCGGCTGGTGCGCAGGCTGTAGTCCACCTCCGGCCAGGAGAACTCGACGCCCTGATCGCGGAAGTGGCCGGCTTCAACCAGGTGCGGGATGGCGTCCAGGCGGAAGCCATCCACGCCCCGATCGAGCCAGAAGCGTACGGCGTCGAACATGGCCGCCTTGACTTCAGGATTGCGCCAGTTCAGGTCGGGCTGGCGGTCGAAGAAGAAGTGATAGTAGTACTGGCCGGTGGCCGGGTCCAGGGTCCAGGCCGAACCTCCGAAGATCGAGCGCCAGTCGTTAGGCGGCTGGCCTGGGGCGCGCCCATCCCGCCAGATGTACCAGTCGCGGCGGGGATGCGCCCGGCTGGAACGCGATTCCTGAAACCAGCGATGCTGGTCCGACGTGTGGTTGAGCACCAGATCCAGGATGATCCTGATGCGGCGGCGGTGCGCTTCGTCGACAAGACGCTGGAAATCTGCCAGGGTGCCGTACTCAGGCGCGACCGCGGTGTAGTCCGAGATGTCGTAGCCGCAATCGAACTGGGGGGAAGGATAGTGCGGCGAGAGCCAGATGGCATCGATTCCCAGGTCGGCCAGGTAGTCCAGTCGGGCTGTGATTCCGGGCAGATCGCCGATGCCATCGCCGTTGCTGTCGGCAAAGCTGCGCGGATAGACCTGGTAGAAAACGGCGCTTTCCCACCACGGCGCTGGGTTCTTCAACATGCTGCTCCTGTCGCTGGCTGCCTATCGGCCGGGATCAACCGCGCTATCATAGCATGCCCGCGTGTGGTGTACAGGCCAGTGCAGACCTGAGTACGTTTCTTCCGGGGCAGGATGCGTATCCAGGCTATTACTCAGGCGGAGCCGCGCCGATCAGGCCGTTGGCATAGTCTTCCCGCGTGACGTGGCCGGGTGGCACCACCAGAAATTCATCGTCGCGCCAGTCGCCGGCGATTAGCATCTCCAGCAGGCGGCGGTCGCCCTGCTTGCGCTCGAAGAGCCAGCCCGACTGGGCGGCCTTGGCACGGGCCACATCCTCGTAATGCTGGCTTTCACCCAGGCCGGTGTCGATAAACGCCGCGCGCGTGTAATGCTGCGACCAGCGGCGCATCTCCTCCAGCAGCATGTCGGCGTTGTCCTTGCCGTACTTCTGGACGTACTCGTCGTACTTGGCTTCCTGGTCTTCCAGACCGGCCGCGCCGAGCGCCGTGCTGGAGCCATCCTCGGCGCGTTCCATGTAGTCCACGCTGTACCAGTAGGTGCCCGGATGCTGGTTGAACTCTTCCTGGTAGCGTTCCTTCGACCCAAGGTAGAGCGTGATGCAATCATGGGCGCGAGGGATCACCAGGGGCGTATGGGCCGGGGCGCGCAGGCCGATGGTCGACGTGCCGCAGATGCCATACACGAGCAGGATCGCGTCGAAGTCGCCTGGGGGAATCGCGTCGATTTCGGCTTGCAGGACGCTGCGCAGGTTGCGCGGCCGGTCGTGGAGACCCTGTTTGAACAGACGCACGGAGATGGTGTGCGGGCTGTGCGCGGAAGTGGCGTAGATGCTCCGGGCCAGGGCTTCACAGGTGAGGGCGACGAAACGGCTCATGGGCTTCTCCGGGAAAGACTCGCGGAAGGACGGGCAGCGGCGGTGGAACGCGCCTGCGCTTGAGTATACCGCGTGGAGAGTCCGGAGACGCTAGAGCCAGGGCTGTAAGTCGTTCAGAACCATGCTGTGGATGGCTGCGATTCCGCCCATGGCCGCGCCGTCGGCGGCATGCGCGGCGACGCCGATTGTGACGCCGGACATGGCCCACTTCAGCGCGTGACGCGCGGCCGTTTCGCGGATGACCGGGAGCAGGAAGGCGTGGGCCTGGCTGAGTGGGCCGCCGAGGATCACGTGGCGCGGGTTGATGACGTTGACCAGGTTGGCTATGCCGATCCCCAACCAGTGGCCGGTTTCCTCGAGGGCTTCCCTGGCGACGGCATCGCCCTGCTGGGCCGCGCCGACCACCGCCGGAATGGTGAGCCGCCGCCAGTCGCCGGAGACGATGCTGGTCAGCGCGGTCTTGCGCCCGGCTTTGGCGGCGGCCTGGACGAAGCGGAACACGGCCTGCTGGGTGGCGACCGTTTCCCAGCAGCCGACGTTGCCGCAGTTGCAGGGCAGGCCGTCGGGGACGACGGTCATGTGGCCGAACTCACCGGCGAATCCGGTGGCTCCGGAAAGGAGCTGGCCGTCCACGACGATTCCGCCGCCCAGCCCCACGCCTGTGCTGACATACAGCAGAAAGCGGCTTTCCTGTTCGTCGCCAAAGTAGCTTTCGCCGAAGGCCGCCATGTTGGCTTCGTTGGCCACGCGGACCGGCACCGGAAATTCCCTGGCGATGATCTCCTGGAGGGCCACGTTTTCCCAGCCCAGGTTGGGGGCGAACAAAAGCAGGCCGCTGGTTGTGTCCACCAGGCCGGGCACGCCGACGCCGATCCCGAAAACGGGCCGATCCGGCTGGCGATACTGGCGGAAGGCGTCGCGCAGCAGGTCCAGGGTGCGCTCCAGGATTGCGGCCGGGCCTTCCATGTCGAGCGTGCTTTCGTAGCGGCGCGCCACGATGCGCGTGGTGAAGTCCGTGACGATGAGCGAGATGAAACCGACGCCGATCTCCAGGCCGATGAGGTAGCCGGCGTCCGGATTCAGCTCCAGGTTGATGCCTGGGCGGCCGACTTCCGAGGTAGGGGTATTCACGCCGATTTCGTGCAGCAGCCCGCGCTCCAGCAAAGTGCGCACCATGGTGGAGATGGTCGCCTTGTTGAGGCCGGTGAGGGTCGCCAGGCCCGCCCTCGAGATGGGCGCGTTCCGGCGGAGCTGGTTGAGGATGAGCGCCATGTTCATGCGATACATGGTCGCGTGGTCGACGGAAGCGCGAATAGGCATACCGAGTCCTGAGGATTTTGGGTAGAATCTTAACTAACCAGTCTACAGGTGGCTGCGATCACTGTCAAGTCCCCCCAAGGCTGCGGCCTGTCATCCTGTCGACAGGTATCCCTGGTGGTGTTTTATTGCTGCGACGCCGTGCGATTCGCGGTGTCTGGAGGAAAATGGTACTTGCTTCCAGTTCGATGAGAATATAAACTAATTATATGGGATGTGTCTCCCATAGGAACCCGTGTGGCCAACACGATCACATGCAGTTGTTCCCAGTGAAGGAAAGGCTGTTCAAAATGACCGATCACTATCAGCCCTTGCCGGAACACCGGTTCACGTTCGGACTCTGGACGGTTGGCAGCACGGGACGCGATCCGTTTGGCGATCCCGTTCGGCAGAAGCTTTCGCCTGTGCAACTGGTGCATCTCCTGGCCGAAGTGGGCGCCTATGGCGTCAACTTCCACGACAACGACCTGGTTCCGATCGACGCGACGCCGGCCGAGCGCGACCAGATTGTGAAGGACTTCAAGCAGGCCCTGGCGGAGACCGGCCTGGTTGTCCCCATGGCGACCACGAACCTGTTCTTCGATCCGGCGTTCAAGGACGGGGCGTTCACATCCAACGATGCCCAGGTGCGGGCCTACGCCCTCCAGAAGACGATGCGGGCCATCGACCTCGGCGCGGAACTGGGGGCGGGAGTCTACGTCTTCTGGGGCGGGCGCGAGGGCACCGAAAGCGACGCGACCAAGAATCCGCTGGATGCCGGGAAGCGCTTCCGCGAGGCGCTCAACTTCCTGTGTGAATATGTGAAAGATCAGGGTTACGCGCTCAAGTTCGCGCTGGAGCCCAAGCCCAACGAGCCGCGCAGCGACATCTATCTGCCGACCGTCGGGGCGATGCTGGGCTTCATCGCCACACTGGATCACCCGGAGATGGTTGGGGTGAATCCGGAAGTGGCGCACGAGCACATGGCCGGGCTGAACTTCATGCATGCGGTGGCCCAGGCCTGGGACGCGGGCAAGCTGTTCCACATCGACCTCAACGACCAGAAATTCGGGCGGTATGACCAGGACTTCCGCTTTGGCGCGGAGATGATCAAGCAGGCGTTCTTCCTGGTGAGATTCCTGGAAGATGTTGGTTATCAGGGCAGCCGCCATTTCGACGCGCATGCCTATCGCACGGGCGACTACGAAGACGTCAAGGCTTTCGCGCGGGGCTGCATGCGCACTTACCTGATCCTCAAGGAGAAGGCCGCGCGGTTCAACCAGGATGCCGAGATTCAGGCGCTCCTGGCCGAGGTCACGGCGCAGGACGAGTCGTTGAGCTTCCTGAACGGTGGATACAGCCGCCAGAAGGCCGACCGGCTAAAGGACATGACGTTCGACCGGGTCGCGCTTGGCGCGCGCGGTCTGCCGTACGAGCGGCTCGACCAACTGACCGTCGAACTGCTGCTGGGTGTTCGGTAACTTCACCGGGCTGGCAGCCTGCCAGCAGGCGGGGCCATCCATGCGGTCGGGATGGCCTCGCCGCCAGAGATCACCGTGGGGATAGCACGCATGACACAAAAACTGCTTCTCGGATTGGATGTTTCGACGACGGGGGCCAAGGCGCTCTTGATCGACTCCACGGGCCAGGTGGTCAGCAGCGCGTCGACGGCGCTCAGCCTGTCCACGCCGCGCCCGCTGTGGTCGGAGCAGAACCCGACTGACTGGTGGGCGGGGATGGTCAACAGCATCCAGCAGGCGCTGGCCCAGGCCGGGGCAAGCGGCGAGGACGTGGCCGCGATCGGGTTGACGGGCCAGATGCATGGGCTGGTGATGCTGGACGAGCAGGGGGACGTGCTGCGTCCGGCGATCCTTTGGAACGACCAGCGCACCGCGGCGCAGTGCGACACGATCCGCGCCCGGCTGGGTAAGCAGCGCCTGATCCAGATCACCGGCAACGATGCCTTGACCGGGTTCACCGCGCCCAAAATCCTGTGGGTGCAGGAAAACGAGCCGGACATCTATGCCCGCTGCCGGCATATTCTGCTGCCCAAGGACTACATCCGCTTCCGTCTGACCGGCGAATACGCGACCGATCGCGCGGGCGGCGCGGGCACGATTCTGTTCGATCTCAAGACGCGCACCTGGTCGCCGGAGGTCTTGCAGGCGCTGGACATCCCGGCGGAATGGCTGCCGCCGACGCACGAAGGCCCCCAGATCACGGGCGTGGTGAGCGCGGCCGCGGCCGCCGTGACCGGACTGAAGGCCGGGACGCCAGTGGTGGGCGGTGGTGGCGACCAGGCCGCGGGGGCCGTGGGAGTCGGGGCCGTCGAGTCGGGGATCGTGGCGCTGACTCTGGGGACGTCGGGCGTGGTCTTCGCCACGACCGAATCCGCGCTGATCGAGCCGGAGGGCCGGCTGCATGCCTTCTGCCATGCGGTGCCGGGCCGCTGGCACTTCATGGGGGTAATGCTCAGCGCGGCGGGCAGCCTGCAATGGTATCGCGACACGTTGGCTCCGCAGACCAGTTTCGACGATCTGGTCGGCGAGGCGGCGAGCGTCCCTGCGGGGAGCGAAGGGTTGTTCTTCCTGCCGTACCTGACCGGCGAGCGGACGCCGCATCCGGACCCGCTGGCGCGGGGAGCCTGGGTTGGGCTGACGGTGCGCCATACCCGCGCCCACCTGACCCGGGCCGTCCTGGAAGGGGTCGCCTTCGGAATCAAGGACAGTTTCACGCTGATTCAGCAGGCTGGCTTGGGATCAATCAACCAGGTGCGCATTTCCGGCGGCGGCGCGAAGAGCCCCCTGTGGCGGCAGATCATGGCGGATGTGGTCGGAGCCGAGCTGGTGACGGTTAACACGACCGAGGGCGCGGCCTTCGGTGCGGCGCTGCTGGCCGGGGTGGGTGGCGGAGTCTTCTCCAGCGTGCCCGAAGCCTGCGAGGCGACGATCCAGATCACGGGCCGGACGGCCCCCTCCGGCAACGTCGAGCGCTATGCGGCGGTCTATCCCCGCTACCGGGCGCTGTATCCGGCGCTCAAGGACGAATTCAAGGCGATCGCGGCGATCGAGGGCGGCGCTTAGGCCGGATTGTCCAAGCATAGTCTGAGAGGCAGAGGAGCGCGGCGATCGATGCGCTCCTCTGCTGATTCTGGTGGCATTCCACTACCGCGCATTTTGATCCGGGTGTTCCGAACTTACGCTAGAATGGTAGAGGTATTCTGAGAGTCGAATCTCACGGGGGCGATGCTTCCTGTTGCGAAAGGGACATGCTGATGCAAGCTGAATTGCGCGGGCCAAGCTGCGTGGTCGAGATCGGGCCGGACAAACCGACCGTGATCATTGGCGAGCGGATCAATCCGACCGGGAGAAAAGTCTTCAGCGCGGAGCTGCAAGCCGGTGACCTGAGCCGCGTGCCGAAGGATTCCCAGGCGCAGGTGACCGCCGGGGCGCAGGTGCTGGACGTCAACGTGGGCGCGGCGGGGGTGGACGAGGTGGAATGGCTGCCGCGAGCGGTCCAGATGGTGCAGGAGACCGTCGACGTCCCGGTCAGCATCGATTCGCCCAATCCGCTGGCGCTGGCGGCCAGCCTCAAAGTGGCCAAAGGTCGCGCCCTGGTCAACTCGGTCAGCGGCGAAACGGCCAAACTCAACGCGCTGCTGCCCGTGGTGGCGGAGTACGGCGCGATGGTGATCGCGCTGTGCATGGACGACAACGGCATTCCAACCGTGCCCGAAGAGCGCGTGGCAATCGCCGAGAGAATCCTGGAGCATGCGCAGAAGGTTGGCGTCGGTATTGAGAGCATCCTGTTCGACCCGCTGGTGATGACGGTCGGTGCCGATCACCGGGCCGGGCGGATCACCCTGGATACGGCCCGGCTGCTGAAGGAAAAGCTGGGCTGCAACCTGACGGTCGGGGCCAGCAATGCGTCGCACGGGATGCCCGACCGCGAGATGATCAACACCGTATTCCTGGCGCAGTTGATTGCGGTGGGGGTCAACGCGCCGATCTGTAATCCGCTCAAGAACGCACTGGCGGTGCGGGCGTCCGACCTGATGCTGGGCCGCGACGAGTGGGCGATGAACTACATCCAGACCTACCGTGCGCTCTCCGCCATGCAGGAGCAGCCCAAGTAGCTTCGTTTGGTCGTGAGCAACCTCTCTCTGAAATCAAACCGCGCCGGACGTTTTCGCGTCCGGCGCGGTTGTTCTGAGTTGTCTATGCGTGTGGGGTCGTCTCGGCCTCGTGCTTAAAGACGACGATGCCCAGTGGGGGGATGGTCAGGGTCAGGCTGTGGGGATGGCTGTGCCAGCTCAGATCGTCGGCCCGGCAGCCGCCCAGATTGCCCAGGTTGCCGCCGCCGTAGTACGCGGAGTCGCTGTTGAGCATCTCGCGGTAGAAGCCGGGGCGCGGCACGCCAATCCGATACCCATGACGGGGGACGGGCGTGAAGTTGCATATCACGACCAGAAAATCTTCCGGGTCTTCCGCGAAGCGGATGTACGAGAACACGCTCTGCTCGGCGTCGTTGGCTTCGATCCAGCGGAAACCGCGTGGGTCAAAGTCGAGTTCATACAGGGCCGGCTGGCTGGCGTAGAACCGGTTCAGGTCCCGGAACCAGGCTTGCAACTCCCGGTGTAGGCCGAACTGCTCGACCAGATGCCAGTCCAGGCTGCGGTCTTCGCTCCACTCGCGCCACTGCCCGAACTCCTGCCCCATGAAATTGAGCTTCTTGCCCGGATGGGTGTACTGGTAGCCGAACAGCAGGCGCAGGGTCGCGAACTTCTGCCACCAGTCCCCGGCGGCCTTGCCGATCAGAGAGCCTTTGCCGTGCACGACTTCGTCGTGGGAGAGCGACAGGACGAAGTTCTCGCTGAAGGCATACATCAGGGAGAAGGTCAGGTTGTTGTGATGGTAGCGGCGGTGGACGGGGTCTTTCTGGATGTAGCTGAGCGTGTCGTGCATCCAGCCCATGTTCCACTTGAGGGTGAAACCCAGGCCGCCCAGGTAGGTTGGCCGCGACACCATCGGCCAGGCGGTCGATTCCTCGGCGATGGTGACCGCGCCGGGGCACTCACCGTGGATCACGGCGTTGGCCTCCTGCATGAAGGCAATGGCCTCCAGGTTCTCGTTGCCGCCGTATTGGTTAGGCAGCCATTCTCCGCTGCGCCGGCCGAAGTCCAGGTAGAGCATCGACGAGACTGCGTCGACGCGCAGGCCGTCGATGTGATACTTCTTCAGCCAGAAGAGAGCGTTGGCGATCAGGAAGTTGCGGACCTCGTTGCGCCCGTAGTTGAAGATGTAAGTGCCCCAGTCGGGATGCTCGCCCTTGCGGGGATCGGCATGCTCGTAGAGGTGCGTGCCGTCGAAGTAGCTGAGGGCGAAGCCGTCTTTGGGAAAGTGGGCGGGCACCCAGTCCAGAATCACGCCGATGCCCTGCTGGTGGCAGGCATCGATCAGGGCCATCAGCGCGTGAGGATCGCCATAGCGGCTGGTCGGCGCATAGTAGCCTGTGATCTGGTAGCCCCAGGAAGCGTCCAGTGGATGTTCGGCGACCGGCATCAGCTCGATGTGGGTGAAGCCCATCTCCTTGACGTAGCGGACAAGCTCGACGGCCAGCTCCTTGTAGGTCAGCCAATCCAGGCCATCGTTCTTGCGCCGCCAGGAGCCCAGGTGGACTTCGTAGATCGCCATGGGTTCCTTCAACAGGCTCTTACGGGCGCGGGCCGCCATCCAGTCCGCGTCTTGCCACTGATAGCGATCCAGGTCGATCACGATCGAGGCCGTGCGCGGGCGCATCTCGGTGGCGAAACCGTAGGGATCGGCCTTCTCGGCCCGGTAACCGTCCTGGCGGGAGCGGATGTCGAACTTGTACTGGCTGTATTCCGGGATGTCGGGGATGAACAGCTCCCAAACTCCGGCTTCAACGTGGTTCAGCATGGGATGCATCCGGTTATCCCAGGCGTTGAACTCGCCAACCACGCTGACCCGGTAGGCGTTGGGCGCCCAGACGGCAAAGTGGACGCCCTTGATCCCGTCGACTTCGACCAGGTGCGCCCCCAGCTTGTCGTAGATCTGCCAGTGGCGGCCCTCTCCAAAGAGATACAGGTCGAAATCGGTGAGCAGCGGGCGGTAGATATACGGGTCGTGGGTCGTGATGGTCCGGCCGTCGTGGGTGGTGATTTCGTAGTGATAACGCAGGCTGTCACACCGGGCTTCCAGCACGGCCTCGAAGAACCCGTCCTGGTGCAGCCGGTACATAGCGATCCGCTCGCCGGAATCCTCGCGGATGACAGCGATTTCCGCCGCGCTGGGCTGGAAGGCCCGGATCGAAACCGTGTCGTCATCGATCTGATGCGGGCCAAGCAGATCGAACGGCGCGCCGTGATCGCCGGACAGCAGCGTGCGAATGGCGTCAGGATGGATTTCAGCCGTCATGGGAAGAGGGCTCCAGCCACATGAAGTTAGTTTCAGGTTGGTTCTGTGTCGTATTATAGCGTGGACTGGCGGGGCCGCGATACTGGCCGCCCAAGCGCTGTATCAGGTTGGCCGCTGTGGTCTGCGCTTGCGCGGTTTTCGCAACGTGCTGCCGCGCTGGATGGCGGAATCCCCGAACCGGTCGCGGAGGGAATCCAACGTGGCCTGCAAGCGGCGCTGTTCGGCCCGGCTTCCGGTGTCTTCCCAGAGGCCAAGCTGGCGGTGCGGCTCCTCAAAGCCGCTGACGCCGACTCCCAGCAACCGGACGGCACGTCCGGGCGGCCAGTGCTGGTCGAACAGGCGGAGCGCGGCGGCGTAGATCTCGTCGTCCTGGTCGGTGGGGTGGTCGAGTGTGATCTGGCGGGTGAGGGTGGTGAAATCGTCCCAGCGCAGCTTGATGTGGACGGTCTTGCCGGTCAGTGCGGATTGGCGCAGACGGCGGCCAACGCCATCCGCCAGCGCGCGCAGGGTGCGGCGTAACAACTGGGCGTCGCTCACGTCGTGGGTGAAGGTCGTTTCCTGGCTGATCGACTTGATCTCGTGGGTGACTTCGACCGGGCGATCGTCCAGCCCGCGCGCGTGGAGGGCTATCGCCTCCCCGTGCTTGCCAAAGCGCCGGGCCAAGTCTTCCTGCGGCCAGCGGGCGATATCGCCGATGGTGTGCATGCCCAGGGCTTCCAGGCGCTCCGCCGTGCGCGGGCCGACGCCCCACAGTTGGGTAATGGGCAGTGGGGCGAGGAAAGCGGCTTCCTGGCCGGGCGGTACGATCTGGATCGCGTTGGGGGGATGGCCGCCGCGCGCCGCGCCCTTGCCGATGTTGTTGGCGATCTTGGCGAGCAGCTTGTTGGTCGCCACGCCGAGCGAGCAGGGCAGGTTCAATTGGTCGTTGATCGCGGCCTGGAGGCGGTGGGCGATCGCGCCGGGGTCTTCCGCCAGCAGGCTCACGTCCAGAAATGCCTCGTCGATCGAGATTTGCTCGACGCTGGGAGTCAGGTTGTTGAGGATGTCCATCACCTTGCCAGAGGCTTCGTGATAGGCGGGGAAACTGTGGGGGACGATGATCAGCTCTGGGCAGAGCCGGACGGCTTTGGACATCGGCATGGCCGAACGCACCCCGAACTGGCGGGCCGGGTAGGAGCAGGAGGCCACCACGCCGCGCTCCTCCGGCCGTCCGCCGACGGCAAAGGGTTTGCCGTCCAGCGCGGGATTGAGCTGGATTTCCACTGCGCAGAAGAAGGCGTCCAGATCGAGATGCAGGATTTTGCGGGTCATAGTAATTTCAGTGTACACCGATCATAATTGGCAGAACAAGCGTGCGGAGGTGTGATGAAAACGATCCGGTGGGGCATGATCGGCGCGGGCGATGTGACCGAGGTCAAGAGTGGCCCGGCCTTGCAGCAGGCTGAGCACTCGGTGCTGGTTGCCGTGATGCGGCGCACGGCGGCCAGGGCTGAGGATTACGCCCGGCGGCACGGCGTGGCGCGCTGGTACGCGGATGCCGAGGCGCTGATCCACGACCCGGAGGTCGACGCGGTGTACGTCGCCACGCCGCCCGGCGCGCACCTGGAATATGCTCTGGCGGTGGCGCAGGCTGGCAAGCCGATCTACGTCGAAAAACCGATGGCGCGTACCCTGGCCGAATGTGAAACGATGATCGCGGCCTGTCGGGCGGCGGAGGTCCCGTTGTTCGTGGCCTACTACCGGCGGGCGCTGCCGCGCTTCCTCAAGGTCAAGGCGTTGCTGGAGGAAGGCGCGATCGGCGAGCCGCGCTGTGTGAGCCTCGATCTGCGCCGCCAGCCGCCGGACGACCTCGATCCGGGAATTCTGCCCTGGCGCTTCGTCCCGGCCATCGCGGGCGGTGGGCTGCTGCTGGATATCGGCTCGCACATGCTCGATCTGCTCGACTTCCTGCTGGGGCCGATTGGTGCGGTGCGCGGGACGGCGAGCAACCAGGCCGGGTTGTATCCGGCGGAGGATATGGTCAGCGGCCAGTTCGAGTTCGAGTCGGGCGTGCATGGTACGGGGATGTGGTGCTTTTCAAGTTACGACCGCCAGGATCGGATTGAAATCGTCGGCTCGCAGGGCAGACTGGTCTTTGCCTGCTTCGAGAATGAGCCGATCGTGCTTCACACGGCGGCGGGCCAGGAGGCCTTCGACATCCCCAACCCGCCGCACATCCAGCAGCCCTTGATCCAGACGATCGTGCTGGCGCTGAATGGCGTGGGGGAGTGTCCGAGCAGCGGCGAGACGGCCGCCCGGACGAGTCGGGTCATGGATGCCCTGCTGGCGGAGTACCGGGCGCGTCATGGCCAGCCCTGAGAGACGAAAGTCAAGGCCCGCCGGTGATGGGCGGGCCTTGGGGTTGGGCTAATTGACGCTGGCTTCGTGACCGTTGGCGCCGGGCGGCGGCTGGACGGGCTGGGTCTCGCTGCCGTTACTGCTCCCGGCGAGGTCGCCATGCCAGAGATGGCGCATTTCCTCGCAGGTCGCCAGCAGGTCGTCCAGCTTACCCTCGGCTTCGATCCGGCCATTTTTCATGACGATGATGTGATCGGCCCGGCGCAGGGCCACCTTACGGTGGGAGACGGCCAGGCAGGTTGTGCCGGGCTGCTCGAAAACCCGCTCCCAGAGCAGGCGCTCGGTCTCGACGTCCAGGGCACTGGACAGGTCATCGAAGACCAGCAGTTCCGGGCGGCGGACGAACATCCGGGCGGCGGCGGTGCGCTGCATCTGGCCGCCGGAGAGCTTGACGCCCTTCGGCCCGACCAGCGAGTCGAGGCCCTGATCCAGCTCGGCCAGGTCGCGGTCCATTACCGCCAGCGTGATTGCTTCCAGGATCGTGTCGTCGCCCGCCGGGTAGCCCATCAGGATGTTGTTACGCAGGGTGTCGCTGAACAGGCGCGGCACCTGGGCCGTGTAGGCGCTGCGCGGCGGGACGAAAAACTCCCCGGCGTTGTCCACCGGCTGGCCGTTCCAGGCGATCGTGCCCGCATCCCTGGGCAGGAGGCCCAGCAGCACGCGCAGCAGGGTCGTCTTGCCGGAGCCGATCCGGCCGGTGATGAC
>JARKOQ010000196.1 GCA_029976005.1 Aggregatilineales bacterium | reverse complement strand
ACCAGAACCCATTGTCGTTGACCAATAACCAACAACCGATCACCACTTACCGTTCTTGTCTCAGGAGATTCGCGCCCATGTCCGCACCGTCTGCCCTGCGTCCCGGCCTGACCCCCGATCGAGCCACCGCCCAACGCCTGTTCGAGCGCGGCGACCTTGTGCCTGTCTACCGCACCCTGCTGGCCGACCTGGAGACGCCCGTCTCGGTCTACCTCAAGCTGGCCCAGATGGGCACGGTGTCCTTCCTGCTGGAGAGCGTGGAAGGCGGCGAGCAGGTCGGGCGCTATTCCTTCCTGGGGGTCAACCCGCGCGGGGTGATCACCGTCCAGGACGACACCGTCACCCACACCCACAACGGCTCGAAGGAGACGCGCCCCCTCGCCCCTGGCGAAGACCCGCTCAGCGCGGTCGAGGCCGAGCTGGGCCGGGTGAAGGCCGTGCCCGCCGACGGGCTGCCGCGCTTCATCGGCGGCGCGGTCGGCTACCTGGGCTACGACGTGGTGCGCTACCTGGAACGCCTGCCCGCGACGGCGACCCGCGACCTGGACGTGCCCGACCTGGCTTTCCTGCTGCCGGATACGCTGGTCATCTTCGACCATGCCAAGCACCAGTTGATCGCCCTGGCGAACGCGCACAATACCGGCGACCCCGGCGCGGCCTACGACGACGCCGTGCGCCGGGTGGACGAGATCGTGGCCGTCCTGCGCCATCCCCTGCCGGAAGCGCCGCGCGCCGCCGCCCCGCTGGGGGATGCCCTGCGCTCCAACGTGCCTCAGGAGCGCTTCGAGGCCAACGTGCGCGCCGCCAAGGAGTACATCGCCGCCGGGGACGCCTTCCAGATCGTGCTCTCCCAGCGCCTGAGCTGCCAGACCAGCGCGCCGCCCTTCGCCATCTACCGCGCCCTGCGCGCCCTCAACCCCTCGCCCTACATGTTCTTCCTGCGCTTCAGCGACGACCTGAGCCTGATCGGGGCCTCGCCGGAGATGATGGTCCGCCTGGAAGACGGGATCGCCACCACGCGGCCCATCGCCGGGACGCGCCCGCGCGGCGCGTCCGAGGAGGAGGATCGCCGTCTGGCCGACGAGTTGCTGGCCGACCCCAAGGAACGGGCCGAGCACGTCATGCTGGTCGACCTGGGGCGCAACGACCTGGGCCGGGTGTGCGAGTACGGCACGGTGCGCGTCACGCGCATGATGGAGGTCGAGCGCTACTCGCACGTCATGCACATCGTCAGCCAGGTGGAGGGCCGGCTCCGCGCGGGGATGAGCGCCTTCGACCTGCTGCGCGCCACCATCCCGGCCGGGACGCTCTCCGGCGCGCCCAAGGTGCGGGCCATGCAGATCATCGAGGAGCTGGAAGGCATCCGGCGCGGCCCGTACGGCGGCGCGGTCGGCTACTTCAGCCACGATGGCTCGATGGACACCTGTATTACGATCCGCACCCTGCTGATGCGCGGCCAGATGGTCACGATCCAGGCCGGGGCGGGCATCGTGGCCGATAGCGACCCGGCCAGCGAATACCAGGAGACGCTCAACAAAGCCCGCGCCCTGGCCGTCGCCATCACCAGCGCCGAGCAGGGGTTGGACTGACAGGCGGAGTTGGGGCGTCCCTCAGAGCTGCCTGGGGCGGGTCGCGTCGATGTGAAGCATCACACCGCCCCTGATGAGATTTGACAAACAAGATCGATTGGCAGACATCCCCACACCCTCCCCCCGGCCCCCGCTCCGCATGCGGAAAGGAGGCCGTGGGGGGAGGGTGGTGGGCCATTCCCCCATGTTATCAGCAGTATTCACCTCCCCGAAAACCCGGCCCAACCAACCCAGCTTCGGAACTGTCAAGAAGCAGCTTCTCGATTGCCGTGTGCTCGCCTGCTTCGGGCCTGCTTCAGATGGAGGCTGCGTGATCAAGACCGTTAGGCGGCGCATCATAGGGCGCGGGGCGGTTCACCGGGCCGCCCCGCTTCGTTGCGTTCATCGCTTGCGATCCTCTGGGCCTTGCCTATGACGCGGGGCTTTCCACGGCGGCCCGATCCAGCGTCTTTTCGACGCGCACCCAGGCGGGCCGCGGCAGGAAGCCCAGCGCCAGGTTGAGCTGATACATCGGGTTGCGGGAGTCGTTGTTGGTCACGATCCGGGCGATGCCGTGCCGGCGGGCATACTCGATCACGTACAGCTTGAGCGCGGTCGCGATCCCGCGCCGCCGGTAGTCGCGCCGCACGCCGGTCAGCCCGGTCTGGAAGTGATCCGGCTCGGCCCGGTTGACGCACCCCTGGCTTTCTCCCACATACCGGTCGCCATCCAGCGCCACGAACCAGCCCTCCGGGTCGAAGGCCGGGCCATCCAGGCGCGCGGCGACCCACGACTCGAAGGTGTGGGGCTGCTTGCCGCCGGTCGAGGGCACGTCCGCGCTGATCAGCAGTTCCAGTTCGTAGAGCTTGCGCCGCCAGTCCGGATCGCGGGCTTGCAGGGCGGGCAGCCCGGCGATCTCAATGCCCTCCGCCTGGAGGCGCGCGTCCAGCCCTGCGAAGCGGCCGGGATCGAAGCCGGGCACGTCCAGCTCGGACAGCGCCTCGCGCGCCACCTCCACGAAGCCGTTCTCGGCGAAGAAGCGCATGGCCTCCGGCTTGTCCTCCAGCATCCCGGACGTGATCGCGATGATGTCCCGGTCGCGCAACGTGGCGAGCGTGTGGGCCAGGTAAGCGGGCCGGATGTCAGGCCCGTCGTGGCGCGGGTCGACGAAGACCCGGCACTCGACCTTTTGGGGGTGGTAGGCCCACTGGTTCTGGCCGTAAGTGGCAAAGCCGATCACGTCGCCGTCGCGGCGGATCAGGTCGCGCCGGAACAGGAAGTCCGGGTTGCGGGTGGCGTCATCGTGTTTCAGTTCCTCGACCGGGACGGGGTGACCGCCGAACACGGCCGCGTCGATGGCGGCCATCACCTGGTAAGCTTCGTCGGTATAGGGAAAGGGTTCGATGGTCAGCATGGGGCTGGAGTCCTGGTCAGAGTCTGCCGTTCGATGCGGGGAGCATACCAAAGTCGACCTGCGCGGTCAATTTTGTGATTGGCCCGGCAGGTACAGGATTACCGCTACAGCCCGCCCGCCTGGGAAGCCGTTCCCCGGCCCAGCGCCTGCATCACCGCTGCATAGCGGTCGGCCACGTCGCGCCGGTCGTGGTCGGCGGGGATGGCCGCGTCCGCGCCGTGTTTGATCAGATCGGCCTGGTGGGCCAGGGTCTCGCGCTGTTCGGCGGTCTGCGCGTGGGCCGCGATCACGGCCAGCGCCTCCAGCAGCCGGATCGTCACCGCCACGCTGCCCCGGCCATACTGCCGGATCGGGTTGAAGGCCAGCTCCACGACGCCGGTAAAGGTCTCGATGTCCCGGATCAGGCGCAGCCGGTCGCCGCTATCGTACTGGTACCCGCGCGGGATGCGCCGCTCGGCGAGCTGGGCCAGCGACGTGGTGATCTGGTCGATGCAGTGGATGGCCGTGAACGGATCGTTGATGGCGGCCGAGAGCGCCCGCACGGCCATCTCGACCAGCTGGTTGAAGAGGTACTCCACATCCTGCATCCCCAGGCGCTGCACGCCGACCACGACGACCCCGTTGATCGTCTCGATCAGGGCGTCGTCGATCGCGCCGGGCGGCCAGACCACGGCCAGCGGCCCTTCCAGCGGGATGAAATCACCGGGGCGGCAGGTCAGGCGGACGAGCAGGTCTTTCCTGATGGCGAGATGGAACAATTCCTCGTGATCGATGGCCTGGACGTAGCCGCTGCGCGCGGCGGGGATGGGCCGGGCTTCCTTCTCCACCTGGGGCGGGATGTCCTCTGGGCTGCGCAGTCCTTGCTCGAACCAGCGCACGCGGAGCTGTTCCGGGTACAGGCGCTCGATCGCGGCTTCCAGATCGCGCCCGATGTGGTTGATGACGTATTCGGCCCGGATCGAGGTCGAGACGTGGTGGAAGAAGTAGATCAGCACCCCGACGCTGGCGAGGGTCAGGCCGATCGCGGCCAGCAGCGACAGGTGCGGGACAAAAGCGTCCCCATCTCCGCTGCGCACGGCGCGCAGGATCAGCAGGCAGTAGACGAAGGTGGCGACGAACGTCCCCAGCACGAGCTGGTTGCCCCGGTCGCGCATGAAGTTGCTCAGGAGGCGCGGGCCGAACTGGCTCGACGCCTGGACGAACGCCGCGATCGTGATCGAAAAGGTCACGCCCGTGATGGTGATCATCGATCCGGCCACGGTGGACAGGAAGGTTCGCGCCCCGTCCGGGTCGCCGATCGGGAACCACGCGCGATCGGCGGCAGCGCCAGCCCACAGGGATTTGTCCAGGGCGATGGTCAGGAAGGACAGGCCAATCGCCAGGAGCAGCATCAGGGCCGGGATCACCCAGTACGTGCCGCGCAGTTTTTCCCACCAGGTCGTGAGCTTGGTTCGCATCCGGGTTACTCCCCCTGTTCAGGCGTGTGTGGGAGTCATCTTAGCCCTCGCCCGGCACGGATGCAACCGGTTGGCTGGGATTCGCGCGCCCAGGGCTGGCGGCGGTCATGTCGCGGGCTTCGCGCCATCCATCCCGTCCGGCGTCTTTTCGACCCGCACCCAGGCGGGCTGCGGCACGAAGCCCAGCGCCAGGTTGAGCTGGACCATCGGGTTGCGGGAGTCGTTATTGGTCACGATCCGGGCGATGCCGTGCCGGCGGGGGGCCACCGTGCCGCCGCGGTCACGGGATGACCCGATCAGGATGCATTCCCAAAATGGCGGGCCACGCTAGAATGTAGACGCGGCAGACACCCCATTCGCGGCCGGACCACACAGTCAGACGCCAGACCAGGCAAGGGAGCCTTGTGATGAACCACCCGGTTGGAATCGGTTTTATTGGCGCGGGAGAAGTCTCTCAGTTGCATGCCAAAGCGATCCAGAGCATCCCCGAAGCGCGGCTGGTTGGCCTGTGGAATCTCGAACCGGACAGGGCCGCCGAGCGTGCGCAGCTTTACCAGTGCCGTCGCTACGCGAGCGCGGAAGAACTCGTCCAGGACCCGGAGATCGATGCCGTTTTTGTCCTCACCAACCTGGAAACGCACCTGAAATTCAGCACGCTGGCGATGGAAAACGGCAAGCACGTGCTGGTCGAGAAGCCGGTCGCCGCGACGGTCGCCGATGTGGCCGCGATCAAAAGCACGGCGGAGCGCTGCGGCGTGGTGTGCGTGCCCGGCCACAATATGATCCACGAGGACAGCCTGGCGCGGGCGCGGGCGCTGATCCAGGCCGGCGACCTGGGCAAGATCGTCTCCTGCTACGTGATGTACAACATTCACCATTCGGAGGAGCGCGCGTCGACCTTGCCGGGGATGGTCCGCCACATTCTGACGCACAATATCTACACCCTGATGTACCTGGTCGGGCGGCCCACCCGCGCGGCCGGCATGATCGCGGTGCGTCACTATGAAACGCTGACCCGCGAGGACCTGGCGATGGTGCTGCTCGACCTGGAATGCGGCGGCATCGCCCACCTGTGCGCCAGTTTCGCCGCGGATGATTTCTCCGCCGACCCCTGGACGTTCATGGTCAAAGTGATCGGCACGGCGGGCACGACTCGCTACACCTACCAGGACTGGGTCGAGGCCAAACCCGGCATCTCGCACTCGCAGGTCTATAGCGCCTACCAGCAGACGATCACCAACGAGGATCGCCATTTCGTCCAGGTCTGCCTGCACGGCGGCCAGCCGCTTTCGAGCATGGACGATGCAGTCTGGGCGCAAAAAGTGGTCGAGGCGGTCGAACTCTCGCTGGCGGAAAACCGGATCGTGCCGATTGCGTGATCGGGGGGGGCGCAGCCAGGATGTGTAACGGAGCATCCCGGCGAACGAGTGGCGCGTAAGGCAAGTCCCCGGCCGGTGTGCCGGTCGATCGCGTGGGTCAAATCTCATCAGCGCGGGGCCTCGCCCCGCGTTGATCCCCGTCCTGGCGGGGGGCTTCTTCACCTCCTTCCGGCCTGGATGCCCCTCATCCAGGCCTCATCCGGGCTTCACACAAACTTCGCACAACGTCCACCAGTTGGTTACGTCCGGCGGCTATACCTGTAAGCGACGCTCGATTGGAGCGGACTTCAGATAGGACGTGAACCATGACAACACAGGTCAACCAACGACAGAACAAAACGCAGGTGAACTGGCTCTGGGATGCAATCCTGATTGGCGCGTTCGCCATCCTGATGGAGCCGGATTTCTCCGGGCTGACCCTGCACGAATGGGGCGGTCTGGTGATGGGCGCGGCTCTGGTGATCCACGTGATCCTGCACTGGAAATGGGTGGTGAACGTGACGCGGCGGATTTTCCAGCCGGTCAATGCCCAGGTGCGGATCAAGTACTGGGTGGACGCGGCGCTGGCGATCTCGTTTCTGACCATCCTCCTGACCGGGATCGCGATCTCCACCACGCTCAACACCGCGACTGCCCTCGGCCTGAGCGCGGGCCTGCTGGAGGCGGCGCGCCAGGTGCACTTCCTGTCCACCGACCTGACGCTGGTGCTGGTGGCCATGCACATGGCCCTGAGCTGGAAATGGATCGTGAACACCACCCGGCGCACGCTGCTCGGTCAGCCCACCCCGCAACCGGTCGCCGCGCCGTCCGAACGGGTTGGCCGCTAGACTTCTGAAACTGACTTTGCAACCAAGGAGACACCCCATGAACCGCAAACCTTCCCACAGACATTTCCCCTGGACGGCCGCCGTGGTCGGCTTCCTGACCCTGATCGGGGCCGGACTGGCCCTCGCCGGGGCGCTGGACTGGCCGCTGAGCCGCAGCCTGGGGCTGTCCACCGACAGCTTCGCGCCGGACTTCCTCCAGGCCGCCCGGCAGGTGATCTTCAACCTGTGGTTCGTCGCGGTCTTCGTCACCGCCTTCGCCCTGACCCAGCAGCGCCTCAAGCGCCGCGCCGCCCGGCTTGCCCACGCGCCTTCGCCGAGCCAGGCCACCGCGCGCGGCCAGGCGACGGCCTCCGAGGGCGGCATGAGCCGCCGCGAGTTCCTGATCGCCGGGGGCAGCGCGGTCGCGACGACCGTGGCCCTGGCCGGGGCCGGCCGCCTGCTGTTCCCCGAGGTGGACACGGTCTACGCGGCGGAAGCGATCACGGATACCACGGTGCTCGCTTCGGATACGGCCAACATGCTCTCCGCCGCGACGGCCGTCCCTGTCGCCACCGCCGTCCCAACGGCGACCCAGGCCGCGCAAACCGTCCAGACCGTGGTCACGACCGGCCGGCGGCTGTGCAACCGGGGGTGCGGCTACCCCGGCCACTGCGGCCGCTACCGCGACACCAACGGCAACGGAACCTGCGACAACACGGAAGCGATCTGGTAGTCCGCCGCACGAACATCCAATCTCGGAAGGACGGGGCAATCCCCCGTCCTTCTTGTTGCATGCCCACCGGCGAGCCATGCCATGCTGTTGACTCAATCCCGCGCCGCGCCTACAGTAGAGGGTAGCGCATGCACGGCGGGCCGCGCTTTGAGGCAGGCCCGCCGCCGGAATGGAAGGGGGCGCTCACCATGCCACGCACCAGACCACCTATCGACCTCGGCCGGCTGCTGCTGGCCGCCGTCGCCTTGATCGGGGTGCTGCTCCTGCTGCCCGCGGCCGACAACCGCTTCGGCCTGACCCTGTCGCTCGTCGGGATCGTGATCTGCGCGCTGGCCGTCTTTTACGCGCTGAGCGTGCTGCTGGCGCTGGCCCTGGAGACGGCCGCCCCGGCGGTCCAGCCCAGGGCAGCGGCGGAGGAGACTCCGGCGGAGGAAACACCCCAGGTTGAAATTCCGGCCGCCGAACCGCCCGCCGTCGAGGTGGCGATGGAAGCTGCCGCGGAAGCCGCCGCAGGCGAGACGCCCTCGGAGCCGGCGATCCGGATCGAAACCGGCCAGGGCGGGCGCGCGCTGCCCCCTACCCCGGCCCCGGCTCCCGAAGCCAGGCCGGGCCTCTGGGCGCGCGGGCGGGCGGCGGTGCTTGGCTGGATCGACGCGCACCGGGCCGCGACCGTGCTGATCGTGATGGCCGCGATCGTCGTGCTGGTCTGGGCGACCCTGCCCGCCGGGGTCAAGCTGGATCAGCGCCTGCTGGAAATCGGCCTGGCCCTGATCGCGATCACCCTGCTGGCCTACCTGCTCCGCCCCGTCGGGGATCGTCCGGCGGCGGGGAGCGGG
>JARKOQ010000182.1 GCA_029976005.1 Aggregatilineales bacterium | reverse complement strand
GACCCCGGTGAGTTGGGAAAAGATCGCCAGGGCGAGCAGCAGAATCAGCAGGCCGAGACCATACTCGGTGCGACCTGCAATCGGCGGCTTCGAAGAAGAGGGCTGGGTTGTGGGCTTCTTGGTCATTCGGAATCCTTATCGGAGGGCGGGAAAGGGAATGGCTCATCCGGCGGCGCGCCGGCCTCGTCCGGCTTGAACTGACCGGCGATCCGGCCAAACAGACCGGGCTGCGGCGCGGCAGGCTCCTCCGGTTCGGGCGGAGCGGCGGGCTTGTCGTCCGGCTTGTACTGACCAGCGATCCGGCCAAACAGACCGGGCTGCGGCGCGGCAGGCTCCGCCGGTTCGGGCGGAGCGGCGGGCTTGTCGTCCGGCTTGAACTGACCAGCGATCCGGCCAAACAGACCGGGCTGCGGCGCGGCAGGCTCCTCCGGTTCGGGCGGACCGGCGGGCGTTTCATCCGGCTTGAGTTGACCGGCGATCCGGTTCAACAGGCCGGGCTGCGGCAGCGGAGCAAGCTGCTCCGGCTTGGGTGGGCCGGCAAGCTGATCGCGCTTCGGCGGGCCAGAAAGCTGTTCCGGCTTGGGCGGTGCGCCGAGTCCCGGCGCGGGCAGATCGGGCGGCGCGAACATCCGGGTCAGGCGCTCGACCACCTGGGCGGTATTGAGGTCGGCCTGGACCTTGAGAAAACCTTCCATTTCGGCCAGGCTGGGCGGCAGGACGGCGTTGCCATACAACTCCTGGCTGACGCGCGCCACCCGCTCCAGCGATTGGCGGGTCAGCTCCGGGTCGCCCTGGGCGCGCTCCCCCACGAAACGGTTGATGCGCTTCATCAGCCTGCGCAGGTTGTCCACCGAATCATCCAGCGTGAGCCCCGCCGCCTGGGCCGACGCCCGGCGGGCCAGGTCATGGACCTGGCGCAGCCCGAAGTCGATCAGGGGCTGGGCCTCTTCATCGGTCAGTTCGTCACGCAGGCCTTCATCACCCAGAATGGATTCGGCCATCCGCGCTTCGATTTCCTCCGGGTTAGGAGTCGGTTGGTCCGCCGTCATGGGATTCCCTCCTGGTTAGAACGTCTGTGGCAGGGATTGTAGCATGAAGGCGGGCGAGAGGGGAATTCAGGCCGTGAAGGATATCCCGAATGGGAGGACAGCGACCGGAGACAGATTCGCGCCGGACGGTCGGGGATTGTAACCCCGACTCAGAACGAAAAGTCCTCCGGACTAAAGGCAATCGCATCGTCCGGAGGACTTGTTGTCTGGAGTCGCGGCTTCGGGCCACGACCCGGCCCTAGCGCACCGTCTCCAGCGCCTCGTCGGGAATATCCTCCACCAAAGGCTGCCCCTCCGTCTCCTGGCCTCCGGCCTCCTGGTCTCTGGACTCTGCCTTTCCCAGGTCGCGGTGCTCCAGAATCAGCCGCACCGAGCGGTCGTACGTCAGGTAGTTCCACACCCAATTGACGAAGACGTTCAACTGGTTGCGGAAGCCCATCAACCACAGCAGGTGCAGCCCCAGCCAGGCGATCCAGGCCAGATAGCCGCGCAGCGGGACGCGGTTAAACAGGTAGGCCACCGCCCGGCTGCGCCCGATCGTCGCCATGATCCCCCGGTCGACGTAGCGGAACGGCGCCTGCGGCTGGCCCGCGTGGCGGCGCAGGATGTTGCGCGCGGCGTGGATACCCTGCTGCTTGGCGGGCGGGATCATCTGCGGGTACGGCTGGCCGCGCTCGTCCTCCAGGTAGCTCATATCGCCCACCACGTAGACGTGTTCCAGCCCGATCGCTTCCAGCGTCTCCTGCACGGGCACCCGCCCGCCCCGCGCCAGCGGCACGCCGAGCATCCCGGCCAGCGGCGAGGCCTGCACGCCCGCCATCCACAGCAGGGTGTGGGTCGGGATGACCCGCCCGCTGCCCAGCACAACCCGCTCGGCATCGGCTTCCGCCACGGGGTCGCTCAGGATCACTTCCACCCCCAACGAGCGGAGCTGATCCAGCGCGGCCTGCTGCAAGCTGGCCGGATACGGGTCGAGCAGGTGATCGGTCGCTTCGACCAGGATCACGCGCGGCGGCGAATCCTTGAGGTACTCGAATTCCTTACGCAGGACGTGCACGCTCAACTCGTGGAGCGCCCCGGCGGTTTCCAGGCCGGTCGGGCCGCCGCCGACCACGACCAGGGTCGTGGCCGCCTGGCGGTAGGCCGGATCGTCGGCCCAGGCCGCGCGCTCGAACTGGCGCAGGATGTGGTTGCGCAGCAGCACCGCGTCGGCGACGGTCTTCAGCTCGAACGACTGGGCCGCGATCGCCGCCTGCCCGAAGAAGTTGGTGCGGCTGCCCGCTGCCACAACCAGGTCATCGTAGGGCAGCGTGTAGGCGTGGCCGTTGGCGCGGACGCTCACCTGCCGCCGGGCGGTGTCGATGGCCTCGACCTCGCCCATCAGGAAGCGCACGTTGTCCGCGCCGCGGAAGATGGTCCGCACCGGGTAGGCGATCTCGCTGGGGTCGAGGCCGGAGCTGGCGACCTGGTAGAGCAGCGGCGTGAAGGTGTGGAAGTTCTGGCGGTCGATCAGGGTGACATCGACGTTCTTGTTCGCCAGCGTGCGGGCCGCGAACAGCCCGCCAAAGCCAGCGCCGATGATCACGATCCGGGGGCGAGTGGGGTGCGTCATGGAAAGCCCTCCTTAAAATCTACTTTACATGTGAACTTTATCACAAATTGCGCCAGGAGTCTATAAGAAAAAGATAAATTCACTCTGATTTTGATTGTACACCGGGATTGGGGGACAGAACGAGCGCCTCAGGCGGTCAATCGCCGGTCGGCGTGGCGGTGGCGATGCTACATATCTCGGCCGGTTCCGAGCAGGGGAGCACGCTACCGAGCGCCGTGCCGCCATCGTCAGGATTGACAAAGCTAAACGTCAGCGGCAAATTGAGGTGAATGTGATAGATACTCGTGTGATCGTCGCCGATATGGAAATCCAGGCGAAGCGAGTCGTAGAGCAGCCAGTAATCCTCGCCGTCCGTCGCGATATCCGAGGGTGGGCCGAAAGCCTCCAGCACGTCATCCACCATGATCCGCTCGATGCCCGTGATCCCCAGATCGAGTACCACATCAGAACCAGTTCCAATGATCATCCGGGCGTCTTCCGCCGCAAAAGGGAAGAACGCTGCGATCCGCCCCACCTCATCGATGGTGAACGTCAGGCCTGGATCGTCAGGGAACAGACGGAGTGCATTGTAGCAAACGTGACGCGCTTCGAGAATGGGGGGGACCTCCATCGCCAGCGTCACCCCCGGTTCGATCCCCAGAACACACGCCGCCTGACAACCCGGATCGCTCAGAAGCTGCCGCAAATCGGCGGGCGTCGCGTCACCATCCCCCTGCCCGGCCGCCGGGATCGCCCCGCAGGCCAGCGCCAGCAGCACCACGATCCACACCATCCGCCGGATACGCATCTTCCCCCTACTCCCCGACCTCATCCAACGCCTTCTGCGTGATCGCGGCCAGCCGGGCGTGGAGCGGCGCGCTGCTGGCGAGGATTTCGCGGTCGCGCAGGGTCCAGGGGTCGCCGTCCGGGCGGCTGACCGCCCCGCCCGCCTCGCGGATCAGCAGCACGCCCGCCGCGCAGTCCCAGGGGCGCAGGGTCAGGTGCACGTAGGCGTCCAGCCAGCCCGCCGCCACGTAGGCCAGGGCCAGGGCCGCCGCCCCCGA
>JARKOQ010000171.1 GCA_029976005.1 Aggregatilineales bacterium | reverse complement strand
CACCCCACCCCGCCAAGTATGGTTATAATGGGTTCATAGACTGGTTTACCGTGGAGGAGATTGGCAGTGGCCAACAACTTACCGAAGTACGCCTTCTTCGAAGGCAAGATCGTGCCCTTCAGCGAGGCCAACGTCAGCATCGCCACCCACGCCATCCACTATGGCACGGCGGCATTTGGCGGCCTGCGCGGGTACTGGAATGCCGAAAAAGAAGAGCTGTTCGTCTTTCGCCCCAAGGACCACTTCACCCGGTTGATGGGGTCGGCCAGAATGCTGCGCATGAGTCTGCCCTATACGCCGGAAGGGTTGGTTCCGATTCTGACCGAACTCCTTCGCAAGGAGGGGCTGCGCGAGGACTGCTACATCCGGCCCCTGGTCTACAAGGCGACTCCCACCATCGGCGTCCGCCTGCACGACCTGGAAGACCAGCTCGCCATCTTCGCCATTCCCTTCGGCCAGTACGTCAAGAACGAAGAGGGGATGCACGTCACCGTCTCCTCGTGGCGGCGGATCGATGACAACGCCATCCCCGCCCGCGGTAAGATCGCCGGCGCGTACGTCAATTCGGCCATGATGGTCACGGACGCCAAGCTCGCCGGTTTCGACGACGCGATCGCGATCAACGAAGACGGCCACATCGCCGAGGCCGCCGCGGCCAACTTCTTCATCATCCGCAACGGCGTGGCCATCACCCCGCCGATCACGTCCAACATCCTGGAAGGCATCACCCGCCGTACCGTGCTCCAGCTCCTGCGCGAGGACCTGGGCATCCCGGTCGAGGAACGCCTGATCGATCGCACCGAGCTGTACATCGCCGACGAGGCATTCTCCTGCGGCACGGGCTACCAGGTGGCCGCCGTCACCCGCGTGGACTACCGCGATGTCGGCGACGGCAAGCTGGGGCCGATCACCCGCAGCCTGCGCGACCTGTACTTCGACCTGGTGCGCGGCAAGATCGCCAAGTACAGCGATTGGCTGGCCCCGGTGTATGCCAGCGTGCCCGAAGCCGCCGATTAAGGCGCTGGCCTGCTCCACCGAAGCACAAAAAAACGACGCCCCCGGGTTTGCAGCGGGGGCGTCGTTTTTGGGTCGGCCAGTCGATCAGATGGGAAGCTGGCTCAGCCAATCCAGGGGCAGCATCGTCTCGCGGGCCAGCGGCACGCACACGGCCGGGTTGTTCATCTGCGTCGCCCACAGGAAGAACATGTACCCCAGCCCCAGCACGGCCATGATCACCGCCGGAGGGCGTGACTTTGGATTCTTGGTGATGCCCGCCGTGACCAGCGGCACCACGAAGTACAGAATCCGGATGATCAGGGTGCCGAAGTTGCACGCGTGGTCGGGGAACGCCTGGATTTTATCGATGAACACGCCGACGATCACCATGGCGAGCAGGATCGTCGTGAGCACCGAGCCTTCCGGCTGCTGGAACAGGGTGATCAGGCCGAAAACCAGGATGATGTACAGGAGATAATCCCAGAGCGTGGTGGGTTTGAGCAGCGCCAGAATCTGATCGAACGTAATTCCTTCCATCGAAAAGGCATCCTTTCACCGGATCGGAAGAGAGTCCGCTGTCGACAATCAATGAACGTTGGGTATGTGTGGGGATTATATCCGCGCGCCCATCCGCGCACAATCCACGCCCCACCCCCCCAAAAAGCAATGTTGAATTTTGAATCCTTAATTCTAAATTAGAGCCAAGCCTCTTTGTTTTCAATTCAAAATTCAAAATTAAGAATTCAAAATTGTCTTTTCAGTTTCGTACCGGGCCGGGCAGCGTCCAGCCGGGGAGCACCTCCGCCCCGGCCGGGAGCCGGGCCAGCCATTCCTCCAGCGTGCCCGCCGGGCCGATCAGGAGCGTCAGCGCCGGGGAGTCCAGGCCGGCCGCTTCCGCCGCGAACAGGGCGGCCATCCCCCGAGCCGGATAAATCAGGGCCAGCCGTTCCGGGCCGAGGGATCGCAGGCTGGCGATGTTCTCCGCCGACGCGGCGGGCACGTGGGCCGCGGCCTCCGGCGCGCCGCAGCAGGCGGCCAGATCGGCCAGTCTGAAGTACGGGCTGATCTCGGCCGATTCGGCATAACGCGCCCCGCCCGTCACCCGCAGCGTGCAGCCGTCCGCCTCGAAGCGGTACACCGGCGGGCGGCCGCTGACGCCGACCAGCGGCCCGAACGCGGCGATCACCTGCTCGATCGTCAGGCTGCCGCTGCTGATCCGCCCGACCGCATCCAGCGGGAACACGGCGGTGCAGTCGGCCGTTACCGGCGTCTCCCCCGGAGCCGCCGCCGTCGGGTACGTGACGCGCTCGCTCAAACCCTCGACGGCGGCATCCGGGGTCTGGAGCGTGCCGTCCGGCAGGACGACCCACGCCGGAGTCGCGCTCGATCCGGCGGGAGACGCGTCCGGGTACGGCAGCGGTTGGGCCGGGCCGGGGGTGAGATCGAGGCGCGGGGTTACGGTCGGCGCGGCGGGCAGGCTCACCCGCGGCGTGGAAGCCGATCCGGCGGCGCAGCCGGCCAGCAGCATGACCAGGAGCAGCGCCCCCGGCCAGAGGGTCAGGGGGCGGGCGCGTGGCCCGCCCCAAGCGGCGTTTCGCCTCATATTTCTTGCCTCTGCAGGGCCACGTCCGGTAACAGGCGGCGCGCCCGTCCGATCAAGACCAGCACGGGGGTCAGAAGCAGCCCGGCCAGAGCCAGAGCCAGCCGCAGCGACCCCGCCGTGGCTATCGCGCCCACCGCCGGACCGCCCGCGATCTGACCGAAGGCATTGGTCTGGGCCGCCATCGAAAAGACGGTTGCCCGCACACTGGACTCGGTGTGCTGGTTGAGCCAGGCCGTGTAGATCGGCCCGCTCACCCCGCGCAGCACGCGGGTCGCCCAATACGCGGCCAGCGCCAGCGGAAAGCCGCCCGCCAGCCCGAAGAGCAGCGTGAACAGCGCCACCCCGCCATACAGCCAGCCCAGCGCGCGGGAGACGGCCCGGCCGTCCTCCAGGCGCAGGCGGCGGCGGGCGATTTCGGTCGCGCCCAGGGCCAGCAGGGCCTCCACCGCCCCGATCAGCCCGAACCAGCCGGGCGTATCCAGCCCCAGCACGTCCGGCCGATCGAAGGACAGGAGGTGGGGCGTGTACAGCCGGTCGAAGCCCTCACTGTACACCCCATAAGCCAGGCTGACCAGCAGGATCGCGACCAGCAGCGGGCGCACCCGCACCAGTCCCACGCCGTCGCGCAGAGTCGCGCTCATCCGCCCCCACGAGGTGCGATCCTCGCGTGGGGCGGGCTTGAACCCGGTCTCCGGCATGTACAACGCCAGGAAGATCGCCAGCCCCAGGAACAGCCCGCCGCCGGCCAGGACCGGGACGTTCAGCCCGACCTTGCCCAGCAGGACCGCGATCGCGATCCCCGGCAGGGTCAGGAGCTGCCCGATCTGCGCCCCGCGCATGAACGCGGGGCCGGCCCGCTCCTCGCCGATCTCGTCGGCGATCCAGGCGTCGCCCGCCCCGCTGATGAAGGTCGCGCCGATGCCCCAGGCGACCTGGGCCAGCAGCACCGCCTCGAAGGTCGGGGTCGAGCCTTCGATCAGGAAGCCGATCCCGATCAGGGCCGTGCCGATGATGACCGACAGGCGGCGGCTGTAGACGTCCGCCACCACCCCGGTCGGGATTTCGAACAGGAAGCACGCCAGTTCCAGGGTCGTCCCGACCAGCACGAGCTGGAGCGGGCTGAGGCCGACCATCTCGGCCTGGTAGACCATGTTGAGCGTGAACACGATGGTAAAGAACAGGGCCGAAGCCCCACTGAAAATCAGGTATACAGGGGTTGCGTTGAGCCGCTTCAAAGCCGTTGTCCTATCGTCTGGATCATCAGGAAGGCCCTGCGAGACGTCTTTCCCGCCGGAATACATCCCCCCAGGGCCAGGACTGGCTCAACCTGCCCGTTTGGTTTCACACGCCCGGCGTCGATCGTTCCAGGCCAGGCGCGGCTCACCACTCCGAGTACGGGTTGAGCAGCGGATCACGACGGTGTGCACAGTCAGGACTGACATTGACATGGGTTCCTCCCAAGGGATGAATGGCCCGCCAACCACGCCTCATCCACGAACGCAGCGCAAATGATACCATTCGTCTCGCAATAAACCAGCAG
>JARKOQ010000164.1 GCA_029976005.1 Aggregatilineales bacterium | reverse complement strand
GCTTGCTCGACCGTCTCGCCACCGACGCCATTTTGCAGGACCATCTCGACGAGTTCGGCGACTTGCCGCCCTTCGTCAAACGGATTCTCGCCCGTTCCAACTCGTCCCTTTTCGAACATTAGTTTACGTCCGGGTCTCAGGCAGAGAGGCAAGAAAAAGCGTCCTGGCGGCGGTGAGACTGCCGGCGCGGGCGATCCAACGGCCGCCTTCAGATCACGGTCAACGTGATTGACGGATTATTTTGGGCTCAACGGTAGAACGAGTGCAAACAAGGGGTTTAAACCCCTTGTTCAAACCAGTACGCACGGCTTTTACCGTAGAGCCTTATTTGTAAGGGTTCATGAGTCGCGGGCGATCCAGCGGTCAGGATTGTCTTGCTGAGAGATCATGCCCTTGTGTCTCGACTGACGACTGTTGACTCTCTTTTCGAGGAACCGATGGAACCCCTGTCACTCAATGCGATCTACGCGGACGAAGCCGCGGCGCGCTGCCTGGAGGGCCACGAGCGCGACCACCGCGAACGGGTGCGGCGCGCCCTGGGCCCCAACGAGCCGATCCACGCCTACTGGTGGGGGGATGTGGGCGGGCTGGTGCTGGTCACCGACCAGCGCCTGCTCCAGTTTCCCAAGCTGACGCGCCGCCGCTGGTGGTTCGGCTACGATATCAGCTTCGAAACCTGGTCGCATCCCTACGCCACCCTGGTCGGATTGCGCTACGAGAAGGGCAGCTTCTTCGAACTGCCGCGCGTGCTGGCCCGCAAGTCGGACGGCACCGAAGTGCCGATTCTGCTCGGCAAGGCCGATCCCCAGGCGCGGGCTTTCTTCACGGAGACGATCGAGCGTGTTCTGGCCGCCTGGCACGCCCGCCACGAGGGCGCGACGGTCGAGATGCCGCTGGCCGAGGCCAACCCGGAACTGGCCGCCCGGCTGGATGCGCTGGACGACCTGCGCCGGGCCGGGGCCTTGAGCGACGAGGACTACGAGCGCGCCCGCGCCAAACTGCTTGAGGAGTGAGGCAGGGCGCTGCTTTCAGAGGAGGCCGTGATGGCGCGCATCTTTCTCGTGCTGGGGGCGATCCTGGCCCTGTTCAGCGTGGCGCTGGGCGCGTTCGGGGCGCACGGCCTGGCTGCGCACTTCGCCGCCCGGCCCGATCTGGAAGCCACCTACCAGACCGCCGTGCAGTACCACCAGATGCACGCCCTGGCCCTGCTGATCCTGGCCTGGGCCGTCACCCGCTGGCCGGGCCGCCTGCTCGCCTGGGCCGGGGGCGCGTTCGTGGCGGGAATCGTGCTCTTCTCCGGCAGCCTGTACCTGCTCGGCCTGGGCGGGCCGGGCTGGCTGGGGGCGATCGCGCCGCTGGGCGGGGTGGCGCTGATCGTGGGCTGGGGCCTGCTGGCCGCCGGAGTCTGGCGCGGGCGGTAGCGCCCAGTGAGACATTCGCAGGATGCCCCTCCTCTTAGAGGACCGCCGCACCATGCCGCTCGATCGCAATGTCAGGCTGCTGGCCTGGTTCAACTTCTTCCTGGAATTCAAGTTCTACAACGCGATTCTCGTGATCTACTTCGCGCGCGTCACCGGCTCGTACGCGCTGGCGATGGGAGTCTTCGCGGCGGTTTCGCTCAGCGCCGCCGTCTTCGAGCTGCCGACCGGCGTCTTCTCCGACCTGATCGGGCGCAAGCGCACGCTGGTGCTGGGCGCGCTGGCCCACCTGGGATCGGTCGTGCTGTATGCGCTGGGCGGGGATTACGCGCTGTTCCTGCTGGGCGGCGTCTGCGAGGGCCTGGGCTGGGCGCTGTTCAGCGGCAACAACACCGCCCTGCTGCATGATACGCTGGCCGAGACCGGACAGGAAGCCGCCTATCAGGAGTACCTGGGCCGCACGACCGCGATGGAGCACGTCGGGGTGGCGCTGGTCGGACTCGTGGGGGCGGTGCTGGCCGCGCTCACCTCGTTCGCCGTCGTGATGTGGCTGTCCGTCCTCCCGCAGATCGTCCTGGTGGCGATCGCGCTGCGTTTCCGCGAGCCGCGCACCCAGACCCGGCCCACCGGCCACCCGATCGCCCACCTGCGCGAGGCGCTGCGCGTCATCCGCAGCAATGCCCGGTTGAGCTGGCTAGGCGGGGCGGCGGTCCTGGGGTCTGGCGTGGGGGAGGCGGTTTACCAGTTGCGCGTGGCGTTCATCGAAGGGCTGTGGCCGCTGTGGGCGCTGGGCGTGGCGCGGATGCTGGACAACCTGATGGCGGCGGCGAGTTACTACTTCAGCGGGCGGCTGATCCGGCGCTTCTCGGAATTCGGCATCCTGATCGGCGGCGGTCTGGCCGGGCGCGCCGTGACCGCGCTGGCCTACGCCCTGCCGACCGTGCTCTCCCCGGCGCTGCTCTCGGCGACCTCGGCGCTGCACGGCGTGCAGTACGTCGCGCAGGATGGCCTGATGCAGCGCGAATTCACCACCGAACAGCGCGCGACCCTCGGCTCGGTCGTGTCGCTGGGGGCGAGCCTGGCGTTCGGGATCGCGTCGGTGCTGATCGGCGCGCTGGCGGACCGGATCGGGCTGGCCGCGATCCTGCTGATTGCCCAGCTCGTGCAGCTTGTCCCGCTGTGGATGCAGTGGCGCGGGCTGCGCGCGGAAGGGGCCGCCAGGGTCGCCCCTGCCGCCGGGGCGACACCCCCGCGGTCGCCCTGACGGGCGTGGGCTGATCGCTTTGGGAAGCAGCGGTCAGCCATCCGCGATCAACAAAAGCAAAAACGCGCCGGGTCACCTCGTCGACAGAGCCGCTTATCATTCCTTGGTGTGCCGCTGACGACTTATTCCGACCCGCGATCCATGCCCATTGTTGCTTTTCGTTCAGGCGCTTGCCGCTTCGACGCTGCCAGGCGACATGCCCGGTTCCGCGGCGTCAACGGAGAGTCGCGGAGTCAGTCCGGCTCCGACCAGCGCGAGCGCCGGCCGTGCCTGGGCCGGCGGTGCAGGGGCGGGAGATGGTACTGCTGCTCCGGGCGCTCGATGATGCGGCGGTCTTCCGGCTCCAGGCGTTCCAACAGGTCCGGCCCCAACCGGGCATAGACCCGCTGGGTGAACATCTCCATCCAGATGAACTGGCGGGCGATCAGGATCAGGTTGGAGCTGCCGGTGATGGTCGCCGTGCCCTGGCTGGCGCTGGCGACCAGGGCCAGCCCGTTGTCGGCCACGACCAGCAGCGCGTCGGTCAGACCCTGCATCTCGCTTTCCAGTGGGGGGTGGTGGACGACGATCCCACAGTCGAGCTGGCGCTCGCCGGTCAGCAGGGCGTTGACGTCGACGTCGTGATCGCAGGCCGTGCGGATGTCGCTGTGCAGGGCTTGCAGGTCGACGTCGTTGAGCATCAGGAACAGCTCTTCCTGCGCCTCGCGGATCATGTGCGCGGCGTAGGCGAGCAGGCTGGAGCGCCCGCTGATCGTCCAGGCGCGGTCTTCTTCCGGGGCGGTGTACAGGCGGCGCAGCCCGTCGCGCAGGTCGCTCACCAACTGCTGGCGCTGCGCTTCCTGGCTGTCCAGCAGGATATCCGGGGGCAGGGGCCGGTACAGCGTGGCCCGATCCTCGACCATCTCCAGCACGGCCCCGCGCGCGTGGAGGCGGCCCAGCGCCTCGTAGACCATCGAGCGCGGCACGCCCGATTTCTTGCTGATCTGGTAACCCGTGGCCGGGTTCTCGGTCAGCAGGGCCAGGTAGACTTTGGCTTCGTACTCGGTGAATCCAAGCGCGACCAGACTGGACTGCAAATCCACACGTCCTCCTTGGGCGGCCCGGGCCAGAATCCCCCATCCCGGCTCGCGCCTCTCGCCTATGAGGATAGCGCAAATCCCCCGTAACCGCACCCGCCCGGCGCAAGCCGCCGCTGTGGGCAGCGGCTAAAAGCACAGCGAACCGCCAAAACGCCAAGGAAAGACGGGGAGAAAAGCAGAACGGTGAACAGGCCCGCCCAGGGATCGGACCGTCTGTGTCTTTGGCTGACGGCTGATCGCTGATAGCTTTCTAACTTGACCCCGGCTATAGTTGTTTGTAAAATGACTAGTAGATAGAATTCAAACTACTAGAAAGTATCCGAACTACTAGATACGAGTTTACTGGATAAAATGCAACCATGCCCATGACCAACGATCTCACCGCGAACCCGCCTCACTTGCAGCGTTTCGACGCGCCGCGCGCCGCGCCGGCCGTCATCCACCCGGACAAAGACTCCACTCCGCGCCGGCTGGCCGCCAAACTGAGCGAGATCATCCTGGGCGGGCAGGACGGGCTGGTCAACGTGGCGGGCGTGATCCTGGGGCTGGCCGCCGCCACCCCCGACACGCGGATCATCATCGCCGGCGGGCTGGCCGCCACCTTCGCCGAATCGATCTCGATGGCGGCGGTCGCCTACACCTCCGCCCTGGCCGACCGGGACTACTACCGCGCCGAAAAGGCCCGGATGGAGCAGCATATCAGCGAGGAGCCGGAGCACAACCGCGATCAGGTCCGGGGCATCTTTGCCCAGTGGGGCCTGGAAGGCGAGCTGCTGGATCAGGCGGTGGATCGGGTGACGCAGAATCCGGCCCATTGGAACGACGTGCTGATGGCCCACGAGCAGCAGCTTCAGCCGGTGCACGAGGCCAGCCTGGTGAGCGATTCGATTCTGGTGGGTGTATCGGCCATTGTCGGCTCGCTGATCCCACTGCTGCCTTTCTTCTTCCTGGAGCGCGTGACGGCGGTGCTGGTCGGGCTGGTGCTGTGCGGGCTGGTGCTGTTCGGCGTGGGCGCGTTCAAGGCGCGTCTGACGGTCGGCCATCCCACCCGCAGCGGCCTGCAAATGATGGGCATCGGCCTGGTTTCCGCGCTGGCCGGATACGCGATTGGGGCGATCTTCGGGGGCTGACGCGCGGCTGGACAGTTGAATTGAAGACAGGCTCCTGGCGAAGTAGTTCAGGATCGAGTACTCAGCGTACCTGCCGGGCGTGCTTCCGGGCCGGGAGAAAAGTCCGGAAGCGCCCAGGGCGAGTCCCACGCGGATTCCTCCCGGATAGCTTGTGAAATCGGCGTGAATTCGGTCTGACACCCCTTCTATTGCCCCCGGTTAGAGAATCCTTAAGATTTCGTTGATTGACACAACCCAAGAATCGTTTTAGGATAAGATCGCTAGTCAATCCTTCCGCAATTTTTGACGTTGGGATGCTGTAACAGGCGCCGGGGGGTAACTGTGCCCATCGAGCTAGGTTGGGAGAAGCCGGAGCAGGTTCTCCATGTGGTGTTTGGAGAGCGCTGGACGGACGACGAGTACAGCGCCGCCGTGGACGAAGCCAATGCCATGATTCGCGGCATCGAGCACCGAGTGACCATCCTGCTGGACGTGGTGCAAAGTTCGCTTCGCCCGCAGAGCAACGTCTTCACGCAGGGCAAGCGCACCTTCAGCCAGATGCCCCCCAACGTCGACCGCATCTTCATCATCGGGGGCAATACGTTCACCCGTGCCATGATGGCGACCTTCTTCAAGGTCTACAACCGGCCCGGCCTGGACATCCAGGTGGTCGCCAGCAAAGCCGAGGCGTTGGAGCGAGTCAACGCCGTCTGACAGGCGACCTCGCGGGGCCGCACACAACAACAACGAGGGCGCGCGCGCCCTCGTTGTGTTTTTGCCCGGAGGATGGGAGCCACGCACACCCCCGCGCCGCCGGACGAGGCCTGCCCGGTGCGGGAAAAGCGGTGCTTGGTTCCTGGTCAGTGCGTTCCGGACGCCCTCCATCTGTCTGGCGGCCAATCAGTCCGAACTACTGGCCCACAACCAGATCGCGCAGATACGCGAAGGCCCGTGCCATCTCCTGCTGGAAGGTCACGGGGTCCAGCCTGGCGGCGTCGGTCACCAGCGCTTCGATGGGCAGGCGGAAGAAGGGCAGCGCGTCGCGCGCCCTGGCGGCTTCCTGGGCCGGGGTGAGGCCGGCCGGGTCGTGATCGGCGGCGATCTGAAGCGCCTGGGCCTGCTGGTCGGGGGTGGCCTTGCCGTCCAGATGCAGGGTCAGCGTGTCGCCGCTGAAGCTGAGGCCCAGGAAGATCGGCCCCAGCGCCAGGGCGAGGTCGGCGTGCAGCCGGTCGGGGTTGATTTTGGGTTTGCGCACGTTCAGATGGATCACAGAAGTCTCCTTGGGTTATTGGTGAGTGGCTGGTGGTTCATGGTCAGGCGGGAGGCCGCCGATCCGGCCTGGGCACGGTTGGCCCTGGCCACTCACCATCCACCACAAACCACGAACCACTCACTAACTCACAGCTCCATCGCCCCGAAGTGGACGGGATTGTTGGCGGCCGCGTACAGCGTGGCCGTGGTCGAGCTGACCCGCCACTGGAGCTTGATGGTATGCGTCCCGGCGGCCAGCCCGGTCACCAGGTGGGCGAGGCCGATGTTGTGCTGGTGGCTGGCCGCGGGCGAGGTGAAGGCGACCAGCCCGGCCCCGCTGCCGCCGGCCGACCCCTGGCGCACGCCGTCCACCTCCAGGTCGAAGTACGTCAGCGCCCCGACGCCGGTCATCGAGGCCGCGCCGACCACGCTCACCAGCACCGGGCCGCCGTGCGTCTCCAGGCTGATGGCCAGGTTGGTCGCGTCCACGTCCACGAACGTGGTGCTGGTCGTGGTGTAGCTGGCCGTGTCGCGCCGGATGCGGGCGTGGTTGGGATCGAGCAGGTATTCGATATTGCCCCGGATGGCGTCCATGTCGGCCTCGGTGACGAGGTCGCCGGTGCTCAGGTCGTTCATCGCGGTCCAGTCAGGCATAAAAACCTCCAAAGGCGGCTATTGGCTCTTGGCTGTTGGCTCCTGGCCAAAAGCGAAGAGCGATGGTGGGTGGTGGGTGGTTATTGGTCAAAAGCAAAAAAACGGATCGGACGCGGGGGGGGTTGGGCAGCCTCATATGAACGGCGCAGTCTGGCTTTTGCTTTTAGCCAAAAGCCAACAGCTAAGAGCCAACAGCGCCTTTCAATACACCAGCCGCGTGACTTCGCCCAACTCCCCCTGGCCGGGGACGCCCAGCGCCCAGTAGGCGATCTGGACGGCGGGACGCAGCACCCACGTGACCGCGTGCTCCAACCCGCCCCGGCGCAGGGTATGGCGCTCCCCCACCAGGAAGTAGGCCCCGGCATGGCCGCTGGCGGAATCCACGATCCGCACCCGGTCGCCGAGGGTGTGGCCGATCACCAGGGGCAGCACGCGCGGGCCGAGCTGGCCGTGCAGGCGGACTTCCCGCACCACGCCGCGCGGTGCGCCGCGCTCGTTGACCAGGAAGCGCGCCAGGCTGGCCGCTTCCGCCGGGTCGGCCAGCAGGGGCAGGTCCAGGGCGAAGGCCCGCCGCCCGTAGCGGGTGACGCTGGTTTTGTCCGTGTAGCCCACCCCCAGCGGGCCGCGATCGACCAGGGCCACGCCGCGCAGTTGGGCCCCGGCGCGCACATAGGCGATCCGCGTCCCGTGGTTGGTGAAGGTCAGCCGGGCGCTGTCCGCGGCGGGTTCCAGCGCCGCCGTGATCTCGCCGGTTAGGTCCAGGCCATTCCCGGCGGGGGTGGAGAACGCCTCGTAATCCACTCCCGCCACGGGGGCGATCAGACTCAGCGCCCCGGCGGGATTGCCGGCCGAGTCCCGCAGGCGGGCGCGCACGATCCGCGCCTCGCCCGGCTCCAGCCGCAGCCCGGTCTGGAGGCTCCACAGCACTTCCGGCCCGGCCCCGACCGCGCGCGGATGGCAGGTGACGGCCGCGTCGTTGACCATGTCCGCGCCGTCATACTCGACCGTGAAGTCGGCCTCCTGGGCGGTCAGGGTCACGGCGGGCGGGCCGGCGCGCAGCAGGTGGTGCCGGTTCCAGAAGATCACCCGCCCGGCCCGATCCACCAGGCAGACGCCCTGTTCGGCGGCGGCCGCCGCCCGGATTGCAGCCCAGGCATTCCCACCCAGCGCCTCGACATAGGGGAAACGCGTGCGGCCCGGCTCCAGGTCGGCGTATACCGCGGTATCCGGCAGGCGGGTGGCCTGGCCCAGGCGGGCCGTGCCCAGCAGCCAGTAGCCGCCGATGGCGGGGGGATAGGCCACCTGGGCCAGGGCGGCGGCGATCACGCCGTCGGCGGTCTGATCCACCCCCGGCGGCAGGAAGACCTCGGCGCGCTGGAGCAGGGCTTCCAGCCCGGCGCAGCGCAGCAGGGCCACCCGGCCCGGCCGGGGGCTGATCGCCTCGATCCAGCCGGTGAACAGCGGGCGGGTCTCACCCGCGCAGGTGACGCCGATCGCCGCCTTGCGGCGCGGGACGAGCGATCCGGCCAGCGGCCCGGCGCCGGACTCCGGGGCGTAGGACCCGGCCGGATCGCGCAGCAGGACCTCCGCCCAGGCGGGGGCGGCCACGGGATCATCCGGCGCGGCCAGGCCCAGCGCCCAGCGCGCGCCGATCACGTCGGCGTCGAGGGTCTCTTCCGGCTGGTCGAAGTCGCCGTCCTCGTCCCAATCGACCTGGATGTGGTAGCGGGTCTGGGTCATACGGACTCCTGGAAAAGGCAGCTCTTGGCTGTTGGCTTTTAGCGGGTCGCCAAGAGCGATTGGTTTCTGGTCGGTGGCGGGTGGTTATTGGTTCAGGCAATTCATTGGCGGCGGATCGATCTCCGGCCTGCACTTGCTCTTAGCCAACAGCCAACAGCCAAGAACCAATAGCTAAGAGCCAATAGCCCCCTTGTTGCTCAAGGTTGGTGTACAATCAATCCATCCGCACTGATTCGTCGCGCCCGGGCCAGACCGGCCGGTTGAGCCGGCGATGGCCCTGCGAGGAGGCCGCCATGACCATCCTCTACCGGAAAAACGTCCCCCTGAGCGCCGAAGCCGTCGCCGGCCTGTTCGTGCGGTCGGGCATCCGCCGCCCGACCGATGACGTGGCGCGCATCGGTCGCATGATCGCCAACGCCAACCTGATCGTCACCGCCTGGGACCTGGCCGACGATGGCGCGGAAACCCTGGTCGGCATCGCCCGCTGCCTGACCGACTTCGCCTACTGCTGCTACCTGTCCGATCTGGCGGTCGACCGCGAGTACCAGCGCCAGGGCATCGGCAAGCAGTTGGTCAAGCGCGTGCAGGAGGCGATCGGCGACGAGTCGATGCTGCTCCTGCTGGCCGCCCCGACCGCGATGGACTACTACCCCTACATCGGCTTCAACAAGGTCGAAAACGCCTGGATGCTACCTCGGAAACGCTAGGCGTTTCCGAGAATGTTGAATTCTTGATGTTGAATTTTGAATTAGGGCCGTTCTTCCAGGCAGCGCGTTATTGCCAGCAGGCGCCTGATTCAAAATTGAAAATTCAACATTCAAAATTCGCATTGCCGCGCCGCGCGCGGTCATGCCACCCGCAAACAACGTAATGGCGCGGCGATGCGCTGCAAGTCGGCGGGCAGATCGGGCGGGTAGAGCCAGTCCGCCCCGGCCCCGATCGCGGCGTCCGCCTGTTGGTAGAGCCAGGCCGCCCAGCGCAGGCAGAGCGCCTGCACGTCCTCCGGCGGCGTGTAGATTTCGATGGCCGTCCCCGGCGCGTGCGATCCGGCGGCCGTGCCGCGCACACCCCGGATCACGCTGAGCGTGTCCTCGTCCGGGTCGACCCCGACCACGTGCGCGTATTCTTCCCCGATCCGGATCAACTGCCCCACCTGGAAGCGCGGCGTCAGGCCCAGCCCATCCGCGCCGGTCACGTCCGCCACGCTCAGCAGGGCGTCGTCCGCGTCGATGGCGGCCTGGAGCGTGTCGCCGCTGGATCGCCAGGCTTCGGCCCAGGCGTCGTGCCAGCCCCACACGCCCTGCACGGCGATGGCCTGGTCGAGCGGGTAGCCGTTCACGAAAGCCACCGTCTGCGGGTCCACCAGCAGGGCGCTGTACGGGCCGTCCCCGGTCGGGGCCAGCGCAACGTCCGCCGGGTCGATCGCGCGCCCGTCGCCGTTGGTCAGGCCGAGCAGGGCCAGCAGGTCGATATCCAGACGCAGGCAGCCGGCGGCCTGCCAGGGATAGCGCCGGGTCTGGATCACCGGGGCGAAGCGCCGCGCGGTGTAGCGGTCGATCTGGGCCGTGGCCTGGCGCAGGGCGCCCAACAGCCGCGCGTCGCGCTCGGAATCAACGGCCAGCCCCAGCCGGTCGCGGAGCTGGTTCAGGGTGGCGTAGACGATCATGGGTTTCCCTCCGGGAACAGCGATCAGCAATCAGCTTTCAGCGGTCAGCACCTCACCCCAAGTCACCCTGCTGGTGACGTTTCCCCTCTCCACAGTGTTGAGAGGGGACAGACCGAGCGCAGCGAGGTCAGGGGTGAGGTCGCCTGGGAGGCATGCGATCCATCCCGACGGTTTTTAGCTGACCGCTGATGGCTGAAAGCTGACCGCTTCTTTACACCGTGACGTTGTACAGCACGCTCGCCACGTCGGCGTCCAGGCGGGCCAGGGCCAGGCGGACCGTGGCCGTCATCTGGTAGGCGTCGTAGTAGGGCAGGTAATCGACCGATGCGGCGATCCGGCGGCGGTAGCCGACGATCCAGCCGGGGCGGTACACGCACAGCGCCTGGCCCTTGGTGTTGCCGGTCGCGTTGGCCTTGCCGTCGGCCTGGGTGAGCGGCATCGCGGCCGAAACGAGCACCGGCGCGCCGTCCACGTAGCCGATCTGCCCGGTCAGCGCGGTCGCCAGCGCCCCGGCCTTGTCCATCGTCAGGAACTGCTCCAGGCCGAGCAGCTTGGCGTACGTCCCGCCGTCGACGATCCAGCCGAGATTCGCCGGATTGACGCTGTACTTATGCGCCATCGTGAAGCGCACCTGGCGCAGCAGATCGAGCGACGGGGCCGCCGCCGCGCTGACCGCGTTGCCGGTCGCCGTGACCAGGGCCAGCTTGCGCAGGCCGTCGAAGGCCAGGTAGGGGCTGTTGGCGGGTGGGGTGGAATCGTCCAGGTTGATGTTGCCCGTCGCGCCGGTTTCGACGTCGCCGTTGAGCAGCACGCTGTCGATCGCGGCGGCCAGGGCGCGCATGGCCTGCTCGCGGTACATGCTCAGCACCGGGACGAGGCTGTCCTCGGCCAGCTCCGCGCTGAAGCCGACGCGCAGGGCCAGCTTCTTGGCGCTCAGCGTGACCTTGCCGGAGCCGATCTTGCTATCCGGGATGGCGCTGCCGCCGGCGGCCAGGGTCAGGTCGGATTCGTCGGCCGTCTCCGGGACGTAGTACACGCTCGGATCGGCCCCCTCGATCGGCAGCTCGTAGGGGTTGGAGGGCATCTCGATCGCCCGGAAGAGGGGCAGGATCACGTTCTCCAGGCGGGCCTGCTTCCACAGCTCGGCGCTCCACAGGTCGGGCACCCACTCGTCGCCGTAGCCGGCCTGGGTGGAGTGGCTCAACTCGTCGGATTTGAGGGCGCTCAGCCCGGCCCGGCTGACCTTGTGGGCCAGGGCGTTGGCGTAGTGCTCGCTGACGCCCCGGAAGCCCTTGGCCGCGCGCAGCAGGACGTAGCCGTGGGCCAGGTCCAGGGCGCTGAGGCCGTCGAACGGGCTGCCGACGCTGACGCGAACGGCTTTAGCCGCTTCGGCCGGGTCGGCGGTGGGCAGGCGCTTGAGCGGCGCGGCGGGCGCGGCCTCGCGCCTGTCGAGGACGGCCTCGCGCTCGTCGAGCACGGTGTGGATCGTGGCGATCAGGTCTTCACGGTTCATCGGGTCATTTCCTCCCGGATAGGATTCAGGATCGTTGGTAGTTGTGTCCGTCGCGTGAACAAGGGGTTTAAACCCCTTGTTTGCGGACCTTCCAGCCCTGAGCCAGTCGCCTTCTCTGGCCTCTGGACTCCCGGCCTCTGGCCTCCCGTCCTGCAAGAAGCGGCCCACATCCAACCCCAGCGCCTCGTACGCGCTCTTGATGGCGTGGACGGACGTGCGGCGCGGCTCGGCCGGGGTCGGGGTCAGGCTCCCCTCGACGATGGGCCAGCGTTTGATCCGCCCATCGGGAGCGACCTCGACCAGGTGCGGCAGGCTGCCGGAACTCCAGGCCAGCACGCCGCGCTCGACCAGGGCGCGCACGGCCTGGACGTAGCGCTGGCGCAGGTCGAGCTGGGCCTCGGCCCACAACCCGACCGTATCGGCGCGCAGGGTGTCGATGACGCCCACCAGCGCGGCCTTGAGCGCGCCATCCAGCCCGTGGTGATACAGCACCGGGCGGCGCGGGTACCAGTCCAGCCCCAGCTCGGTCTGGGGCGTGAAGTACTCGCCGTGCAGGTCGGGGTGCTCGGAATCGCCCCACACGACCAGGTAGCCGCCGATGCGGTCCGTGCCCAGCGATTTGACGGCGGTGTGCATGTTCGCCTCCTGTGCAGCCGTCGTTGATAGGTTCAATTTAGCACGGATGTTCTATGGGGTGGGCAAAAAATGTCGCCGGTTTGTACTCGTTCCGGCGACGGATGTGGCTTTGGTGGCCCCGGTAGCGTTAGGACTGCAATTCCAATGCTACTCCGATATGTCAGGCTCAGGGATTTTCAGACGAAGGAGGCTCTTCATCAGTATCGGCCGCCGGCTCGTCTAGGGTTTTCCGGCCCGGCAGATGAGAGGAAAGGCCTCTTATTCGCTTCCCCATACCTTGCGTACTGCGCCCAATCTTCTGTGTGGTCTCCCGAGCAGCCGAAGTAACCCGATCAGCCGTTTTTGCAAGAGTCTGTGATGACCTTCCGACTATGCCTGGCTCGATGTGTCCATAGGCTGCTGCTTGACGTCTCAAGGCTTCCAGGTCTACGGATATTCCCAACTGAGTAGCAGCTCGCTCAAGGAATGCTCGCTCCGCGTCAGCAAAATCACCGTCATAGACGGCAATCAGCCCCAGGGCATCGATCAGACTACGGCGCATCTCCCGGTTCTCGATACTTCCCATGAAGTGCAGCAGCGTGGTTTCATCCGCCTTCAATAGTTGATGGAATTCCTCTTGCTCATGCTCTTCAATCGATATACGTGACACTATGCTGCGATAGAGTGCCATTTCTTCGCTGCTGATCGCGCCATCAATCTGAGCCATGTACATGATCGCGGCCGGGAAAACCAGATCGTAGGTATGCCGCCGTGAGAGCATGTCGCGCAGTTCGTCCGCGGCAAGATCTCGCTGCCGGAAATGGGCTTTCGCAATAGCGCCAATGGACCGGGTGGTCGCGTAGTTATACCCTGCTCCAACAGCCGCAGAAACAACCGGGATCGAGTATTGGATGATGGTCCGCTGGAGAATCTTGACTCCGATACTTCGCCCGAATTGTTGGACAGCTTCCAATGTGCCTTTGCTGATGTAACTTCTGATCGTGTTGCGAGTGACTGTGGGAGCGACGACCTTTACAAGCGCGGTACCAAACGCTTCGGTTGGCGCAACTCCCAACGCATACCCCCAGACCATGAGAATATCCTCAGGATCATCGGGGTCAAGGCCAAGGTCGTAAACAACAGCCAGATCGAGGATCAACCGCATCTGGATGCGGGCCAGATAGAGCATTTCAGCCCCGATCACCCCGACAAAAACCGGCAAGGTCATCCCCGCCGAAGCGATCGAAGCAATCTGCGAAGCAGTCGCGCTGACACCGCTGATTCCACCCGCAATTGCCGCATAACGTACGGTAACCGAGATCAGCGTATCCGCGATGTCATCCGGGCTTACGCCGGGATACTTCTTCTGAAAGTAGGCCGCCCGTGCATTACGCTCATAACTGCCAATCACCAGCATGAGCAAGCGTAAGAACCAGTCCCCGCTTTTCACCTCATCAGCGTTGAACTGACGGGTGAGCTGCTCCATTTCGGAAAGCTCGTCTTTCACTTGTTGCTGCAGAGCCAGCTCGTTTTCAAGCTCAGGATGATTTGTTGCCATAACATTTCCAACGCATTGGATCGCTCATCGGACTACTTCAGTATAGCAGGATAAACGCCTCAACACCGACGACCATCGGCCCGACGCCGCGCCCAACGCCATCCAACGCCCGAACACGCCCGAATCGGCGGTTGGACACGGTAGCGTCGCAAATGCAATTGCGACGCTACGCCCGCCACCCCAACCGCCCACACAAAAAGTGGGCACGGACTCCAGGAATCCGTGCCCATCCGTTTTTTATCCGTCTTATCTGTGTCCGAGGTTTTCCCCGCCCTCGAACTCCTCCCGCAACAGCCCGTAGATCAAATCCCCACTCCACGCGCCGGGCTGGAAGGGATGGGGGCGCGTCTGGCGCAGGCGGCCCTCCAGGGTGAAGCCGCAGCGCTCCGCCACGCGCTGGCTGCGCGCGTTGGCCTCGCTGCATTCCAGCCGGACGCGCCGCGCTCCTGCCGCCCCGAACAGCCAACCCAGCACCCCGCGCACCGCCTCGGTCACGTAGCCCCGCCCCACGTGCGCGCTGTCGGCGAAGTAACCGATCGTGAACTCCGGCAGGTCCCAGTTGACCGGGCCGACGTAGATTTGGGCGGCGAACTCACCGCCGTCCTTCGCCCACGCGCCGAAAAAGAGCGCCGAACGGGCCGCCCAGTCCGCCGCGAAACGGCGCACCAGCCGCTCGGCGTCCTCGACGCTGGTCACGTCGCGGGCGGGGTTGTCCGCCTCGAAGGGGAAGAGGTGATCGCGGTTGCGCCGGCAGACCTCGAAATAGGCGGGGCCGTCCCCGGCGCGGTAGGGACGCAGGATCAGACGCTCGGTCGCAATCTGGTCGGGCAGGTCGAGCAGCAGGGGATGCATGGGTTGTCCTTGGGTAAGCGCCGTCGCAGGCTTAGCGCCAGCGCACCGTGACCATCGC
>JARKOQ010000156.1 GCA_029976005.1 Aggregatilineales bacterium | reverse complement strand
GAGAATTGAAAGGCGGCCCGGTATCACCGCCGTGCCGCCTTTCAATTCAAAATTGAGCATTCAAAATTCGACATTCCCTCCGCTCTCGGCGGAGGGGCAAGGTCGCTCATTGTCATTCGGCCGGGGGTTATGTACAATGTGAGCAGAGGGTAAAGCGTTCAGCGTGGCCCGTACGGACGGCCACCACCGGCACACAGACGATTACACCCAACGATTTTTTGTGGGTTTTGAGCTTCTCGAGGGCGAGTTTGTTCCACTCCGACGCCGAAACACGGGCGTTCACGCTGGCCGACCTGCCGCTGATTCACCGCCTCAAGTCCCACGGTATCAGTCTGGACAGCGAATCGTACCTGGCCCGCGGCCTGCACACCGCCGAGGACGCGGCTTTGTCGCGCCTGCCCCTCGCGGCGGTGGGCGCGCCGACCGTGGTCGCGCGCCATGGCCGCGCGGCGGCCTTCGGCCAGTTGCGCCACACCCGCGGCACGCCCCAGGCCCACGTCGTTTTCATGGCCCCTGCGCTCGGCGCAGGTCCGGCGCTGGGACCAGCCACGGCCGCCAGCGACCCCGACACCCTGGAGACGCTCTGGCTGCACCTGCTGGACGCCCTGGCGGTCGAAGCCGGGACGCGCGGCGCGCAGACGATCCATGCCGAGGTGGACGAGAACAGCCCGATCTTCGAAGTGCTGCGCCAGGCCGGGTATGCTTCCTACGCCCGCCAGGACATCTGGCGGCGCAATCCGGCCCCACCGCCGGTCGCCGGGGCACTGCCGCTCCGGCCGGTCGCCGGGCGGGAGATGCCCGCCGTGCGCTTCCTGCATGCCCAGACGGTCCCACGCCTGGCCCAGCAGGCCGACCCCATCCCGGCCGAGGAAGGGCTGGTGTATTTCATGGAGGACAAGGCATGGTGCTATCTCACCGTTAGCGAAGGCAACCGGGGCGTCTACCTGCGCCCCTACCTGCACCCGGAGGCCGAACCCCTGGCGCAGGAGGTCCTGGCCGGAGCGCTGATCGCCCTTGAGCGGTCGGCCCGCGTCCCGGTCTACTGCTGTGTGCGGCAGTACCAGGGCTGGCTGAATGGCCCTCTGGAACGCCTGGGCTTCGTGCCCTGGGCGCGCCAGTCCGTGCTGGTCAGGCATACGACCTCTCGCGTCGAGCACCCCGCTTTCGCCCCGCTGCCCGGCGTGCGCGGAGGGATCCCCCTCTCCAGCGGACGTTCGGGTAAGGGCTAGCTACAACCTGGAGAGAACGGACAAGTTGGAACATCGGATCACGGACGACCTGGAAAAGTTACGTGAAGTGCTGCCCGGCGCGATCCGCCACCGGCTGGACGAGCTGGGCAATGTCGACGAACTGCTGGAGATCATTCTGGACCTGGGCCGGGTGCCCACCGCCCGCTACACGAACGGCGAGGTCGTGCTCTCCGATCAGGAGGTCACGCCGGTCATGCTCGATTACGTGGTCGAGCGCGTGGGCGACTTCGACCTGGACAACCGGGCCGGGATCGAGCGCACCCTGCACCGGATCAGCGCCATCCGCAACCGGCGCAAGGCCGTGGTCGGGCTGACCTGCCGGGTCGGCCGGGCCGTGTACGGCACGATCGACATCGTGCAGGACCTGATCGAATCCGGCCAGAGCCTGCTGATTCTCGGCCCGCCCGGAGTCGGCAAGACCACGATGCTGCGCGAGGCCGCCCGCGTGCTGGCGGAGCACAAGCGCGTGGTGGTCGTGGATACCAGCAACGAGATCGGGGGGGACGGCGACGTGCCCCATCCGGCGGTCGGCCGGGCGCGGCGCATGCAGGTCGCGCGGCCCGACCTTCAGCACGAGGTCATGATCGAGGCGGTGGAGAACCACAACCCCGAAGTGATCGTGATCGACGAGATCGGGCGCGAGTTGGAAGCCCAGGCGGCGCGCACCATCGCCGAGCGCGGCGTCCAGCTCATTGGCACTGCGCATGGCAACACGCTCGACAACCTGCTGCTCAACCCGACCCTGTCCGACCTGGTGGGCGGCATCGAATCGGTGACTCTCTCCGACGAGGAAGCCCGGCGGCGCGGCACCCAGAAAACCGTGCTGGAGCGGCGCTCCCCGCCGACCTTTGACGTGTTGGTGGAATTGCAGACGCGCCACAGCCTGGTGGTCCATGAAGACGTGGCCGCCGCAGTCGACGCGGCCCTGCGCGGCCGCCCGCTGCCCGCCCAGCTTCGCAAGCGCAACCTGGCGGGCGAAATCGAGGTCGAGACCTACCAGCCCGATCTGAGCAGCGTCGCCGCGCCGGAACGCGGCGGGCGGCGCGCCCGGAACGGGAGCGACTCCCGGCAGCCGCACTCCCCCTTCGACATCGAAGTGGCGGAGGCGCGGGCCGAAGCCGGGCACGGGCACGGCAAGCGCGGCCTGCCGACCCTGCACGTTTACCTGTACGGCGTGGCCCGCAACCGGCTGCAAAGCTCCGCCCGCCGGCTCAACCTGCCCCTGATCATCGAGGACGAGCTGGATCAGGCCCAGGCGCTGGTGACGCTCAAGAACTACTACCGCCGGCGGCCCAAGCTGATCGTGGATGCCGAACGGCGCGGCGTGCCGGTGTACGTCCTGCGCGCCAATACCGTGACCCAGATCGAGAACTTCCTGGTGGACGTGTTCCAACTGGAGCGGCATGAAGCGGACCCTTTGACGGAGGGCTTGCGTGACGCCGAGCAAGCGATCCAGCAGGTGTTGGCGGGCGTGTCCCACATCAACCTGCCGCCCCAACCTCCTTACATTCGGCGTCGCCAGCACGAGCTGGCGCGTCAGGCCAACGTCGTGAGCCACAGTTACGGCGACGAGCCGCAGCGTTACGTGCGCATCTTCCGCGACGAGCGGCCGACCGGCTAAATCACTCACAAGCGACACGCCCCGGCAAGCCGGGGCGTGTTCATTTCCCGCATGGGATGCCTTATAGGGACGGGTTCCGCGCGAGGTCAGTTCGCCAGGCCCAACACCTGCTTGATCTCGTCCAGGTGGGCGCGGCGATGGCGCGCCCGGTTGAGAACGACGGTCGTGCCCTTGGTCTCGACCTCGGCCAGCAGTGCTGGATCGAGCGCCGCGATCGCGCGGTCGATTTCCTCCGCGCAGGTCAGAGCCAGCTCCGCCGCTGCGCGGGGCGGGATCGCCAGGAAGAGCACCCGCGTCACCTCGTTGATCAGGTGGGTGTCGATCGGGGACGGCGCGACGCCGCTTTCCTTCCACTGGCGGAGCAGAGTCAGCGCCCGCTGATCCCAGAAGGCCAGGTGGGCCAGCACGGCAGCGACCGTCCAACCGGCGGGCATGGAAGTGCTCAACTGCGCGTCCGTCAGCCGCCCGATCAGGGCGCTCAACTCCGCGCGCCCGGCGTTGTTTTCGGCATCATAGGCGTTTCCCATCAATTCTCCTCCTTAACACCCAACAAACACGGCTGGGGATTATACCCCGCGCAGGCCCGGCATGACCTTGCCCGTCAGGTAAAATGCGCTCGAACATCGGGTGAGCGTCAAGCAGGCAAGCGCAGACCGCGCTAGGATGAGGTCTGGCCCAATCAAGAGGAGAAGCCCATGACTCGTTACACCGACCCGAACTACCTGCTCGGCCAGCAGTACCGCGATTCGTCCAACCTGGACGCGCGGGTGGCCCTGCACGAGCGCTTCAGCACCAATCCGCAGGAGTGGCACCCCTGGGTCTTCGACCAGTTCGACCTGCCCGCCACGGCGCGCGTGCTGGAGCTGGGATCAGGCCCCGGCTGGCTGTGGCGCAATAACGCCGATCGCATCCCGGCCGGGTGGGAGGTCACCCTCTCCGACTTCTCGCCGGGCATGGTGGAGACGGCTCAGGCCGCGTTGGCCGGTTGCAACGCCAACCTGCGCTTCGAGCGGATCGACGCCCAGAGCATCCCGTTCGAGGACGGCCGCTTCGACGCCGTGATCGCCAACCACATGCTGTACCACGTGCCCGACCGGCCCAAGGCCCTGGCCGAGATCCGGCGCGTACTCAAGCCGGGCGGGCGGCTCTTCGCCGCGACTAACGGCAAGGAGCACATGCGCGAACTGGACACCCTGATCCGGGCCTTCAACCCGGCGATCATCTACGAGTTCGCGTCCGACGCCAACCCCTTCCGGCTGGAGAACGGCGGGGAACTGCTCGGCCAGTTCTTCGCCCCGGTCGAGTTGCGCCTCTACGAGAATGACCTGCACGTGACCGAGGTCGAGCCGCTGGTGGCCTACGCCTTCTCGATGGGCAGCCTCAGCCAGGGCGATCTCGCCGGGCGCGAGGACGAGTTCAGGACCTTCGTCACGGCGGAGATGGCGAAGCGCGGCGGCGCAATCGACATCGACAAGCACACCGGGCTGTTCATCGCGCACAAGCCCGCCTGAGCGCCACGCCGAGGGCGGCCGTTGGGATAACCGGGAAAAGACATCTCACCGCGGAGACCGCAGAGGACGCGAAAAAAGCCCCAGCCGTTGCCTATCTCCGCGTTTTTCCTTGGCGTCCTTGGCGATTTGGCGGTTCGTTTCGCTTTTGATGCGCTCGCACCACCGTAGCACGATCGGTGGGGCGCGATACAATTCAGAGGCCGGCAGGACGGGCGCGGCGCGCCTGTTGCCGCCGGCATTGACCCGATTGCCACACACGCAGGCGACCGATGTTCATCACCTTCGAAGGGCCGGAAGGCTCCGGCAAAACGACCCAGTACCGGCGCGTCGTGGCCGCGCTCCAGGCGGCGGGCGCGGACGTGCTCGCCACCCGTGAGCCGGGCGGCACCTCGATTGGCGAGCAGGTGCGCGATATCGTGCTCAACCGCCTGGACAATACGATGATGTCCCCCAGGGCGGAGGCGCTGCTCTTCAGCGCGGCCCGCGCCCAGCACGTGGACGAGCTGATCCGCCCGGCCCTGGCAGCGGGGCGGCTGGTCGTCTGCGACCGCTTCTTTGATTCGACCCTGGCCTACCAGGGTTACGGGCATGGCCTGGACCTGGACGCCCTGCGCCGGGTGACGGCCTTCGCCACCGGCGGCCTGGTCCCGGATGTGACCATCTACCTGGACTGCCCCCCGGAAGTCGGCCTGCGGCGCAAGGTCGCCCAGGCGGAATGGAACCGGCTGGACGCCCTGGCCCTGGAATTCCACCAGCGCGTCTACGCCGGCTTCGCCCGGCTGATCGAGGCCGATCCGGCGCGCTGGCTGCAAATCGACGCCAGACCGGGGTCGGACGCCGTCTACGCCCAGATCGCCGCCGCACTGCGCCAGCGCGGCCTGTCACTCTAAGCGGCCGTCCCAGAACTACGATGAAGGAATAGGGCACGGATAACACGGATAAAGGACGGATTCTCACGGATTTTTTCATAAGGAATCCGTGCCAATCCGTGTTCTATCCCTTTTGTCCGTGTCCCGTTTTTCGCGTCAAACCACTCGCAAGCCAATCCAGGATCGAAGCGCCCGGTGCTTAAACTCAATTCAAAATTCAAAATTCAACATTTAGAATTTCTTCTGCCGGTGCTCTTCCCCCTGGCGGGCATCCTCCCCGCCTTGAGCACGGGGATCATCCGCACGGCGGACGGCCCAATCCACCTGCACCGCATCTACGCCATGACCCTCCAGATGCGCCAGGGCGACCTGTGGCCGCGCTGGACGCCCTACTTCCACCTGGGCTATGGCTACCCGGCTTTCAACTTCTACCCGCCCGGCGCCTACTGGCTGGGCGGCCTGCTGGGCCTGGTGGGGATCGACGCCCCGGCGGCCTTCAACCTGCTGATGGCCGCCTCGTGGATCGGCGGGACGCTGGGGGCGTACGCGCTGGCGCGGCGGCTGCTGCCGGGCAAGTGCGCGCTGCTGGCCGCGATGCTGTGGGCCTACGCCCCGGCCCGTCTGCACGAAGTCTGGAGCCAGGGCAGCCTGACCCAGATGGCCGCGGCGGCGGTCGTGCCCTGGTTCTTCCTGGCGCTGCTGCTGGCCTGGCGGCAGCCCTCGCGCCGCCACGCGGCCTGCCTCGGCCTGACCCTGGCCGCGCTGCCCCTGCTCCATCTGCCAATCGCCTTCCTGACCGTGCTCTTCGCCGCGCCGCTGATCGTCCTCGCCGCGATCGAGACGGCGATCCGCCGCCGGACGCGGCTCGTGCCCACGCTGGTCTGCCTGGGCGGCGGGCTGGCCCTGGGGGGCGGGCTGGCGGCGATCTTCGCCCTGCCGATGGTCGCCGAGCTGCCCCTGATCACCGCCTCGGACAGCGCCGCCGGCGCGGACTACCTCGCCACGAGCTGGATGACCCTGGCCGACCTGGTGATTGCCCCCCGGCCGCTCGACCTGACCGACCTGCGCCTGGTCATGCCCTCCACCCTGGGGCCGCTGGCCGTCCTGCTGGGGGCGGCGGGGATGCTGGCCCTGCTCGTGCGGCGGCGCTGGGGACTGGCCGCGCTGCTGGGCCTGGGTCTCGCCGCGACCGTGTTCCTGACCCAGCAGGACTCCGAGCCGGTCTGGCTGAATGTGCCCTACATGGCCCAGCTACGCTTCCCCAACCGCGTCCTGCGGGTGGGGATCGTGCCGCTGGCGGTGGCGGGCGGGGCCAGCCTGCTCCTGCTGCCGGTTCGCTGGCGCGCGGCCGGGCTGGGCGCGGGACTGGCGCTCGTCCTGTTCGGCAGCCTGCCCTGGACATACCCCGCCCGCGACTTCCTGCGCTGGGAGGCCCTCTCGGCGGCGGACGAAATCCAGATGGAGCTGGACGATCACGTGTGGGGCACGACCTCGTACAACGAGTTCCAGCCGGTCTGGGGGGAGACGATCCCACTCGACTCCCCAGGCATCGAGACCTACGCGGATGCGCCGCTGCGCATCGGCGTGTATGGCAACGATCTGATCCAGCTCTATCCCGACCTGGTGGCCGAGCAGCTTGAGGATCAGGCCGTCCGGGTGACCCTGACCCGACCGCTCCCGGTGCGCTTCCGGCAGTTCTACTATCCCGGCTGGACGGCCACCCTCGACGGCCGGCCGGTCGAGGTCTACCCGGAGGACGAGCGCGGCCTGATCACGATCGACGTGCCCGCCGGGGAACACATCCTCCGCCTGCGCTACGCCGGGACGCCCGTCCAGGCGGCGGGGACGCTGATCAGCCTGGCCTGTCTGGGCCTGGCCGGGGTGCTGATCGCCACCGGGCGCGGCGGGCCGGGGGCGGAATCCAGCGAGCCAACCGCGCCCCGCCTGGCGCTGGCCGTCGGCGCGGGGGCGCTGATCGTCGGGTTGGCCAACGGCCTGCTGATCGCGCCGGGCACGACCTGGCTGCGCGAGCAGTCCCCGCCGGAGTCACCTGCCGCCATGCAAACGCCCGTCCACGCCGCCTTTGGCGGCGTGTATGAGTTGCTCGGCTACACGCTGACTCAACACACGGTCGTGGCGGGAGGGACGCTCGACCTGACGCTCTACTGGCGGGCGCTGCAAGACGACGGCCGGGTCTTCGTGCCGGTGGTGCAGCTCGTCAACCTGACTCACAGCGCGGCCTGGGCGGTCAACCAGGACAACGGCCTGCGCTACGTGAACTACCCCACCGATCGCTTCACCTCCGACGCGATCCGGCTGGACGTGTTCGAGGGCATCCCCCCCTACGCGGGCCGGATCAAGGTGCAGATGGTCGACCGCGACAGTGGAGACGCGCTGCTGCTGGAAAATGGGGATGATTTCCTGCTGCTGGAACCGGTCATCCAGATTCAGGGCAGCGCACCGGCCCCGGCCCATACGCTGGACTACGTGCTGGGCGGGGCCGTCCGGCTGGTGTGCGCCTCGGCCCGCTGGGATGGGAGTGGCTTAAGCCTGGACCTGGCCTGGCAGGTGGACGCGCCGCTGGAAGACGACGCGTCGATCTTCATCCACCTGCGCAATCCGCGGGACCGGCTCATCGACCAGCACGACAGCCAGCCGTTCGGCGGCGACTACCCGACCCACCTGTGGCAGCCCGGCCAGATTCTGGCCGACCGCTACGAGCTGCCGTTCCGGCCCTCGTTTGCCTACCTGGCGATCGGGTTGTACACGCCGGAGGATGCAACCCGCCTGAGCGTCACCCAGGACGGGCGGCCGGTGGAGGACAACCTGATCCGGCTGCCCATCGGCGGCGCGCCGTGTTGGGGGGAATAATGCGGCCAATCGCCTGACGGGTTCTAGTCAAGCAAGTTTTCCAGCAATGGAAGTATCCGGGGAATATCCTGCGTGGCGGTCAACCAGACGCGCTCGACATCCACATCGAAATAGGCATGGATCAGGCGGTTCCGCATTCCGCCGATCTGGGGCCACAAGATTTCCGGATGCGCGATCTTGAAGTCCTCGCTGACGCGAGTCGCGGCCTCCCCCAGGATGCTGATCGACATCATCACTGCGCGCAACCGCATGGGATTGGTCTGAAAGTCGGCCAGAGTCGTCCCCTGAGCAAACTCAACCACTTCCCGCGCCGCATCGAGCATGTGCTGCAAACGAACTCTATCCGGCGCGTTCATAGTACACCTGAGCCAGATCGAGGACTTGCTGGCGGAAGTAGCGGCTGAGATCGGCCGGGGTGTTCAAATCAACCGGACGCCCGAAAATCCTGGATAGCTCCATTTGCATGCTGATGAAATCGAAGAAGCCGACCGCGTGCCCCGGCTCGAATTCGATCAGGATGTCGATATCGCTATCCGGGCGAAAGTCACTGCGCAGGACAGAGCCGAAGAGCGCCAGCTTGCGGACGTGATGCCTGTCACAAAAAGCGGCAATGGCTTCTTGTGGGATGCTGATATTGGGATTCACGGCCATGCCTCCCTGCCCTCAACGCCCATTATACTCCCAATCCGGCTGCCCATCGGCGGCGCGCCGTGTTGGGGGGAATGAAAAGCGCTGTTGGCTTTTAGCTGTTAGCCAGGAGCTAAAAGCCAACAGCCAATAGCCAACAGCCAATAGCCCCTTTTATCCTTCCGCCCGGCTGGTGGAGCCGGCCTTGTCCGGCAAGACGGGCGGCCGGTAGGCCGCGATGTAATCCAGCGCCTCGTCCGCGTCGGCCGTCAGGTGGTACAGGACGCGATAGACCGGATGGGTGAAGTGCTCGGCGTAGAGCCGCTCGAACACGTCGCGCAGCGGGGCGAAGAACCCGGCCGTGTCGAACAGCACCACCGGCTTGGCATGGTAACCCAACTGCTTCAGAGTCAGGATTTCCAGCGCCTCTTCCAGAGTCCCAAAGCCGCCCGGCAGGGCGATGAAGGCGTCGGCGCGCGCCTCCATCGCGGCCTTGCGCTCGCGCATGGTTCCGGTGACGATCATCTCGTCCACGTCGGCGTTGCCCTGGGGCAGCAGCTTCTCCGGGATGACGCCGATCACACGCCCGCCGCCGGCCTGCGTCCCGCGCGCCACCGCGCCCATCAATCCAATCCGCCCCCCGCCGTACACCAGGTTGTACCCGCGCTCGCCGATCCGGCGGCCGAGCCGGCCGGCGGCCTCGAAATACACCTCGGCCAGCGCCTCGCTGGAAGACGCATACACACAGATCGTCCCGGACATACAAAACTCCTCAAAAACGGTCGTTGGTGATCAGTTGTTGGTGATTGGTAGAGACACAAAACAGAGCCAACCCGGCTATCGGCCCTTTTGGCGCGCCACGTGATCGGCGCGCTTTTTTCGCCTGCCGCTTGGGCGCTTCGACGCCGCCGGCGCAACTGTACCAGACACGGAAAGAGGACGCACGAGGTTGGTGAGTGCAGCCAGAGGAAGGAGGAGGGGGCAACCGCCGTTGAGACGTGCAGCGGTGGCCGAATTTGAGACGCTTTCAGTCGCAGGTACCCGGCCCGACTCAGCGCCTGCGGCCGTACTTGGCCTTACACCGGTCCCGCTTGAAGGCTCGCGCCTCCCGGTAAACCGTGATCACCCGGTCGCCCGCGCCAGACAGCACCACGGTCGAACCCGCCAGCCGCCGGTATGGGTGCTGCGGCGGCAGATCGGCCGGTATCCGCTGGGTGTGCATCTGGCAGTAGATCACCCCCGTGCGCCGGATGTGTTTGCCATGCTCGACGATGAAACAAATCTCGTCATAGGACAGATTGCGCTGGGACGCGCGCTCGCCGGCATGGTCACTTAAGTCAATGTCCACACCACAGGCCTCCTTGCATGAAGGCCACCCACCTCCCCCCGCCTTTGTGTTCACAGTATAAAATAGAAATACTCAGATAGATTTTGTCAGAAAAATGAAATCGTATGCATTGTAAGGGGACTGTACGGGCACGGACTAAGAACGACACGGCCGCCGGTTGTTCCCCGGCGGCCGCAAGGTCTCACACGATCGCGCCCGGCGGCGCTCCATCGGCCCAGCAAATCGCTCTCGTCCCCGATCCGGATTTCGCCCTCGCTGAGAATCTCCGCGCGCAGCCCGCTGTGCCGGACGAGGGCAGGCCATGCGCGCTCAGGCATCTGGTTCTTCAGGGCGCTGCACGGATCGCACATCTGGCCGCCGCACATCCGCACCGTCCCCACCCGGAATTCCCGCAAACCCGGACGGGTCAATTGTTACCCTGACTCACGCGCCAGGAGTCCGGCGTTTCGGTGTCGATCAGGATTGGAGCACGTTTAGGGGTCGCGAGGTAGATCGACGTCACCTGCCCTTTGACCAGGGTGCAGTCCTCCGGATTGAATTCCACTCTCGCCATCCGCCGGTCAGCCGGAGACAACAAGGGCCGCCGGGCTGACGCAGCCCGGCGGCCCTTCACGATAACCCCACAACAGCCCGATCGACGTCCTGGATTCGCGCCTCGGCGCTCAGTCCGGCCGCTTGCCGGCGCGGTGGTACCCCGCGAACAGGCGCCCACCGGCCGGGGCCAGCACCATGTCCGCGAAGGTCGACAGTTCCACCTTGTCGTGGCGGTGATAGACCGCTTCCAACGCGGCGGTGAGCCGGTCGGCCAGGATCGGGTTCAGGGCGCGCAGCACGCGCGGAATCCATTTGCCCCTGGCGATCCAGCGCCCCTGGAAAGCCAGGTGAAATTCGACCGCCAATGCGGCTACCTCCGGCGCGATGTAGTACAGTTCCTCCGCCTTGTCGCAGCCCTCGAAGTCATCCAGCAGGTCGGTCAGGGCGTAGCGGTAGTTGTCGCGCTCCTCCGGCGTCAGGGCAACCGGCCCGGCGTCGAGCAGGGCCTGGGCCTCGGCCTTGATCGCCTCGCCCAGCCCATGCTGGCTGCGCACGAGGATCCCCTCGGCGCACATCATCGGCAGCATCGGCCGGCGTCCGGCCGCGTCGCTCGCAAAGTAGCGGCGGATGGATTCCTGAGAATGGACGAACGCCTCGACCGGCCAGCCTTCGAAGACCAGTGACTCCCGGTACGGCGCTTCGGGCCGGGTCGTGACGATCACGATGTCCAGGTCCGAGGTGGGCGTGCCTTCTCCACGGATGACGCTCCCGGCCAGGAACGCCGCCTCACACTCCGGGAAACGGCTCTCGACGAGCTGCTGCGCGGTCAGTTGGGGGTTGGGTCGAGCCAAGTCACACGCTCCGTCTGCAACGAGTCAGGCGCAGGTTCAGGGCGCAAATGGGTATTTGAGTTCAAGTATACCCGAGAATCAACCGCCCGGTTGTGAATTCCAGGTTAGAGGAACCGGGGCCGAACAGCCTGGCCCGTTCAACTCACCTGTATGCCATGAAACGGCGCCTGCCGGCGCTCGGCCCTGGCTGCCAGGCGTAGCCCTCCGCCCAAAGGCGACGCACGGGTTACCCCTCTTCCACGATGGCGGCGATCCAGGGCGTATGCTCCTGGTAGTGCTCGTAAGTGTCGCCGATGATCCAGCCAATCATGGGCCGGTCGTCGCCGGACGTGGGATCGTAGTGGCGGTAGGGCCTGTGGAGGTCTTCGTCGCTCAGCGCCTCGATTCTGGCGACAAGGCGCGCGTGGCTGCGCCGGAAGAGGTCCAGCGCCTCGTCCAGGGTCAGCGCGAGGTAACGCTCGCGCAGGACGGCGTTCTGGTGGTCGTAGTCGCTGGCCCAGGTGGTCGCGTCCAGGCCCAGGCCTTCGCGCTGGGGCTGCCCGTTGAGCAGGGCATGGATGCTGTCTTCCCACACGGCCAGGTGAACGATGTGATCCTTGGGCGTCCAGCCGGCGGCGTCCTTGAGGGTGGAAAGCTGCTCGTGGCTGTAGCGGGCCAGGAAGGCGTGGAAGTCATCCCAGCCCTGGCGGATCAGGCGCAGCAGTTCGGCTTTGGTGGCGGGTCTGTCTGACATGGAATCTCCCTCGTGACAAGAATAATTGACCAAACAACTCCATTCTAGCTCATTTGTCGACTGACCAAGGAGAACGTCACGCCTCGCGCTGGCCGGCCCGGCGATACCCCGCCTGGCCCATTCAAACCACCTGTTTGCCATGGAACAGGGTATGGTGGCGCTCGTGTTTGGGCCGCCAGTCGTAGCCCTCGAACACGGCCCGGCCCTCCTCGGCCAGCAGCGGGCCGATGACCTCGGTCCGGGCGCTGCCCATGTTGATGATCGGCTCGCTGCCAGGCTTGAGCCGCCCGCCGCTGATCTCGTTGAGCATGGCCTGGGATAGCCCGAAGACCACCCGCGAGATGCGCGCCCAGTGGATCGCCCCGGCGCACATCGGGCACGGCTCGGTGCTGCAATACAGCGTGCAGCCTTCCAGGGAAAAGACCTGCTTCTCCCGGCAGTAGGCGCTGATCACGGACAGTTCGGCGTGATAGGTCGGATCGGAGACCTCGACGCTGCGATCCCGCCCACGGGCCAGCACCACGCCGTCCCGTACGAGCACCGCCCCGAACGGATCGGCCCCGGCATCGCGCGCCTCGGCCGCCAGTCTGATCGCCAGCCGCAGGAAGTGGGCATCATCAGGGAGATTCATCACCTGCCTCCCGATTTAGAAGCACGGACGTCTGCTTCTATTGTCCATCAGATTCGGTAAAAGTGATTGGTCATTGGTTGGTGGTGATCGGTTAAAGCCAGAGCCGTGCCCTACCCCTGTCCGGCCCGATCTGTTACAGTTAGGCCAAATGACTTGACCAATAACCAATCACCACCAACCAACCACCGATCCCCATGAAACTTCTGATCGTCGCCTCCTCACTCGATTTGCAGCAGCCGTTCAGCAGCACACCCTCGTGGTGGCAGCTCCTCAAGGGGCTGTACGAAGAGGGCGTCGACCTGGTCGTGACCACGTATCAAGGCCCGGCCATCGAAACGCTGTGGTGGCGGGCCGTGCCCAACCCGGTCAAGGCTCAGGGGGACGTGTTCAAGTGGCTGCGCGATACGGCCCGTAAGGTGCTGGGCCCGCCCAAACCCGTCCAGGTCCAGGACGCCGCCCAGGACTCCGGCGAAAGCGCCTCCGAGCGGGCGGTGCGGCTCCTGGCCCAGAAGATGATCGCGCCGCGCTGGCTGGCCGCGCTCGATCGCCTGCTGACCGAGCAGCCGGACATCGACGCGGTGCTGTTCCTGACCATCCCGCTCAACCACGTTTCCGGCGTCCCGGCCGCCCTGATCGCCAGACACGGCAAGCCGGTCTTTTACCACGACGGCGACCTGCCGGCCAGCCTGCCCCAGTTCAAGGGCTTTGCCACCGGCTTCCGGATTTATCAGGGGGCCGACCCCGGCGAGTACACCGCCGTGCTGGGCAACTCGATCGAAGGGCTGGAGTACGTCAAGGCCCTCGGCGCGAAGCACGTGCATCCCTTCCAGTACGCCGCCGATCCGGAGGTCTGGGCCCCGCTGCCGGTGACGCAGGACGTGGACGCCTTCTTCTTCGGCCACGGCAAGGAGTACCGCGAAGACTGGATCGATGCCATGCTGACCCAACCCAGCCTGGCCCTGCCGGAGCGGCGCTTCGCCGTGCGCGGCAAGGCTCTGGGCGACCTGGGCCGCGTCGAGCAGTTGCCGTACCTCTCGTTCAGCAAGCTGCGCGAATACGCCTGCCGCAGCCGGATCAACCTCGTGATCACGCGCGGCGCGCACGCCAGCGTGTATGGCTCCAGTAACTCGCGCCCGTTCGAGCTGGCCGCCCTGGGGGCATGCATGGTCAGCAACCCCTACCGGGGCCTGGAGGACTGGTTCGAGCCGGAGAAAGAGGTGATCATCCTGACCAGCCCGGCGGAAGCCACCGACCGGCTGGCCTGGCTGCTGGCCCACGACACCGCGCGCGAGGCGATCGGCCGGGCGGCGCGGGCCCGCTTCCTGGCGGAGCACACCTACCGCCACCGCGCCCGGCAGTTGATCAAAATCGTCGAAGGCTATCTGTAGAAAGAGAAATTGTGAATTCTTAATTTTGAATTATTAATTAAGAACAAAATCATTCCAATCCGAATCGCTGACGTCACACAACCGCCATTCAACATTCAAAATTAAAAATTCAACATTGTTCTTGGAGAGAGGAGCGCGCCATGCAAGCCCCCCGCCCGCCGCAACCCGCCTGGCTGAACTGGCTGATCATCATCGCCGCCGCCACCCTGCTCGGCTGGTTCGTGTTCATCAACCCCGACCGCCCGGCCATCTTCTTCAACCAGCCGGTCGACCCGCTGCTGGAAAGCCGCACCCTGATCGACCAGGGCCGCTACGCCGAGGCCGTGACCGCCGCCGACCGCGCCCTGCAGGCCGATCCGGACGACCCGGAGGGGCATTTCCTGCGCGGGGAGGCGCTGCGCCTTCAGGGCCGCGCCCAGGACGCGCTCAACGCCTATGCCCGCGCCCTGGAATTCGACCCCGCCAACCCGGAAGTCTACCTGAGCCGGGCCCAGGCGTGGCTGATCCTGGAACCGCCCGACTGCGCCCAGGCCCGCGCCGACTGGGACGCGTACCTGGCCCTGCGTCCCGTCGACCCGCCCGCCGAGTTCGCCGCCGAGCTGGACCGGCTATGCCCGTAGGAAAGGCAATGTTGAATTTTGGGTTTTGAACGCTTAATTAACAACAATTAGAGCGCTCGGCACCGCCGACAGCGTGATCGTCGCCAACGGGGGCACGGCGGACGCGGCCCATCTCTACGTCTCGGCCGGCCTGAAGCACGCTGCGACCACCGCCGCCTGGTTCAAGACCTTGTGAGGCAACGCGGCATGCCGTGAATCACCCCTCCCCGGACCGACGCCTATCGTCCGGGGGACTCCAGGCCGATCACTTCAAACGGCCGCACAGGCCGCGCCTGGCGGGCCGGGTTTTCGGAGACAAACGGCCAGGCGTCGCGCTCCAGAATGTCCGAAGGCACGACTTCGCCGATTTCCGTCCAGAGCACGGGGCGCTCCAGGTCGCGGGCATCCCAGTCGTACCAGTTGGCCGCTGCGCACGTGCCATCCGTGACGGCGATGTGCACGTGGTAGTTGTAGATACCCAGCAGGTCGCCCTGTTCGACGGGCTGCCCGCCGGACACCTCCAGAGTCACCATGCCCAGGAAGACGATGCAGCCGTCGTGTTCGGCGTCGTCGATCAGGATCAGGCCGCCCCAGCGTCCGGTGGTATCGTACACGACCCCGCCATACGGCGCGTAGACCATCTTGTCCTCGCACAGGAAGTCCACCGAGCGGCGATCCAGATCGACCGGAGGCAGCCCATCCTGGTTGACCCCGTGCCAGCTAAAGATCGCCGCGTCCGTCCCGCCCCGGCAGGGCGAGACGTAGCCGGTGATGGGCGGTGCATCCTTCGGGTCTTGCGCGTTCACCGGGCAGGCCGAGGCCATCAAGCCAATCACGACCAGCATCACAACCAGTTTGTGGAGCGCCATCTTCCCCTCCCTGGGCTCATCCAGTGCCTTTTTTCACATTGTAGATGCGGATCAGGCTGGCGTAGCCAGAACGGCGGGAGCGCGTTGGGAAGACGTCGGCGGGAACCCGGGCCGCCAGTAACCTGCGGAGGTGATGGAACCGGGCCGGGAGCGCTGCGGCTCGTGGTAGGGACGACCGGCCGGTCGTCCCACCCGGCGACGAGTCAATCCCATGGCCGGATTGTTTCTACCGGGTTCATCAGGCCTCGAGCAGCCGCAGCACCTCGTCCAGGTGGACGATCGTCACGTCCGGGACGATCCCTGGAATTTCGGGCTTGCCGGTCGGGTTATACCACACCGCCCGGCAGCCGGCGGCCAAAGCCCCGGCCACGTCCGAGGCCAGGCTGTCACCCACGTGCAGAATCTCGCCGACCGCGCAGCCCGCCTGGCGAGCCGCCTCCACGAACACGGCCGGATCGGGCTTCTTGAGGCGCTGGCGCTCCGGCATGACGATCACGTCGAAGTAGGCGCTCAGCCCGGCCTCCTCCGGCGTGGTGTTGCCGTTGGTCAGCCAGCCCAGCGCGAACCGGCCGCGCAGCGCTTCCAGCAGGTCCAGCGCGCCGGGCAGATAACTCAGGCTGGCGTCGAAGGTGCGCAGGTAGCCCGCCAGCAGATCGTCCGCCAGCGGCTCGGCATCGGGCCGGCCCGCCTCCGCCAGAACCTCCGCGAACACCCGACGCCGCACCGTGCGCCAGGGGGCCGCCACCGGGTCGTGGTTGGCCCCGGCCTGATGGTAACGGTCGAGCAGATAATCGGGCGTGATATAGACGTGATCGCCGCCCAACAGGTTGTGCATGGCGGCGGCGACCATCTCCATCCCGCGCCGCTGCATGGCCTGGAAGTCGATCAGGGTATCGTCCACGTCGAAGGAAATCAGCTTGAATGTGGGCATCAGACGATTGTGTTCCTCAACTCAAAAAAGAAAATCCACCGCAGAGAACGCAGAGGGCACAGAAAGAACATGGAGAAAAACCTGACAATCGTTTTCTCGTTTTGAACCCTCTTTCTCTCTGCGTTCTCTGCGTTCTCCGCGGTGAGACGTTTTTACCGTCCCGTGACGCGCTCCAGCAGGGCAATCAGCGGCGCGACGGCCTGCTCCGGGGTAAAGGCCTGGGCCGCGTGCTGCCCGGCTGCCGCCAGGCGCAGACGCAAGGCCGGATCGTCGACCAGGGCGCGCAGGGTGCGGGCCAGGTCGCCGGGGTTGCTGGGCGGCACCGTGATCAGGTCGCGGCCGGGCGCGAAGAACTCGCCGATCGCGGCCGAGTCGGCGGTCACGACCGGCTTGCCCAGGGCCAAACATTCCAGGATGCGGTGCGGCACGACGACCTCGGTTTTGTCCCGCCGGGCAAAAACTCCCAGGCAGATATCGGCCTGTTGGACGCGCGCGATCAGGTCGGGCGTATCCGGCGGGTCAATGAAATCCAGGCGCTGGATGCCCAGCAGGTGGGCGCGCTCGACCGCCGCCTGATGCATCGGCCCGCGCCCGATCATCTCGAAACGGAAGCGCGGGTCGGTGTTGAGCCAGCTCAGGGCGCGCAGGATCACCTCCGTGCCGTGGAAGGGGTTGAAGTTACCGTAGAACTGGACCAACAGCGGTTCGTCCGGCCCTTTCTCCGGGGCGGTATCGGCCGCCTCGAACCAGGCCGGAGCCACGCCCACCGGCACGACCGCCAGCCGCCGCGCCGCGCCGCCAATGGTGGCCTTGAAGGCAGCCCGGTGCGCGTCCGTGTCGGTAAACGCGCCCGCCGCCGTCGCCAGATTCCAGGCGTCCAGCATCCGCCAGCCCCGGTGGCGCCAGTCCCGTTCCCTGGCGTGGGTGTTGTCCAGCACCCGGCTCTCGTAGAGGCCCACCGTGTAATCGACGATCACCGGCTTGCCCAGCAACCGCCCCAGCGCGATCGCCGCCGGCGCCAGAAGCTGGTTGTGCTCGGCCACGATCAGGGCGTCGCAGCGGCGGGCTTCGTCGCGCATGGTGCGCCACAGCAGGGGCAGCGTCCGGCGCAGGTCCAGCCCGCGCGGCAGCGGGGCCAGCGAGACCTGCCAGCCGCGCGCCTCCAGCCCGGCCCGGATGATCCGGTTGCGGGCGTAGTCCTGGTCGAACGCGCCCAGATAGCAAACGGATAATTTTGAATTTTGAGTGCTGAATTTTGAATTATCGGTGGTCATCAAGGGCTTTGCACCCGATCGTTGGCCGAGAGATCGCCCCGGTTGGGGCGCGTCCGGGCTGATGATACCCCGTCCGGCGGCGCGGCGCATGACCCACCCGCCGCCTATGACCACCCACCACGAACCAATCACCAACAACTGCCTTCCCCCCCTTGACACTCGCGCGATCCGGCCTTACAATGTGACTGGTCAGTCATATGACCGATCGGTCACACTGGAGGCAGGGATGCCCAAGCCGACCTTTTTCAACCTGCCGGAGGATAAGCGCCAGCGCATCGTGGACCTCGCCATCGAGGAGTTCGCGACCTATGGCTACCGGGGCGCGTCAATCTCGCGGCTGGTAGCCGCGGCGGGGATCGCCAAGGGCAGCTTTTACCAGTACTTCGACGACCTGGACGACCTGTACCGCTACCTGCTGCATCTGGGGGCGGAACAAAAGGCACAGGTCCTCCGATCCACGCCGCCGCCCGATCCGGCCCTGTCGCCCTTCGACACGCTGCGCTGGATGCTGCGCGGCAGCGTCGGCTACGAGGTGACCAACCCGCGTCTGGCACGGATTGCCTACCGGGCGCTGACCGGCGACGGCCCTTCCGAGGCGTTCGTGGCCGAGATGCGCGCGGCGCTGACCGGCTTCTACCGCGACCTGCTGGCGAAGGGCATCAAACACGGCCACATCGACCCCGGCCTGGACCTGGACGCGGCGGCCTTCGTGCTGACCTCGACCTTGCTGCCGCTGAGCCAGTACCTGCTCAGCCGGATCGACCTCGAACCTGAGGACCTGGTGCGACCGGACGGCCCGCAGACGGCCGCGATCGAAGCCCTGCTCGATGGGCTGCTGGATATTCTGGAATATGGGATGGGGAGTCGCTCCCCACGGAAAGATGACTCACATGGCTAAGTACGACCTGCGGGGCAAGGTGGGGATCGTCACCGGCGCGAACGCCGGGATCGGCAAGCGGGTGGCGCTGGGCATGGCCCAGGCGGGCGCGACCGTGGTCATGGCCTGCCGCAGCGCGGAACGCGGCGAGGCCGCCCGCCAGGAGGTGATCGCACACAGCGGCAACAAGGACGTGCACCTGCTACAAGTCGATCTCTCGTCCCAGGCGTCGATCCGGGCGGCGGTGGCCGAGTTCGAGGGCCGCTTCGCCCGGCTGGACGTGCTGATCAACAACGCCGCCAACTTCGACCAGCGCCTCAAGGCCCCGGTCCTGACGGCGGAGGGGATCGAAACGGTCTTCGCCACCAACCATCTGGGGCCATTCCTGCTGACCAACCTGCTGCTGCCGCGCCTCAAGGCCAGCGCTCCGGCGCGCGTGATCAACGTGGCCTCCAAGGGCCTGATCACCTACCCGCGCCTGTCGATCGAGTTCGACAACCTGAATGGCCAGCGCAAGTTCAGCATGCAGCACGCTTACTATCATTCGAAGCTGGCCCAGGTGATGTTCACCTACGACCTGGCCGAGCGGCTGGCGGGCAGCGGCGTGACCGCCAATATCATCCGGGTGCCGGTCGTCCGCCTGGACGAGGGGCGCTACGACCACGTGCCGGGCTGGATGCAGGCGATGTACCGCCTCAAGATGCGGCTGGCGGCGATCGCGCCGGAGCAGATGGCCGAGACGTATCTGTACCTGGCTGCCGCGCCAGAAGCGGCGGCGCTGACCGGACAGTATATCGACGAGAATCGCCAGCCGGTGAAGTCCTCCGGCCCGTCCTACGACCGCGCCGTCTGGACCCGCCTGTGGGATGTCAGCGCCCGGCTCACCGGGTTGGAGGAAACCGTGACGGCGTAAAGGCATTTGAACCGCCAAAACGCCAGGAACGCCAGGGAAAAACGGAGAAATTCCAGAAGGGCCAGGAAATCTGCTTCAGATGATGGAATCGGTGCGATCAGCGTAGCGTCGCAATTGCAATTGCGACGCTACAACCCTCTCTCCGACGACTCTGCCCAATCATCCCGCCGTTCAATTCAAAATTCAACATTCACCATTCAAAATTGCTTTTCATTCCCCCATCAGCGCCACCAGCCGATCCATCAGATTGGCGAGGCTGTGCCCGGCGGCGACGCGGGCGCGCACCTCCATCCCGATCGCGCGGCGCTGCTCCGGCGTCAGCGCCAGCAACGCGGCCAGCCGCTCGGCCAGGCCGGGGGCATCATCCCCGGACGGGATGCGCAGCAAGTCCACGTGATCGCCCAGCAGGTCGTCGAAGGCCGGGTTGGCGACGATGGTCGGCACGGCGCACAGCATCCCCTCCAGCGCGGCCTTGTCGAACAGGCCGGGCGGGCTGGCATTCAGCGCGATGCTGGCCTCGCGGAAAACCGCCGCCACCCCATCGGCCGGGATCGCGCCCCACAGCGAGACCCGATCGCCGACGCGCAGGCGCTCGATCTCGGCCCGCAGGAAGTCCGGGTAGGATGAATCCCCATTGCCGGGCCGCCCGCCCGCGATCACGAAGCGGGCCGGGGGATCGCCGTAGCGGTCGCGCAGAATCGCCGCGGCCTGGATCAGGGTCTCGTGGCGCTTGATCGGCGACAGGCGGGCCAGGCTCAGGACCAGGGGCGGATCGGCGGGCGGGTCGTCGTCGGGCTGGTAGGCGTCCAGCCGGATGCCATGCCCCAGCGCCCGGACGCGGGGATCGGCCAGCGGGAAGGTGGTTGGATGGGCGGTGGCGATGTGGCGCACCAGGCGCATCGCCAGGGGCAGCAGGGAGCCGCTGCTGCGGTGGGTATACCACAGGGTGATCGGCTTGCGGTACAGGCCCGCCAGCGGCGCGGCCAGCACCACGTACAGCGGAATCATGTGGACGAAGATCACATCCACGTGCGGGAGAAAGCTCGCCATCCCCCGGTAGAATCCGGCCAGTTCGCGGGGCCGTCCGCCGCCTTCTTCCTTGCCCATCGAACGCACGCGGACGTTGGCGGGCAGGCTGTGCTTGCCGACTTCCAGGGCCAGCACGTCCAGCCGCTCGACGCGCGCCGCCAGGGCTTCGGCCCAGTCGTGGGTGAAGCCCAGCATGTCGTCGTCGCGGTCGATTTTCTGGGTCAGCATCAAAACGCGCATAAAGTGCGATCAGCTTTCAGCAAGAAGAGTCATCAGTCGGCAGTTTTCAGTGGCCAGTAACAGGCGCGCGTCTCAGGCCTAACTGAGAACTGTCGACTGTCGACTGTCGACTGTGTCCTTCCAACAATCCATCCACGCCTGGAAGAGCCGGTCAGGATCGAAGCGGGTCAGGGTGAACGTCCGCGCGGCCCGGCCCATCGCGGCCCGGTGATCGGAGTCGCCCAGCAGGTCCAGCAGGCGCGCGGCGAAGGCGTCCACGTCGCCAAAGGGCACGCAGTAGCCGTTCTCGCCGTCGCGGATCGCCTCGCGCACGCCCGGCGCGTCCATGACCACCTGGGGCAGCCCGGACGCGCCCGCCTCGGAGAGGACGCGCGGCAGCCCTTCGTAGACGCTGGTCAGGGCGTACACGTCCGCCGCCCGGTAGATGCGCGGCAGGTCGGCATGGGCGCTGGGGCCGGGCGCGATCACCACGCCGGTCAGCCCCAGGCGGGCGATCAAGGCGGGCAGATCGTCGAGCGAACGGCCCAGGTCGCCGACCAGCACCAGCCGGGCCAGCCGGTCGGCAGCCGCCACGCGGCGCATGGCCTCCAGCAGCAGCGGGACGCGCTTGTTAGCCACCGGCCAGCCGACCCACAGCACCACGTGATGGGTCTCGTCCAGGCCCCAGGCGGCCCGCTGGGCGGCGACTTCCTCCGGCGGAATTTCCACCGTGAAGGGGGCCGGGTTGGCCAGCGGGATGACACGCACCCGCTCCGCCGGGATACCGGCCACGAGGTACTTCTCGCGCTCGGCCTCGTTGACCACGCGGTGCATCGTCGCGCGCCGGATCACGGCCTTGCCCAGGGCGTTGAAGAGCCGGTTGCGCAGGGGGTGCTCGGCGATCCAGTAAGGGTTATCAAAAAAGGAACTGTGATTCTGGACGAGCAGCGGCGCGCCCAGCAGCCGGGCCAGGATCAGGCCCACCAGCCCGGTGATGAACGGGTCCTGGCTGGTGACCAGATCGACCGGCCGCGCGGCGCGGCGCAGGCCCGCCCACACCGCCCGCGGCAGGAACAGGGCGCGCGGCCCACCGCACAGGAAAGCCGTCAGATGCGGGGTCAGCGATCCGCCCCGCCCGCCCGCCCGGCGGCTGTAGGCGATCACGGTCAGATGGCCGGCGGCTTCGGCGTAGCGCTCGTGGCGGCGGCGGGCGTCACCCTCCGGCCGGGCCACGATCTCGTCTTCCAGGCTGATCATCAGCACGTGCATGATTCGGATTCCAGCAGCAACAGCGGCGCTCAGGCCGCCAGAGTGTACTCCGTCCCCTGCCGCACGACGAATCAGCCCGGAAAAGCGTTCAGCCGTCAGCGATCAGCAATCAGCCAGAAGCACAACCAGGAGACTGCCCGGCGTGTTCACTCCTGGGCATCCCCACGAGAGAGGCATGCGCCACGCCTGGTGGTTACCAGACGCTTGCCGCTTCGACGCCTGGACGCTTTTTCGGGCCTCTCGGTCTCTGGTCTCCCGGCCTCAGAACTGGCCGAACGACCAGGCCCACAACCCGCCCCGCGGCCGGTGTCAACCGCCCGGATTGGGTCTATCCTAGACACAATCCACGTCCTCACGGCGACCCGGCTCCCCGCCGCGCCGGAGGGCATCCTTTCCTCAAAACCAAAGCTTTTCCCCAGGATCGGGGCGGTCATCCAGGCGATGGCCGCCCCGATCCCCGTTTTCCGCCCGGTTGACCCGCTGACCCGCCGGGCCGCATAATATGCCCAGGACTGGCCGCACCCTGAGGAAGCGCCGCGACGATGGACAAACACTACCCGGATATCCCCGCCCTGCTGTCCGCCTGCCTGATGCGGGACGAATACCCCGACACCGCGCCGCTGATCGCCTCATTGGCCCACGTGCGCACAATCGGGTATTTCACCCGTGACGAGTTCCTGACCATGTGCGCCTGGAAGGAGCCGCGCCAGCGCCGCCGCCAGGACTGGGCCAGCAATACCAAAGATGACGTGCGCATCCTGTCCGCCAGGGCGCTGGCCGCCCCGGACGAAGCCCGCCGCATCCTGTACCTGTGCCGCCTGCGCGGGGTGGGCATCCCGGTCGCCTCGGCGCTGCTCACACTGATCGATCCAGCGCGCTATGGGGTGATCGACATTCGAGTCTGGCAGCTTCTGGCCCTGTATGGCGAAGTGGACTACGACCCGGACGGGCGCGGTCTGTATGTCCTGCATTGGCTCGATTATCTGGACAAAATCCGGGGGTGGGCGGACGAGTTAAAGGTCAGCGCGCGGGCGGTCGAGCGCACGCTGTTCCAGCATCACCGGGATATCCAATCGGGGCCGCTCTACAGCTGAACGCTGCTGCTTCGCGGGGCGGTCATCCAGGCGATGGCCGCCCCGATCCCCGTTTCGCGTCAGGATGGCCGCGCCGGCTCGTAGATCAGTCCCACCACGCCGGAGCCAAGCGAGCGGGTCTCCACCAGGCGGAGTGTCGCCGTGGTGCCTGGCTGGAAAAGGCGCTGGCCCTGACCCAGGATCACCGGATAGACCAGCAGCCGGTAGGTATCCACCAGGTCGTGGCGGATGAGCGTCTGCACCAGGGCGCCGCTGCCGTACACGGTGATATCCCGCCCGGCCTGCTGCTTGAGCCGGGCGACCTCCGCCGCCACGTCGCCCCGGATCAGCACCGAGTTGTTCCAGTCGGCCCGCGCCAGGGTCGTCGACACCACGTATTTGCGCACGCCGTTGAAGTAGTCCGCCCCTTCATCCTGGCTCTCCGGCCAGGCGGCGGCGAAGCCCTGGTAAGTCACCCGGCCCAGGAGCAGGGCATCGCTGGCAGCCGTCTCCTCACCTTTGAACGCTGCGATCGCGTCATTCCAGTAGGGGAACGTCCAGCCCGGATTTTCCATCACGCCATCCAGCGACACAAATTCCGTCACAACAAGGTTTCTCATACCTGGTTTCCTTTTGGGATACAAAGCAGGCTTAGGGATGGAGCGTGTCGCTCACCCGGCAAAGCGCCGGGCGGAACGCGCCCGCGCCCGGACGGCCTCGACCTCGCGATCCTTGGGCGGGGCGGCCGTCTCAAGCGCGCCGAGCAGCGTCCCCGTGGCGGCCGCGATCGCGTCCACGGCGGCCAGGAAAGCGGCTTCGTTGGCCTGCGAAGGCGCGCGGTAGCCGCTGACCTTGCGCACGTATTGCAGCGCCGCCGCCCGAATCTCGTCCTCGCTGGCGGGCGGCGCGAAGTTGAACAGGGGTCTGATGTTGCGACACATGGGTCTTCCTCACGAGTTCAGGCGCGTTTCCGGCTGGCAAAGGCGAGGCCCTGGACTTCCAGGGCGCGGCGGAGCTGGCGGATGCCTTTCGGCCCGACGCCATGCAGCCGCAGCAGTTCAGCCTCGCTGACCCTGGTGAACTGTTCGAGGCGCACGTAGCCCGCCGCGATAAGCGCCCGGCGGGCCGGCGCGGCCAGGTCCTTCGGGAGATCGCTGGCGGACGGGTCGGGGTAGGTGTGGCTCATGAGTGGCTCCTCTGTGACAATTTGGCCTGCCTCACCCACCAGGAGCGTCCTTGAGTTTCGTGGCAGCGCCATATTCAGAGTTATTCAATCGCATTAAAGTATAGTACGTCTGTTCTAGCCTTGCAAGGGGCCATTCAGACTGGCCTGATGCCCCGCCTCAAACGGGGTATAATGCCCCACCAGCGCCGGGGGGCGTGTACCATCAGGAGTGAAGCAGTGGACAGCATTCTGATTACGGGCGGGGCGGGATTCATCGGCAGCCATCTGGCGGCCCGGCTGGCCCAGGACGGGCAGCGCGTGGTCGTCGTGGACAACTTCGACCCGTACTACGACCCGGCCCTCAAGCGGGCCAACATCCTGCCCCTGGTCTACAGTCCGACCGCCAGCGTGGTCGAGGCCGATATCCGCGACGAAGCCGAGATCGAGCGCATCGTGCGCGAGTATCATGTCCGGCGGATCGTCCACCTGGCGGCCATGTCCGGCGTGCGCTACAGCATCGAGCACACACCGCTGTACACGGCGGTCAACGTCGGCGGGACGGTCAACGTGCTGGAGGCGGCCCGCAAGCACGGCGTGGAGTTAGTCCTGAGCGCTTCCACCTCGACTTCCTACGGCAACGTGACCCCCGTCCCCTTCCAGGAGGATGCCCCCGCCGACCGGCCGCTGGCCGCCTACGCCGCCACCAAACGCGCCGCCGAGCTGCTGGCCCATACCTACACCAACCTGTTCGGCCTGAACGTGACCGTCCTGCGCTTCTTCAACGTCTACGGCCCCAACGGCCGCCCGGACATGATGCCCCTGCGCACCCTGGACGCCATCGTCCAGGGCCGCGAGATCACGCTCTTTGAGGGCGGCCGCCTCCAGCGCGACTGGACCTACGTGGATGACATCGTGGACGGCCTGGTGCGCGCCCTGGAAAAACCGCTCGGTTACGAAATCCTCAACCTGGGCTACGGCCATCCCTACGCCATGACCGAGTTCGTCCAGATCATGGAGGAGCTGACCGGCCGCGCGGCCCTGGTCAGAGACGTGCCCGGCCCGGCCAGCGAACCGGCGATCACCTACGCCGACAACCGCAAGGCGCGCGAACTGATCGGCTTCGATCCCCAGGTTCCGCTGCCGGAGGGCCTGGCCCGCACCTGGGCCTGGTATCGCAGGAAGCACGGCCTGTAGAAAGGCAATGCTCAATTTTGAATGCTGAATTTTGAATTGGGGCGTGGTGCCAAAAAAACCGGGCCTTGCTTTGACCACAAACCAATCACCACCAACCACGCACCGACATTCGCTATAATTCGCAGGGGAATCCGTCTGGCCGCGCCCTGATCCGCCCATCCCCAAGGAGCATATCCCCATGGTCGACGTGCTGTGCATTGGCGAGATGTTGATCGATTTTGTCTCCACCGCGGCGAACGTCTCGCTGGCCGACTCGCCCGGTTTCACGCGCGCCCCCGGCGGCGCGCCCGCCAACGTGGCCGTAGCCGTCCAGCGCCTGGGGCTGACGGCCGGATTCGTCGGCAAGGTCGGCGACGATCCCTTCGGCGAGCTGCTGCGCGATACCCTGGCCCGGGCCGGGGTGGATACCACCTATGTGCTGCCCGATCCCGACGCGCGCACGACGATCGTCTTCGTCGCGGTGCGCGACGACGGCCGCAAGCAGATGTGCTTCTTCCGCAACCCCGGCGCGGACATGCGCCTCCACCCGGACGAGATCACCCCGGCCCTGCTGGAGGGCGTGCGCTGCTTCCACTACGGCTCGATCGGCCTGATCAGCGAGCCGTGCGCCAGCGCCCAGCGCAAGGCGTTGGAGATGGCCCGCGCGCGCGGCCTGCTGATCACCTACGACCCCAACTACCGCCCCACCCTGTGGCCGGACGAGACCACCGCCCGCCGGGTGATCCAGGACGCCTACCGCTACTGCCACCTGGCCAAGATCAGCGAGGAGGAGTGGGAGGTCGCCACCGGCTGCGCGGACCTGGAGTCCGGCATCCGGGCCGTGCTGGATCGCGGCGTGGAGCTGCTGATCGTCAGCCGGGGCGCGGGCGGGGCGCTGGCCACCAACGGCCAGTACCGGATCGAGCTGCCCGCCCTGACCGGGATCAATGTCGTGGAGACGACCGGCGCGGGCGACGGCTTCATGGGGGCCATGATCACCCGCCTGCTGCC
>JARKOQ010000129.1 GCA_029976005.1 Aggregatilineales bacterium | reverse complement strand
CTATGATCCAGATCCTCGAAGAACACACCCTCAATGCCTGGCCCGCCCATCAAAGCCTGTTGTACGATGGCTGGGTGCTGCGTTTCGCGGCGGGCTATACCCGCCGGGCCAATTCCGTCAACCCGATCTACGAAAGCCGGCTCGACCCCGGCGAGAAAATCGCCGCCTGCGAGGCCGCCTATGCCGCGCAAGGGTTGCCCACCGTGTTCAAGATGACTCCCATCGCCCAGCCCGGCACGCTGGACGGCCAACTGGCCGCGCGCGGCTATCGCAAGGAAGCGCTGACCAGCGTCCAGGTGCTGGAGGACGTCGGCGCGGCCGGGCGGATGGAGCCTCACCCCCAGGTGGAAGCGGTCAGCCTCGACCCGGTGGTGAGCGAGTCCTGGCTGGCCGATTACGTGGCGCTCAACGGCGTGAAAGCCGGGCACGTCCCGGCCATGCGCCGTCTGCTGGAGAACATCCTGCCGGAGCGGCGCTTCGTCGCCCTGGCATCCGGCGGGCGCACGGTGGCGATGGCCCTGGGGGTGCTGGAGCGCGGCTACCTGGGCATCTACGACGTCGTGACCGCGCCGGATCAGCGCCGCCGGGGATTCGGGCTGGCGCTGCTGGGCGAGCTGCTGCGCTGGAGCTGCGCGCAGGGGGCCTGCCGGGCTTACCTCCAGGTGATGCTGGACAACGCTCCGGCTCTGGCGCTGTATGCCGGGCTGGGCTTCCGCGAGGTCTACCAGTACTGGTACCGCGTCCGGCCGCGCGACGCATAGGAGGAGGGGGCGGCATGACCGATCCGGCGGCGTATTTCGAGGGACTGGTCTTCATCGGCAACATCCCGCGCGACGTGTCCGCGTTTCTGACCGCCGCCGGCCGGCCGGGCACGCTGGCCCACGTCCGCACGGTGGCCGGGCAGGCCCGGCTGCTGGCCGGGAAGTTCTGCCGGGCCAATATGGCTCAGGCCATGAAGGACGCAGCGGCGGCGGCCTACTGCCACGACCTGGCGGCCGTCGTGCCGCTGGCCGAGATCGTGGCCGTCGCGGAGGGGTGGGGCGTGGCGCTGAGCGAGGCCGACCGGGCCATCCCCCAGGTCGTGCACGGCCCGCTGGCGGCGGAAGTCGTCCGCCGGAAATTCGAGATCGAGGATGCGGCGATTCTGGACGCGATCCGTTACCATACGACTTTGCGGGCCAGGGCGGGCCAACTGGAAAAAGTAGTCTTCGTCGCGGACAAGCTGGCCCTCGATCCGGCCGCGTCGAACCGCGACTTTCTACCCGATCTGAACGCTGCGCTGGCGGACGGTCTGGACGCCGCGGCGCGAGTCTACCTGCGCTGGATGGTCGAGCACGGCCCGGCCCTGGGCATAACCCTGCACCCGAACCTGCTGGCGGCCTACGAAGAACTGAGATGAGGCCACGCAACCGCAGGTTGCGTCGAGGCCAGAGACCAAGAGGCCGGAGAAGGCAGAGGCAAGAAACAGCGTCGAAATGGCAAGCGAAAACAAAGGCCGGAGGCGGCACATCGGGCCGGGAGTATGAATTTCCAGCCAACAGCCTTGACCACCAACCACTGACCACTTACCAAGAACCGATTTCCTATGCCTGAAAGTCTGATCCACGACCACCTGATCCCCAGCAACGCGGTGGGGAATGTCATGAACATCCGGGTGGTGACTCCGCCCGGCTACCGCCCGGAACGCGCCTATCCGGTGGTTTACCTGCTGCACCTGTGGGGCCGCGACGAGCGCTTCTGGACCGACCGGCTGGCCGTCCACGTCCGGCTGGCGGAGGGGATCCAGGCCGGGACGCTGCCGCCGATGATCCTGGTCATGCCCCAGGGAGACAAGAGCTTCTACATCAACGCCGCCGATCCGCCGGGCATTGACTGGTACAGCTCACCCTACAATGATTCGAGCGAGTTCTACCACAACGCCTTCGAGCTGTACGGCAACTATGGCGACTACCTGCTCAAGGAGGCCATCCCGTTTGTGGAGGAGACCTACCCGGTCCGGCGCGACCGGGCCGGGCGGGCCATCGGCGGGCTGAGCATGGGCGGGGCGGGGGCGGCTGTGCATGCCTTCACCGACCCGGCCCGCTTTTGCGCGGTGGGGATGCACGCCCCGGCGGTGTTCTACGGCGAGGGGCCGGGGGCGCCGCCCTGGATTTTCGGCGTGGACGACCCCGGCGCGTTTGCGCTGCGCGATCCTGCGGCCCTGGCGGAGCGCTTCCTGACGCCGGACAACCAGCCGCGCATCTGGATCGATCGCGGCTGGGACGACCCGCTGCGCTTCTCGATCGAAACCCTGCACGACCGGCTGGACGCGCTCGGCCTCAGGCACGATTACCACATCGGGCCGGGCGACCACGACGGCGCGTACTGGGTGCAGCACGTGGGCGAGTACCTGGCCTTTTATGCCAGGGAGTGGCTGGGGGAATTTTGAATGTTGAATTATTAATTTTTGAATTGAAGTGTTGTTCTTGACCAGACCGTACTCAATTCAAAATTCAACATTCAAAATCGAGAGTTGTTTGTTCGCCTCGTCTGGAATGCACAGGCTGTCATCATCATGAGTGTGCTATGGAAACACTGAATCGTTTGAAGCCTTATCTCAGGCCGTACTGGAAGCAGGCCCTGATCGCGCCGCTGCTGATGGTGGTCGAGGTTGTCTGCGACCTGCTGCTGCCGCGCCTGCTCCAGACCATCGTCGATCAGGGCGTGGCGACTCAGGATATCGCCCTGGTGGTCCGCACCGGGCTGCTGATGCTCGTCGTGACCGGCATCGGGGCGGTCGGCGGCATTGGCTGCACGATCTTTGCCGTCCGGGCCTCGATGAACTTCGGGGCGGACCTGCGCAGCGCGGTCTATCGCAAGGTGCAGACCCTCTCCTTCGGCAATCTGGACCGGATCGGCACGGCGGAGCTGGTGACGCGCCTGACCAATGACGTCAACCAGGTGCAGGAAATGCTGCTCATGGCGCTGCGCATCCTGGTGCGGTCGCCCCTGCTGGTGGTCGGCAGCCTGATCATGGCGGTCGTGACCAGCCCGACCCTCTCCCTGGTGCTGGTGGTGCTGATGCCGCTGCTGCTGGCGATGGTCGTGGTCGTGATCAAACGCGCTTTTCCACTCTACATGCGCGTGCAGGAACGGCTCGACCGGGTGAACACGGTCATCCAGGAGAACCTCTCCGGCGTGCGGGTCGTCAAGGCCTTCGTGCGCGGCGCGCACGAGCAGCGGCGCTTCCGCACCGCCAACGAGAATCTGACCGATACCTCGATTCAGGCGATGCAGCTCAGCATGGTGACCATGCCGTTCATGCTGCTGGCGATCAATTTCGGGATCGTCGCCGTGATCTGGTTCGGCGGGATCGAGGTCATCCAGGGCAGCATGACGGCCGGCGGGATCATCGCGTTCGTGAACTACCTCCGCCAGGCGCTGATGTCGCTGATGATGGTCAGCATGCTGATGATGCGCATCTCGCGCTCGCAGGCGTCCGCCCAGCGCGTGGTCGGCGTCCTGACCAGCCAGCCCGAAGTCCAGGATCGCCCGGACGCGCGCACCGGCTTCGTGCCGCAGGGGCGCGTGGCGTTCGAGAACGTCTCGTTCAGCTACGAGGACGGCGAGCCGATCCTGCGCGACGTGAGCTTCGTGGCGGAGCCGGGCCAGACCGTGGCCTTGCTGGGGGCGACCGGCTCCGGCAAATCCAGCCTGGTTGGCCTGCTCCCGCGCTTCTACGACGTCGACTCCGGGCGCGTCACGGTAGACGGCGTCGATATCCGGGACCTCTCCCAGGCCGAATTGCGCCACAGCGTGGGCATGGCCTTTCAGGAGTCGGTCCTCTTTTCGGGCACGATCTACGACAACATCCGCCAGGGGCGCGACGATGCCAGCCAGAGCGAGATCGTGGCCGCAGCGCAGGCTGCCCAGGCTCACGCTTTCATCGAGGCCCTGCCGGACGGCTATGAAACCCAGCTCGGCCAGCGCGGCGTCAACCTCTCCGGCGGGCAGAAGCAGCGTCTCGCAATCGCCCGCGCCCTCGTTCGCAAGCCGCGCATCCTGATCCTGGACGACAGCACCAGCGCGGTGGACGTCGAAACCGAGAGCCGGATTCAGGACGCCCTGAGCGATCTGATGAAAGACCGGACGAGCATCATCGTCGCCCAGCGGATCAGCACCGTCCTCAAGGCCGATAAGATTCTGGTGCTGGAGGGCGGCCGGGTGGTGGCGGAAGGGACGCACCAGGAATTGATGGCGAGCAGTCCGATTTACCGGGAGATTTACGAGTCGCAGTTGGGCAGCGGCGCGGCTGCAAACGAGGTTCCCCATGACGACCAGCACTAGACCTCCACGACGGGATGGCCCCGAAATCAGGATTGGCCCCGGACGTCCGCCGGGCATCCCCGGCACGGGCGGCCCCGGCGCGCACGACGCCCAGGCGACGCTGCTGCGCCTGTGGCGCTACTTGCGGCGCCAGCGTTGGGCGCTGGTGGCGGTGGTGGTCATGGTGGTTGGCTCGACCTTGCTCAATCTGGTTGGCCCCTATCTGATGGGCGTCGCCATCGACGACTACATCCTGGTTGGCGATCTGGATGGGCTGGCCGGGATCGCCGCCCTGATGATCGCCAGCTTCGTCGGCCTGTCGATCCTGACCTGGGGCCAGTCGATTCTGATGGTGCGCGTCGCGCAGCACACCGCGCGCGAGCTGCGCCAGGATGTCTTTGCCAAGTTGCAAACGTTGCCGCTGCGCTTCTTCGATCAGCGGGCGTCCGGCGACCTGATGAGCCGCCTGACCAACGACGTCGAAAACGTGAACACGGTCCTCAGCGAGAGCGCGACGAGCTTCCTCTCCAGCCTGCTGACCCTGATCGGCGTCGTGGCGATGATGCTGGCCCTCAACCTGCCGCTGGCGCTGCTCAGCCTGATCGTGGTGCCGGCCATGACCTTCTTCACCCGTTTCGTCGCCCGCCACAGCCGGGAGGGCTTCCGCGAGCAGCAGAGCGCCCTGGGCGAGCTGGATGGGCTGGTCGAGGAGTCGATCAGCGGCGGCAAAGTCGTGCGGGCCTACGGGCGCGAGCAGCAGGTGATCGAGGAGTTCGAGCAGGCCAATCGCCGGCTGCGCGCGGCGTCGATCCACGCCCAGACCTACGGCGGTCTGCTCGGCCCCGGCGGCAACCTGATCAACAACCTCGGATTCGTGATCCTGGCCGCGGTGGGGAGCTGGATGGCGATCGGAGGGCTGGCGACGGTCGGACTCATCGCGACCTTCCTGAACTACGCCCAACAGCTTCGCCGGCCGATCAACGAGGTCTCCAACCTGTTCAGCACGATCCAGTCGGCCCTGGCCGGGGCGGAGCGTGTCTTCGAGCTGCTGGACGAAGCCCCGGAGCTGGAGGACGCCCCCGACGCGCGGCCGCTGGAGCAGGTGGACGGCCGGGTGATTTTCGAGGATGTGACCTTCGGCTACACACCCGACGTGCCGGTGCTCAAGCACGTCAGCCTGGAAGCCCGGCCGGGCCAGACGATCGCTCTGGTTGGGCCGACCGGGGCCGGCAAGACGACCCTGATCAACGTCCTGTCGCGCTTCTACGACGTGGACGCGGGCCGCATCACGATCGACGGGGTGGACATCCGCAATCTGAAGCGCGATGACTTGCGCCTGCAACTGGGCATCGTCTTGCAGGATACCTTCCTCTTCTCGGAGACCGTGATGGAGAACATCCGCTACGGGCGGCTGGACGCGACCGACGAGGAGGTGATCGCCGCCGCGAAGATGGCCAACGCCGATCACTTTATCCGCCACCTGCCGCACGGCTACCAGACGGTGCTTTCTGAGCGGGCCGGGAACCTGAGCCAGGGCCAGCGCCAGCTTCTGGCGATTGCCCGCGCGATTCTGTCCAATCCGGGCATCCTGATTCTGGACGAGGCGACCAGCAGCATCGATACCCGCACCGAGGCCCAGATTCAGGACGCGATGCTGCGCCTGATGAGCGGGCGGACCAGTTTTGTGATCGCGCACCGGTTGAGTACGATTCGGGATGCGGACCTGATTCTGGTCATCCGGGATGGCGAGATCATCGAGCGCGGCTCCCATCGGGAACTGCTGGCCCAGGAAGGTTTCTACCACCACCTGTACATGAGCCAGTTCAAGGGGTTGGGCACTCCATCCCCTGCGGCATGAGTGGGGTTGCGCCAGGTTAGCGGGCGATTCAGGATGGTGGGATGGTCATACAAAATTCAAAATTGAGAATTCAAAATTGCCTCTGGCTCGTCCTGCTGCTGGTCTGGGGCGTGCTGCCCGCCGCGGCGCAGGGCGATCCGACTCCGGCGCCCACCGTGCCGTCCCCGGCGAACCTGCCGGACTACGGCGTCCTGGTGCAGCAGTGCGGCACCGGTCTCCAGGCGCGCCGCCCGGACTTCGCCGCGACCGGGATCATCGTGACGACCCTCTCGCGCGACGCGATCTGGCTGGTCGACCTGGAGCGAGACGCGCGCTATCCCCTGCCGGACACGCTGCCGTGCAGCCCCAACTGCCGCCCGTCCCCTGACCGGCGCGATCTGCTGTACGTCTCGCCGGAGATGGCGACCTTCTGGCTGATGCGCGTGGACGGCACGCAGCGCCGCCCGGCTTTCGCTTACTACGTCAGCGAGCTGGACTGGTGGGATGCCGATCACTGGCTGGTCTGGCCGACCGCCGGACGCCCGGCGCTCTACCCGATCGCGGGCGGCGACCCGCAGCGCCTCGACGATCGCAACTCGTTTTCAATCCAGCCGGGCGGCCTGCATGGTGTGCGACTGGCCCCGACCGAGGGCGATTACCCCCTGCTGCAACTGGTCGATCTGGAGACGGGCGAGGCGCTCGATCTGGCCCTGGCGCGGCCCTACCTGAACGGGGTGTACTGGTCGCCGGACGGATCGCGCCTGGCCTACCTGGGCCAGGGCGAGGTCGATCCGGCCCTGGGGCTGGCCGGGGCGGAGCTGTTCGCCATCACCCCCGGCGAGACGCGGGCCGTCCGGCTCACCGATCTGACCGCCGCCTATGGGCCGGTGCGGATCGCGGGCGAGCCGGAGGCGCGGGCGGTGAACTGGTCGCCGGATGGGACGCGCCTGGCCTTCTGGGTGATGGAGATCGTCGGGCCGGACCCGGCAGCCAACGTCGGTCAGGCGGTGATCCATGTACTGGATACGGCCAGCGGGCAGACGACCGTCTACTGTGGCTTCGGGGTCAGCCTGCCCGTGGCGGCGGACGACGCCCCGGCCCAGGCCACGCCCGGCCTGGTCTGGTCGCCGGACGGGCGCTACCTGGCCTTTGGCGTGGACGTGCCGGAAGACGGCCGGGCGGCTCTGTTGATCGTGCTCGATACCCAGACCGGGGACTATACTGAGATTTCCGAAGGCATCTACGCCGCCTACGGCACCTCCGATCCGGTGATGTGGGGGATCAAGTAGGGGGCGGATGGGTGGTTACTTACTGGTCAATGCCTGGAGAGGCCGGTCCCCGATGAGTGACGTTCGAATCATTACCCTCGATCCTGACCGCTGGCAGGAATACCGCGATCTGCGGCTGCGCGCCCTGCGCGAGGAGCCGAGCGCGTTTGGCTCCAGCTACGAGGATAACGTCGACAAGCCAGAGGCCGACTGGCGCAGGCGTCTGGAGGGCGCGCAGCGCAAGACCGACGAGTTCCTGCTCTTCGCCGAGGTCGACGGCCGCCTGGTCGGGATGATGGGGGCCTATCGGGACAAGGGGCGGAAGGTCGCGCACATCGCCACCGTGGTCGGGGTGTATGTCGACGCGGCCGCGCGCGGCCAGGGGATCGGCCGCCGCTTGATGCAGGCCCTGCTGGACGAGATCGCGCGCGTCCCGCAGATCGAGAAGCTCAGGCTGGGGGTGAACACGCAGCGTTTCGCGCCGCTGGCCCTGTACCTCAAGTTCGGCTTCGAGATTGTGGGCACAGCCCGCCACGAGCTGAAGATCGGCGATACGTACTGTGACGAATACCTGATGGAAAAGTTGCTCGAAAGACGGTGACTGGTTGTTGGTTGGTGGTTGGTGGTAGAAGCTCAGAACAACGCGCCAGGGCGAGCGCGTCTGGTGACAGCCCACTGTATCGGTTATTTTGTTCCTACCGCCTGCTTTTCCCTTGGCATCCTCCGCGCCCTGGCGGTTCCAATTGCTTTTGGCACGCCGGCCGAGCGCCACAACGCAAGACGCCGGGGTTCGGCGTTCCCCGGCGTCTTACCTTCTTCTCCTCCTCCGGGAGGAGCAGGGAGATGGCAAAAATCAGGGCCGGCTGCTGACCGGCTGGCGCACGCGGGCCAGGGCGTTCTTGAGCGTATCGACCGACTCGAACGGGCCGTTGTTGGCGGTCACGATCCCGCTGCTCAACTGGAGTCCGGCGCGCTGGGTCCCCCGGCGGGCTTTGTCCCGATCCTTGAGGGGATAGAAGTATTCCATCGACTGCTGGATGCGGGTTTCGACACGCTCCCGGATGGCATTGATCCGCTCCGGGGCGGTGATGATCACGAAATCGTGCTGGCCGAGGTGGCCGACGAAATCGGTCTCGCTGCCGCTTTCGCGCAGAGCATTGCTGATCATCAGACTGATCGCGCGCAGCACGTCATCCGAGGCGACGAAGCCATACTGCTCGCGGAAGGCGTCCAGGCCGACGATGGACAGCGCCAGGATGGCCCAATCCTCGTCGTAAAGCAGCTTGTTGAGCCGTTCCGTGATGGGCGTGCCCTCGGCGAAGCCGGTGACCGGGTTGTTGTAGGCGTGCGTCCCGGCGCGCTGGAGGACATTCCGCACGCGCAGGCGCAGTTCCTGGATGTCGAACGGCTTGGTGATGTAATCGACGACTCCCAGTTCCAACCCCTGGAGCCGGTCTACCCGGTCGCGTTTTTCTGTCAGGAAGATGATGGGGATGTCCTGGGTGCGGCGATGGCTGCGCAGCCGGCGGCAGACTTCATAGCCGTCGATGTCGGGCAGGCGGATGTCGAGCACGACCAGGTCGGGGGTTGTATCCAGGCTATGGCGGATGGCTTCCTCGCCCCAGGCCGCGGACGAAACCTCATAGCCCTGCACGCGAAAGTAGGCATTCAGCATTTCGGCCAGGTCAAGATCGTCTTCGACGATCAGGATGTGTTGTTTGTCAGCCAAGGTCGCTTCCTCTGGGCCAGACAGGGCAGAATACCCTCAGGCCCCACCCGCCAGGGAAAACCCCCGCGGCGCACGGATGAGGCGAGGGTGGCAGGCTGGCGGGATGCCGGAACGGGAATACAAGGCCCAGCCCGTTCTAGGCGATCGGCTCCTTGTAGATGATGAACACGCAGTCCTTGTGGCCCATCGAGATGCATTCGCTCTCGTAGACTCGGAACTCGTGCCCGCCGGAGACCCAGCGCAGCCCTTCTTGCAGCAGGCCGACGGCGACGTGGCACAGCGGCTTGTCGCTGGTGCGGCCGTAGCACACCGGGCTGTTTTCGCGGATGTAGTACTTGAAGTGATCGTCGTATTCCTCGACGTCACTCTTCTGGTCGCTGAACTGGCTGAAGATGGCGGCCATGGCCGGGATGCCCATCTTGAGCTTGGCTTGCAGCGGCAGCACCTTGAAGGCCATGTCGCCGACGCCGGCCAGCGCGCCGAAGTTCTTCAGCCCCTGGCTGAAGCAGGCCCGGCCGGCGCGCAGCGCCAGACCGCGCCCACCGCGCGGGCCGTACATGTCTTCCAGGCCTTCGTTGAGGGCGGTGAACTCGGCGAAGTCGAACTCTTTGTTGAGGTTGTCCGGCGGGTAATTGCCGACGAAGCGACCGAGTCCAGCCAGGTTAAGGATCGCGTTCAACCCGTTGACGCCCATCACGTCTTCCATCGCTTCGATGTAGATGCGGGCGATCTTGTTCGGGTAATAAAGGCCGCTCATTTCTCGGAGTGGCACGCCAGCCTCCTTCGCACACAAGTCGCAGAGATGACAGGATACAGACCTAAACGAGCTTTTCGAGTTCGCTGACGGTGCGATTCATGTCAAGGAAGATCAGCCCCAGCTTGGCCTGCTGGCGGGCGAGAACGGTCAACACGGCTTCCTCGCCGACTGATTGCAGCAGCACGTAGCCGCGTTCACCTTTGACGTAGACCTGGTTCAGCCTGCCTCGCTGCAACTCGGCAGCGATGCGCTCACCCAGGGAGATCATGGCCGCCGACATCGCGGAGACGCGGTCTTCCTCGATGTTGGCCGGCAGCGAGGATGCCATGCTCAAACCGTCCACGCTGACCACGGCTGCCGCTTCGATATCGGCCGAGCTGGCTTGCAGGTCGCGCAGACGATCCCCCAGTTGTTCGGTACGTGTCTTGCCCACGGTCGATCTCCTCAATACTCCTGGCGCAGTGCGAGCCGTCCACGAACCCCATCGCCGGCATTCCAGTCCTGCCGCGGCCAGTGGAACGCTGCGACTGAGGCAGCGCCAGCTCCAGTGGATGCTTGGCCGGGAAATAAGGACTCAGTCAAGCCGTGCAAAAAGATTAATTTACCGCGTGTGGAACGCTTAACTGGCGGTACTGTAGCACAGGGCAATGGGCTTGTCAAGCGGCCTAAAGTCGGGTGCCGGGCTTGCCACTGCCCCGGATTTCCAGTATGCTCAGGGGCCATGAAGCGATTTCTTTTTCCCCTCGTTTTGATCATCGGCCTGTGTCTGACGGCCTGCGGCGGCGTGCTCGACCCGGTGATTCCGACCCCGGTGGTGACGCAGGTAGCTACAGTCACGGTCGCCGCGACGGCCACGTCGGTGCAGGCCACCGCCACGTCGACCCAGCTTAGCGCCGCACCCACCGGCGGGCCGAGTCCGACCTCGATCATAGGGCCGACGCGCACCCTGCCTCCGGTCGTCGCCTCGTCGACGCCCCGGCCCAACCCGAACGCGCCGCGCATCGAGATTTTCACCGCCGACATCGCCTATGTTTATCCCGGCGATTCGCTGACCCTGTTCTGGTCCGTGCGCGGCACCGACCGGGCGGCGATTTACCGCCTGGATGACGAGGGCCAGCGCAACCAGCTCTGGAATGTTGGGCCGGATGGCTCGCTCACCGTCCAGACGGCGCGCGGCGATCGCGGCACGGCCCAGTTCCTGCTCACGGCGGACAACGGGAACTTCTCGGCCGAGCAGCTTCTGGAGATTCCGTTATTGTGCGCCCATCCCTGGTTCTTCGCCCCCGCGCCGGAAGCCTGCCCCGCCGGGCCAGAAGCCGACGACGTGCAGATCGAGCAGGTCTTCGAGGGCGGGCGGATGATCTACCTGGCCGCCGAGGATCGGGTCTACGTCCTGTTTGGCGACGGGCTGGACCCGGCCTGGACCTCCTTCGAGAACCGCTACGTGGGCGGCGAATCGGCCGAGGAAGATACCAACTTCGTGCCGCCGCCGGGCCGGTACCAGCCGGTGCGCATCCTGGGCCTGATCTGGCGCGCCAGCGATCCGGTTCGCAACCGGCTGGCGCTGGGGCTGGAGCCGGAAGTCACCTACGAGGGCGCGGCCCAGTCCGACGGGCAGACGGTCTACATCCGGGCCTCGGATGGCAGCGTGCTCCAATTGCAGCCCAACGGCCGGGGCTGGAGCGTCCTCGCGCCGCCGTAGTCGAGGCCAGAAGACCAGGAGGCCAGGGGCCGGAAAAAGCCGAAGCCGTGTGCACTCTCCGGTTGTATCAAGGCCGGAGGCAAAGGGCAGGCAACACGCGTGTTGGGGAAGGGGCCGGTCGCCGTGACCTGCCCCTTTTTGTACCGGTTGATCGGCGGGGCGTTCTATTCGAACAGACGCCGGAAAAGCGCAGGGCTTGCGGCCCTGCGCTTGCCTGGGTGGGGTTGCGGGTCAGACGGCTGGTGTGGCTTACTTGCCACGCCCATTGCCATTCCCGTTGTTGCCGCTGTTTCCGTTGTTTCCGTTGTTGCCATTGTTGCCATTGCTATTGCCGTTGTTGGCGCGGCCCTGTTGGCCGGGGGCATTCCCGCTGTTGCCGGGGCGGGTGTTCCCCTGTTCGCTGGCCTGGAGTGTCTCGCCTTCCTGCGCTTGTTCCCGCGCGTACCGTCCGCTGATGACACGGCCCAGGGAGACCTCGCTGGGGCTGAGGCCCGCCTCGCGGACGATCTGGTTCCAGTTCATTCCCGTTCCGTTGGCGGTCAGCAGGTCTTCCAGGCTGAAGCCTTCCACGTTCTCGGCGATCAGCAGGGCGCGCGCGATGTTGCCGAAGCCGTTCCCATCGCAGTGCAGGTTCATCACGGCCGCGTAATCCATGCCGAAGGTTTCGGCCAGGCTGGCCGCGACCGGATGCTCGTTGGCAGAGCCGCAGGCAGGCGTTTCGGGCGTTTCCTCTGTTCCGGCATCGGGAGCGCAGGCGTCGCCGACCCCATCCTCGTCCGTGTCGGCCTGATCGGGGTTGGCCACGGCCGGGCAGTTATCCAGGCTGTCCACGATGCCGTCCAGGTCGCTGTCCATCTGATCGGGGTCGCACAGGTCGCCGATGCCGTCCAGGTCGAGGTCGGCCTGATCCGGGTTGACGATCCGCGGGCAGTTGTCCTGCTCGTCGGGCAGACCATCCTGATCGACGTCGCCGGTCACGTTCAGGATGCTGATCACGACCAGCACGTCGTCCTCGTCCAGGGAGCCGGTGACCAGCACGACATCGCCGATGCTCAGACCGGAGAGATCGAAACCGGCGGGCACGGGCATGGCGTACCCATCGACCACGATTTCGGTGAGCGAAATCGCCTCGATGGTGCCGGTGATTTCCACGGTCACGGGGGGAAGTTCGTCGCCCTCCTGGGCCAGGACGAGGCCAGGCAGCAGCAGCGCGGCGATCAGGACGGCGGCCAGGCTTACGATGAATCTGCGAGGGGAGGTGAACATGATTGTCTCCATTGCTAGATAAGCTCGAAAAGCTTGATTTGCCAATCTGCCTATACAACCGCTTTGTGATGCCGCAATGTCACAGAAGAATTGAGAAATGGCCTTCAGACGTGATATTGGCCGGAAGGGCACGGTCTAGCGGATGAACGCGATGGGTCTGAAAGGCGGGCATGTGGTTTGCGGGGCGGACGTTTGGACTCTGGAGGCCGGTCGGGGGATAATGCGGACTATGTCCACCTCTGACACCGCCCGCCTGATCGATCGCGCCCGCCAGGGTGATCGGGAGGCCGTCACCGCCCTCTACCGGACGTATGTACGGCAGATTTACCGCTACGTCGCGTACCGGATCGGGGATGGTGCGGATGCCGAGGACCTGACCGCCGAGGTTTTCCTCAAGATGGTCGAGGCCCTGCCCGATTACCAGCCGACCGGCGCGCCGTTCGAGGCCTGGCTGTACCGGATCGCGTCGGCGCGGGTGATCGATTTCTATCGCCGCACCCGGCGGCGTCCCCAGGCCGAACTGGGCGACCACCTGCTGGATACCGGCCCCCTGCCGGAAGAGCGTCTCCACGACCAGGGCGAAATCCAGGCGCTGCGGTCCGCGCTCAAATCGTTGTCGCCTGAGGATCAGACTGTGTTGATTCTGCGTTTCGTGGAAAACCGCAGCCACCGCGAGGTGGCTGAACTGATGGGGCGCAGCGAAGCCGCCGTGAGGATGGCCCAGCACCGGGCCTTGACCCGCCTGGCCGAGGAGCTGGGTTCCGCCGAGAAGGTGCGGCATTACCTGCGAGGCCGCAATGACTGATCCGCGCGGCCAGCCGGACCGGCTGGCAGAACACCTCGACCGGTTGATGCCGCCGGGAGGGCGACCTCTCGCCGAACACGACGCCGACCCCCTGGTCGATCTGGCGCTGCGCCTGTCTCAGGCTCCCCACCCGGCGCTGTCCGAGGATGCGATCGCGCGGATCGAGGCCCGGCTCGATGCGCAGATGGCTCCGGCGGTCGATCTGCCGGGCGGTCGTGCGCTCCGGCTGGCCCGCGCGGCGGACGCGGCCCGCTGGATGATGCTGACGGTCAGCCTGATCCTCGTGCTGGCGGTGGTCCTGGTTCCGCTCACGGCGGCGAGCCTGCCCGGCGATGCCTTCTATCCGCTCAAGCGCCTGGCCGAGGGGATCGAGCTGGGGCTGGCGGGCGATCCGCTGGCGGAGGCCCAGGCCCACCTGCGGCTGGCCGAGCGCCGGGTTGGCGAGGCGGAGCGCCTGGCTGCGGCCGGGCGGTTCGAGCCTGTCCTGGTCAGTGATGCGCTGGTTGAGCTGGGCGCGGCGGCGCAGATCGCGCAGGCCGCGGCCCTGACCGGGGCGGACGCCGAGGCGCTGGTCGAGCGCACGATCGCGGCCACCGCCGGGCTGGCGGCCGTGATCGACACGCTGGCCGCGACCGGCGTGCTGCCCATGGATCAGGCCGCGCAACTGCGGGAGGTCGTTTCCAGGGCGCAGGACGGCGGTGGGCTGCTGCTGCCCCTGCCGCCCATTCCCACCCTGCACCCCATGCTGACGGCCACGTCGACTCCGGCGCCAAGTGCGACACCGAGCCTGACACCAGGCGCGACGGCTACGGATACGTCAACGCCGACTTTCACGCCGAGCAGTACGGCTACGTCGACGGCGACTTCCACGCCAGCGCCGAGCAAGACGGCTACATCGACGGTGACTTCCACGGCTACCCTGACCGTGACTCCCAGGCCGATGGTGGTGGTTTCACCGACGCCCGTCCCCGCGCAGTCCAATCCGGGCACGGCCGAGGAGGAGATCGATTGCAGCAACCCACCGCCGGATGGCGCGCCTGCCGCCGGTTGGCGCGAACGTTGCGAAGGCGGGCCGCCGCCCAACGAGGTGGTGCCCGGCCAGCAGGACAATCCGGCGCAGCCGAACAACTCGAACAGTTCGAGCAATGCGTCAAGCCAGGGTAGCGCACCGGGCAATAGCGGGAACGCCCCCGGTCAGTCCGGCGGGAATCCGGGGCAGGGGCGGGGCAAATAACTGCCAGGGTCACCGGGGCGCGTTGGGTTGCCGCCTGTGATCTCTCGACGCGGCTGAGCTGGTGCAGCGCCTGGAGAACCGGCACGAAAAAGGGGAGCCGAGGCTCCCCTTTTTTGTTGCATCGGACCGGCTGGCTTACTGCCCGGTGCCGCTGACCACCCCGCGCAGGGTCGGGTCGCTGACCCAGACCTCGTTGGCGAAGTACGTCTGGCTGACCATCAGGAAACGGTTGCTGTAGCCGTAAGGCAGCTCGAAGACCGGATAGGCGCCGATCAGGTTGAGGGTCGGCAGCGGCAGGTTGGTCGTCGCGTCGTAGACATTGGTGACCGGCTCGCAGCCCGCGCCCACCCGCGCGCACAGCTCCATCCGGACCAGGACGCTGCGGGTCTCCGGTTTGTCCTGGTCGTAGTAGATCACGATCTGGTTCCAGGGCACCAGCACCAGGTTGTCGAAGCCGGGCGGCGGTTCGCCGGGCGCGCCACCGGGGGTCGGCGTGATCGCCTGGCCGGTCGGGGTTGGCGTGGGGCCGGGGCCGGCACACCACTCGGCGAAGCAGTACGTTTCCGGGATGACGCCCTGCAGGGTCGGCAGGCGGTAGAAGGCCTCCATCGGGAAGGTCGTCCACTCGTAGGAGATGTACACGGCGAAGTTCTCGCCGACCACGTACATCATCGTGCTGTCGCCGAAGTTGCGGTACCACGCCTCGAACTCGATCCCGCGCGGCATGATGCCCATGAATTGCAGCGCGCCCACGTCCAGGTAGGCGAAGGCGAAGTCGGATTGGCCGATCGGCTTGCCGGACGCCCCGACGAGGCCCGCCAGTTCCTCCTCGGTGGCGCGCTCCGGGTCGGTTTCGGCGTAGCTGTTGGCGGCGGTCGCCAGGCTGGCGCAGAAGCCTTCCTGGGTGGCGGCGTTGATCGACGGTATCTCGAAGCGGTAGTAGCTCTGAAGCAGCAGGACGAGGCCCTGGGTGGCCGTGTCGCAGAAGGTGAAGGCATCCCCAAAGCCCTGGTTGCCCAGCCAGCCATAGGGCCGCCCGCCCAGGTCGGCCAGGTAGTCGCGCCCGGCCAGGCTGTATTCCGCCAGCAGTTCCAGGTCGTGGCGCAGGTTGCGCACGGCGATGGCCGGGCTGAGGCCCAGGTCGCCGATCCAGTCCGGCGGGCGGTTGTTCTCGCCGAGGTGCTGGTCGGCGAGCAGTTCCAGGTCATTGAGCAGGTCGGCGCTCATCTCGTTCGTGTCCAGGGAGATGGTGCGCCTCCAGCCGGGCGGACGCACGCCCAGGCCGTTCAACTCGTCGGCCAGGCGTTCCAGGTCGCCGCGCACGTTTTCCATGAGCTGGGGGATGTTCCCCTCGGTCACGGTCACGCCCTGGCCGGCCAGCGCGTCAATCGCTTCTCCGGCCACCGCCTGGCAGTAGTTCACGACGCTGGGCGGCGTGGTCGATCTGAATTCAAAGGTGCGGCGCTCGGTGTCGATCAGGTTCTGGGCGGTGATGTCGCAGGAATAGATGGCCGGCGCGCCGATCCAGTCCTCCGGCCGCTCGCCTTTGCCGAAGACCAGGCTGGCAAGCTGCTCCAGGTCGTGGCGCAGGTTGCGGGCGATGCGGACCGGCGTGGTGCTGGATGCGCCCGCCCAGCCGACTGGGCGCGCCCCTGGCTCGCCGCTGACCTCATCGGCCAGCAGTTCCAGGTCCAGCCAGACGTCGCCTACGATCGAGGCGCTGGTCAGGTCGGCGTTGCCGTTCCAGCCGGCGGGCCGGATGCCGGGGCCGAGGTACTCGTCGGCGAGCAGCTCCAGGTCCAGCCGGATGTTGATGACGAACGTGCCGAAGTCGCTTTCCGGCGTGACTGGTTGGCCTTCGCCTTCCTGGCCGGGCGGACCGGCCTGGACGGTCGCCAGCGGCAGGCTGGTCAGCACGGCGGCGACGAATGGGGCCAGAATCAGCAGCCCGATGATCAGGTAAGGGAACAAACGGCGCACGGCGCTGGCTCCTTCAAAGGCTCTGAACGCCCGGTGATGGTTCCATTATACTCGCCTGCGCGCAGAGGGCTATTGCGTGAAAAGCAGCCGTCAGCCCTCAGCTTTCAGCGGTCAGTCAAGCGCAATGCAAAAACAAGGCGGCAGGGCTACGGACTTGCCCGCCTGGGATTCCAGAATCCGGCGTGCACGGCGGCAGCCTCGGCCACGAGCAGGGGGCCGATCACTGCGATGGCCCGCTGCCCCGCGCCGAGCACCGTCCGGGCGGGCAGGTCCAGGGTCGGGTTTTGCGGGTCCGCGCCGGTCATCTGGGCCAGCCCGGCTTCGGACAGGCCGAACACCACTCGCGCGATACCCGCCCAATAGATCGCGCCCGCGCACATGGCGCACGGCTCGGTGCTGGTGTACAGGGTCGCCGAGGCCAGGACGTGAGCCGGCAGCGTGCGGGACGCGATCCGCACCAGGTTGGTCTCGGCGTGACCTGTCACGTCGTGGTCGGTCGTGACCGTATTCTCGGCCTCAGCCAGGATGTGCCCCTCGGCGTCGGCCAGCAGCGCGCCAAACGGGTGGTTGCCGTGTGCCCGCGCCAGCGCGGCCAGATCGATCGCCCGCCGAAGCAAGGCCAGGTCGATCCGGGTGATCGAGGATTCAGTGTCCACGCTTTGCCTCCCGTCTGCCGTCATCTGGATGTTTCTGTTCTTTCCGGTCTCTGGCCTCGGCGCGGCAAAGCCGCGTGGTCTCTTGCCTCTGCTTTACCAGACTGGCTCGTCGGAAAGACCGTACGCGGCGGCCCACTCCGGGATTGCGATCGCCTCCGGCCCGGCGGCCAGCAGGTCGGCCAGGGCCGTGCCCAGGCCGTCGATCTCGGCCTCGGTGTTGTAGAAGCCGCACGAGACGCGCACGCAGTACGGCACGTGCGGGATGCTGCGGATGATGAAGCCGCGCTCGGTCAGCGCGTCGACCAGACCGGCCATCCGCGCCGGGGACCAGCCGACCGGCAGGAAGTTGATCAGCGAGGCCTGGCGGCTGGCCGGGGTCAGAATGCGCACGCCGGCCAGCCCTTCCAGCATCCGGCGCGCGCGGGCGCTCAGGCTGGCGATCCGGGCATAGGCCCACTCCGGGCCAACGTCGTGCAGGAACCAGTCCAGGCTGGCGCGCAGTCCGGCCATGGTGGCCGGGTATTTGGTGCCCGATTCGTAGCGCAGCGCGCCGGGGGCCAGCGTATAGCCGCCGCGCCAATCTTGCTCCGCAACGGCCGTGAATCCGGCGTAGGTCGGCTCCAGGGTGTCCCACCGGGCCGGGCTGACGTACAGCGCCCCGGTGCCCTCCGGCCCGCACAGCCACTTCTGGCCGGGCAGGGCGTAAAAATCGACTCCCAGCCCGGCCAGGTCGAGGTCGAAGACTCCGGCGGCCTGCGCGCCGTCGGCCAGGACGGGCACGCCACGCGCGTGGGCGGCGGTGACGATCTCCGCCAGGGGCAGGCAGACTCCGCTGCTGTAGGAGACGTGGCTGACCGAGACCAGGCGCGTGCGCGGGGTGAAGGCCGCTTCGATGGCGGGCAGCGGGTCTTCGCCCAGGCCGATGTCGGCGTACCTGATCGTGATCCCGTAGCGCCTGGCGATGAAATACAGCGGGAAGAGGCCCGCCTCGTGCTCCAGGGTCGTGGTCACCACCTCGTCGCCGGGCTGCCAGTTGAAGCCGTAGGAGACGATGTTCATGCCCTCGGTGGTGTGCCCGGTGACGGCAATCGTCTCCGGCGCGACATGGAGCAGTTCCCCGAACAGGGCGCGCACGGCCTGGCCGTCCAGGCGCATCTGCTGGAAGCGTTTGGTGGAGGCGCGGCCTTCGCTGTACTCCTGGCCGGTCACGGCGGCCATCGCCGCCGCGGCGCGGGCGGGCAGGGGGCCGCACGTCCCGGTATTCAGGAAGGCGATCCGCTCGACGGCGGGCAGGTCGGCGCGAATGCGGGCGAGTTTGTCGGTCATGAGGACTCCTATGAAGAAAGTTATTGGTAGATGGTTGTTGGTTCCTGGTCAAGACCAAAAGCGCGCGGCGCGGGCGGTCGCGTGGCAGTCATCAGCCTCGACTATGTAGGGACGGGGCACTGCCCTGTCCGGCACTGCCCCGTCCGGATTCGCTTATCCCGGCCCCTGGGCCCCGGTTACGGCGACGGCCCCCGCCGCGACCAGAATCGCCGCGAAATCATCATCAGGCGGTGCGCCGTTGACGGCGGGCCACTCGCGGTGGAAGGTCTCGGTGGCGCGCAGCGCCTCGCGCACGGTTTGCAGGTTGCGGCGGCGCTTGAACAGGGCGTGCTGCGAGACGTGGCAGTCCATCGCCGCGACCTTGGCCTCGGCCCAGGGGGTGACGTCCAGCACCAGGTGGGCCGGGCGGCTGGTGTTCCACAGCCGGTCGTCGTGGCCGGGCATATTCTCCGGCGGGCGGGCCATGACCGAATACAGCAGCACGTCCGGCGTATGGCAGGTCACGGCTTCACGGACCGCGCGGTGGGTCAGCTTGTGGGCCGGGTGGCCGTACTCGCCGTCCGGGCCGTGGGTGATCACGACCCCGGCCCGCGTGGCCCGGATCAGACCCGCGATCTGGCCGACCAGGGTCTCGAAATCCGCCTCGAAGGGGCCAAGCGTGTCCTCCGGCCCAACGTCGGGATCGACGTAGCCGAGCAGGGTCAGCCCGGCGACGCCCAGGGCCGCCAGGGCGCAGCGCAGCTCAGCCTCGCGGGCCGGGCCGAGGTCGCGCCGGTCGGCCACGACGGGCGGCTGGCCCGCCTCACCGCCTTCGCCGCGGGTGGCGCTGGCGACGTGGGTCGTCAGGCCACGCGAGGCCAGGCAGGCCAGCGTCCCGCCGGCCATGATCGTCTCGTCATCCGGGTGCGCGAACACACCCAGCACGTGCTGTAGGGTCATCCGAAGTTGACTTCTTCCAGGTCCAGGGCCGGGCCGTTCAGACACACCAGCCGGTCCTCGCCGTCCTTGCAGGCCACGCCGCAGCCGCCGCATGCCCCGACTCCGCACGGCATGGGCAGGTCGAAGAGGCCCAGCACGAAGCGCTTGGGGATATCCGCCCGGAGCTGGCGCAACTTCTCCAGCAGGGCGGGGTAGACCTGGTGGCGGTAGCGCGGATTGGCGACCGCGATCACCTGGTCGGCCCAGCCGACGGTTGTCACCTGGTTGGGCCAGCCCTGCTCCAGGTCGCCTTCCACCACTTCCACTTCGGGCGGCAGCGCCTTGATGGGATACTCCCTGGCGCGCCCGCCGAGGACCAGCGTGACCCCGATCTTGAGGTGCACGGCCAGGCTGGTCAGGAGGATAAGCGGGGTCGGCGGCGTGTCCAGGGCCATCAGGAGCAGGCTGCGCATGCCAGGCCGCATCGGGAAGGGCGCGCCGACCGGCCCCAGCAGGGTCACGGCCTGGCCGGGCAGGTAGCTCACCCCGGCCGGGCGCTCGACGGTCACGATGTGTCTGTCCAGCGCGACCGGAATCCAGTTTTCGGCCAGGTACGGCTCCCAGCCCTGGCCGGGCCGGGCCAGCAGGGACTGGCCGGGCTTCAGCCGAGCGAGGTCTTTGTCCAGGCCCAGGTCGATGCGCTGGAGGTCCTTGGAGAGGTGGCGGATCCGCTCGATGGTGGCGTGGGTTTCTCTGGTGTGCATGCTGGGGAGCGTACACCGAACTGCCCGGCGATGCAAGGAGAGTCAGGAGACAAGACAGGGCAATCGCATCAAACGGAAAAGGCATCTCACCGCGGAGAACGCAGAGGACGCAGAGGAAAGACTTCACCGAGGAAGCCCTTTGACCTCCGCGCCATCGCGACGCAAGATTTTCGATTTTTGCCTTTCTCCGCGCTTTTCCTTGGCGTTCCTGGCGTCTTGGCGGTTCGACTTGCTTTGGATGCGATTGCCCTGGGAGACAAGAGACCAGAGGCAAGCGGCAAGAAACAGCAGAACGTGCCGAGCGGCGGGCGGTGGGCCTGGTCGCTGCGCCAGCGTGACCCACCCGGGCGGCCCCTCATCGTCCCGACGGGGACGTTCATCACACAACCTTAACCGAAAATCGGACGTGGGACGGTTGGCGATCGCCGGGCTTCGCTCTACAATGGAGCCAGCTTCGGCCGGAGTGAGGGGAATGCCTATGACCACCGCGTCTCGCGCGCAGTTGGATCGGGAGCTGGCGCAGGGGAAACGGCGGCGCAAACGCCAGGAGGCGATTTTGGCGCTGCTGTTTGTTGCCCCGGCGACCATCATCACGTTCATGTTCGGCATCTGGCCGGTGATCTTTGGCTTCTTCGTCAGCCTGCACCAGTGGCGCGCCAGAAGCCACAGTTTCCTCGGCCTGGACCAGTACGTGCGCGCGTTGGGGAATGTCGCGTACGTGCTGGCCTTTTTGTTATGCATCCTGTTTCTGTATGGAGCTTATAACGCCGTCCGCAAGATCGTGGCCGAACTGGACGATCTGGGCGCGCATGGCGTGGCCGTGCCGGTCGTTCCCTTCGCGGCGGCGGCGCTGGTCCTGGCGGTGGGTACAATCGCGTTCGCGGTGGGTTTCGCGGCTCAGACCTCGGACGTGCTGCTGATCGGCCTGGTGCTGTTGGCGGCCGGCGCCCTGATTTATCGCTGGGCCTTCCGCCGGGAAGGCGGCCATCCCGTCGGGCGGCTGGGGGTCGACCTGTGGCAGGCCTGGCTGTTTGTCATCCTGGGGGTGGGCCTGTTCCTGTTCACGCTGGCCGAAATCACCGGCGACTCCAGCCTGCCGTTCCAGATCGCGCGCAAGCTGGCCCCGACCCTCTATCTGCCTGCGCTCGAAGAGCAGATGGCCGCGGCCGCCCTGCTGGGGCTGGCGCTGGCCGGCATCTGGGGGCTGCGCCGGATGCTGCCCCGCCTCGCGGACGATTACGCCCGCGAGACGCTGCATACCGTGCTGCGCGTCGCGCTGGTGGCGCTGTGGATCGTGGTCGGCGTGACCGTCATCTACCTGATTTCGGCCTTCCAGTTCGATCAGGCCGCGGCCAGCGCGGTGGGCGGTTATGGGCGCAGCGACGTCGAGGCGATCGGGCAGGAGATCACCGGCCTGGAGCGCAGCGACTACCGCAGCCTGTACGGCAACCTGAGCGGCCCGGCGCTGGCGAATACCCTGCTGATGTGGCCGCAGATCATCTCGGTCGCGGCCGGCGCGCTGCTGATGTTCGTGGCTTACCGGGTGTGGCGCGGCGCGAGCCAGCGCGAGACCGGACTGGGCACGAGTGGGTTCGTGATGCTAGCGATCCTGCTGGCGGTGGGCGGCTGGCTGTTCATCGGCGAACTGCCGCAGGCCATGGCCTCCGGCGATTCGGAATACTACGGCTCGCTGCTCATCACCACGGCCTATGCGCTGGGCACGGTCCCGGTGCAGCTATTCCTGGGCATCTTCCTGGCCTACCTGATGTTCTACGAGATCAGCATCGGCAAGTCGCTTTACCGGGTGATTTACTTCATGCCCTATGTCGCCCCGACCGTGGCGACGGCGACCGTGTTCTGGATTATGTTCTCCTCGCGGGAATACAGCCTGGCCAACCGGGCGCTGGCTTTGTTCGGAATCCCGGCCCAGAACTGGCTGCTCGAATCCAAGGGGGTGTTCCAGATCATCGCCGAGCTGGTTGCCGGATCGGGGACGCAGCTCCCCAGCTTCCTGGTGGGGCCGAGCCTGGCCCTGGTCTCGGTGATCCTGTACAGCATCTGGGTGTTCGCCGGGTATAACGCCGTGATCTTCCTGGCCGGGCTGGGGGCGATCCCTGGCGAGCTGTTCGAGGCGGCCAAGGTGGATGGGGCGGGGCGCTGGGCGGCCTTCCGCAAGATCATCTTCCCGCTGCTTTCGCCGACGACCTTTTTCCTGACGATCCTGGGGATTACCGGCACGTTCCGGGCCTTCACCCACGTGTACGTGATGCGTCAGGCGGCGGCGCGCGGCACGGCCGACACGGCCAGCGTGTATATCTTCGTCCAGTTCTGGCAGTTCAACCAGTGGGGCTATGCCTCCGCGATGGCGTTTGTCCTGTTCGGGATCATCCTCATCCTGACCCTGGTCCAGAATGAGGCCTCCAAGGGGAGGGTGTTCTATGGCTGATCTGGCCCCCACGCCCAAAGTCGCGACGGCCGGCGAGGCGCGTCGTCCGGTGCAGACCGATCTCTTCCGCGTCGTGGCTTACGTCATCATGACCTTCGGCGCGCTGGTTTCGATCGTGCCCTTCCTGTGGATGATCAGCGTGTCGGTGATGACCCTGGGCGAGACCGCCTCCGGGCAGTTCATCACCAGCCAGCCGCTGATCGAGACCTTCAATTACACGCCGGAGGAGATGAACGCCACGCTGCGGGAGGGCATCCCCAGCTTCGTCAAACCGACGGACACGATCCGCGAGCAGGACCTGAACATGACCGTCGCCGAATATGCCGAAGACCGCGACTCGTACTGGGTCGTCGGCGAGACGACCGTCCTGCGCGGTGGGGTGGTCAACTACCTCCGGGCCTGGGACAAGGCGAACTTCGGCCGCTACTTCTTCAACAGCGTGGTCATGACCGCGCTCCAGGTGATCGGCCAGACGCTTTTCTCGATCCTGGCGGCCTATGCCTTTGCCCGGATGACCTTCCCCGGCCGCGACCTGCTGTTCGGGATGTTCCTGATGACCCTGTTCATCCCCTCGACGATCATCCTGATCCCGAACTACCTGACCGTGGTCGGCCTCAACGAAACCTTCAACAACTTCTATGCCAGCGTCGGCCTGACCGAGCTGGCCAAGACGCTCGGCCTGCGCTGGATCGACGGCTGGTTCGGGCTGGTGGTGCCCTTCCTGGCGAGCACGTTCGGCATCTTCCTGCTGCGCCAGTTCTTCCGCCAGATCCCGGACGAGCTGTACGACGCGGCCCAGATTGACGGAGCCGGACACACCCGCTTCCTGTTCCAGGTGGTCGTGCCGATCTCGCGGGCCTCGATCGTGACGATCGTGCTGTTCACGTTCCTGTCCGCTTGGAACGCCCTGGACTGGCCGATCCTGGTCACCCAGTCGGCGGACTGGCGGCCGATCTCGTACGGCCTGTACGCCTTCCAGCAGGACAACAACGTCGAGCTGCACCTGATGCAGGCCGGGGCGGTGATCGCGCTGCTGCCGGTGCTGGTCGTCTATTTCTTCACCCAGAAGCAGTTCACGGAGGGCATCGCCACGACCGGTCTCAAGGGCTAGGCTGGCCTCGCCCACCAAGTCGGCTTACAATGGACGCCGGGGGCCCACATGCCCTCGGCGTTTGTTTTTGCGGCGGCTATTGGCTATTGGCTTTTAGCCAAGAGCCAACAGCCAAGAGCGAGGTTCCCATGTCCTACCCCGTGACCCAAACCGTGATCGAGGCCGCCCGCGCCGGCGGCGAGGCGCTGGTCGCCCTGCGTGACCGGCCGCGCGCCGTGACCAGCAAGGGCTTCCGCGACGACGTGACCGACGCCGACTACGCGGCCCAGGCGGCGATCTTCGCCGCGATCCGCGCCCATGCGCCGGAGGCGCTGATCGTCAGCGAGGAGAACCACTTCGGCCACGGGATCGCCGATTGGGAGCCGCCCGCCGGGCGCTGGTGGATGACCGATCCGCTGGACGGCACGACCAACTACAGCCGGGGCATCCCGCACTTCTGCGTGACCGTGGCCGCCCTGGAAGGCTGGGAGGTGGTCGCCGGGGCGATCTTCGACCCCCTGCGCGGCCAGATGTTCGCGGCGGCGCGCGGGGGTGGGGCGACCCTCAACGGCCAGCCGGTGCGCGTCGCCACGCAGGCGGACCTGGCCGAGGCGGTGCTGGAGACCGGGCTGGCGCGGGCCGTGGTCGCGCGGCGCAGGAGCCTGGCGATCTTCAACGCCCTGGCGACCGAGTGCCGGACGGTGCGCTCCTCGGGGGCGGCGGCCCTGGCCCTGGCCTACGTGGCGGCGGGCTGGCTGGACGCCTACGTGCACCTGACCCTGCGCCCCTGGGACTGCGCGGCGGGCGTGCTGCTGATCCGCGAGGCGGGCGGGGCGGTCAGCCGCCCGGAC
>JARKOQ010000124.1 GCA_029976005.1 Aggregatilineales bacterium | reverse complement strand
GACGTACATCCAGATGTACAACGCGGCGGGCTTCCTGATGCAGATCGAGGCCGACTGGGTGATGGGCATCATCCGCGAGGCCAAACACCCGGTGATGACGATCAAGCCGCTGGCGGCGGGCAAGCTGCTGCCGGTGGTGGGCCTGGCCTTCGTGTGGAGCACGCTCCGCCCGGTGGACATGGTGACGATCGGCACGACCACGCCCGACGAGGCCCGCGAGGTGATCGACATCTCGGCGCAGTTGCTGGCCGGGGAGGTCCCGCAGAGCACGTTGCAGAAGACGCGCAGCAAGGCGAGTTTGACGTATTAAAACATCCCGCGATCGGGCTGGCGGCACGGGCAGGTAGCGTCGGAATTGCAATTCCGACGCTACACCCCCACGAACCGGGGAATCGGATGTCGCAACAAGGCAAGGCGCAGCGCTACAAGACCTTCGGCAAATGTCGCTCGCTCCGGCTGGCCGGATGGGATTATGCCGCGCCCTGCCCGTACCACGTGGTGATCTCGACCTACGCGCAGGCTCCCTTATTTGGAGCGCCGGATCGTGCCGGTGCTTTCGTGGACGCCCTGCGCGAACGCGCCGCCCTGAGCCGCTACACCATCCATGCCTTCTGTGTGATGCCGGATCACGTGCATCTTTGCTGCCAGCCGGATAGCCAGACCCCGATCTCGCTGATTTCATTCATCCAGCACTTGAAGCGCCGAACCGTGCTGCGCCTGCGCCAGCTCGGCGTGCAGGATGCCGTCTGGCAGCGCGGGTTCTACGACCGCATCCTGCACCGGGATGAACAGCTTCCAGAGGTGATCGACTACATCCTGAACAACCCTGTTCGGGCTGAACTGGTCGCGGACTTCTGCGCGTACCCGTTCTCGTATGCGCCGGAGGTCAAAGCCTACACCGGCCCGCGCGACGTGGTCGATCTCGAGGCGCTGTACAGGAAGACTTCGTAGATTCGGGGGATCGGTGTGGGAAAAATGTAGCGTCGGAATTGCAATTCCGACGCTACACCGATCGACTCGAATGGCCGCCCGCAGCAAGCCAGATCTGCCGCGCGCCTTCGTCTATCCGCCTTCCACGGCCGGGGCCGGGGGCGGGATGGGGGTCGGGGTCGGCAGGGGCGGCGCGGGGATATCGCGCGGGGCCAGGCTGTCCAGGGCCGCGCCGTCGGAAAAGGCCGAGACGTAAATCGAGACGTCCATCGTCAGCAGGCCCTCCCCGTTCTGCTCGCTGATGCTCAGGTTCTCGATCAGCAGGCTCGGCAGGGAAGCCCCTCGCACGCGCATCACGAAGTTCATCAGGTTGAGTACCGATCCGCTGACCTGGAGCCGGAACAGGCGCACTTCGCTGGGGCTGGCCCCGGCGGGAGCCTGGGCGGGCTGCTGGAGCTGCAGGTTGATGATGTCCACCCCGCTCTCGTCCGAATAGGCGTACAGCCGGTCGAGGATGCTGTCGCCCTGGCTGTCGGTCAGGAAGATCGCGGCGGCGGCATCGAGCTGGGACTGGCCGCGCTCCACCTGGCTCTGCAGGACTCCGATCGGGTCGCTTTCCACCTGCTCGACCGTCCGCTGGCTGAGGGCGACGTTGGCGGCCGCCACCTGGGCCGCCAGGGCCTCGTGCTCCTGCCAGGCGGGCAGCACCGACATCGCGAAGAACATCAGGTCGCCCAGCACGACCATCATGATCAACAGCACCGGCAGCAGGCGAACGACGCTGCTCATCACCCCGCGCAGAGAGTCCATGTTATTGCGCTCCTCCCCGGCCGGCGACGGGCGTGGGCGCGGGCAGCTCCACCGCAAGGGTAAAAGCGGCCACCCGGACGGGCGTGGGCGGGATCGCGGTCGGCGCGCCGCGAGGCAGGGGCAGCGGGGTCGGCGTGGGCAGGTCGCGCTGGCTGATGGCCTGGATCAGCACGGTGGTAAAGCGCCCCGTGTCGCGCAGCATCTGGGAATAGGACATCACCAGGGCCTCGCTCTGGGCATGGCCGCTGAGGACGACGCGGTGCTGTTCCTGGGTGATGGCGGTCAGGTTGATCAGGGTCGGATCGTAATTGCCGAACAGGATCATGATCTCCGGCCAGTCCACGTGGCGGGCCTGAAGCTGCTCGCCCAGCGCTTCCAGGGCCTGGCTCTGGGTGCGCAGGCGCAGCACCTCGTCGCGCAGGGCCTGCTCCGCCGGGGGGATGACCACCGGCGCGTCGAGCGTCGCCTGGATGCTTTCCAGATCGGCCTGGAGGGCGGCGTTTTCGTCCTGGATGGTGCTGGCGACGAGATACAGCGGCAGGAGCAGCGCCAGCAGGCTGGCGAGCAACAGCCAGACCATCAGGCGGCGCAGGTTGCCTCCGGACGGCGCGGTGGTTATCTCGTCGAGTTCGACAGGATCGCGTTCGGTCATGGGTGTCGCCTTTGTACTACATCCAGGGCAGCGGCGTATAAATCAGGGCAATCAGAGCCCCCAGGCACAGGAACGGCCCGTAGGCCATGCTGCTCCGGGCGCTGTGGCCGCGCGCCAGCAGCACCACCGCCACGACACCCCCCGCGCCCACCCCCACGAGCAGCACCCATAGTATACCCGGAAAGCCAAAAACGAGGCCGAGCAGCAGGGCCAGCTTGACGTCGCCGCCGCCCAACTCGCCGGGGCGCAGCCAGGCCACCGTGGCGAACATGCCGCCCGCCAGCCCGCCCCCCAACAAGGCCGCCCGCAGCGCCTCCGGGCCGGAGACCGCGTGGTAGATCAGCGCGGCCAGCATGGCCGGGAGGGTCATCACGTCCAGGATCAGCCGGACGCGCAGGTCGATCAGCGTGACCAGCAGGAAGTACAGCCAGCACAGGCTGAGGGCCAGCGCCCGGCCGGTCGATTCGGGCTGGAGCCAGATCAGGCCCAGGGCCACCGCGCTGAGGACTTCCGCCGCCAGGCGCTGGCCCAGGTCTGCCGGACGCCGCCCGGCCAGCGCCTGCCCAATCGCGGGCGGCCGCAGGGGCGGCAGCGCCTCGCGCCGGCCCCGCCGGCCGGCCGCGAAACGCGGCAAGACGTCGGCCAGCCAATCGGCCAGCCAGCCCGCGATCCACCCCAGGCCCGCCATCACAAGAGCCACGCCGAATCTCCCCAAACGCCCGTCAACTGGTCCGCAGGGAGGCAGGCAGCGTCATGACGAATTCCGCGCCGCCCTGCTGGTCGTCCGCGTTGTAGGCCACGATCGAGCCTTTGTGGGCCTCGGCCGTGGTCCGCACCAGCTCCAGGCCCAGGCCCAGCCCGGCCTTGCCGTTGAGGGTCTGGTTGGAGCGGAAGTACTTGTCGAAGATGTACGGCAGATCTTCCTCCGGGATGCCCTGCCCGCGATCGCGCACGCGCAGGAGGATTTCCTCCCGCCCGAACGCCAGCGTGACCAGCACCGGCTTGCGCGGCGGCGAGAACTTGACCGCGTTTTCGATCAGGTTCAGGGCGCTGCGGTACAGGTAGGTCGCGTCGCCCAGGATCATGGTGGGCGCGCCGACCAGCCGGAACTCGATCGCGATGTCGCGCGAAGCGGCGATCCGCTCCATCTCGCTGACGGCCCGCATGACCGCGTCCAGCAGGTCGCAGGGAACCATGCGCATCTGGAAACCGTCGCCCATGCCGGTCACTTCGATCAGGCGGTCGGTGATCTCGGTCAGGGTGTGGGCCGCGGCGTAAATCTGGCTGGCGGTTTCCGCGCCTTCTTCATCCAGTGTATCGCTGCCGTTCAGGAGTCCGGCATACCCCAGGATGGAATTGAGCAGTTTCTTGAGGTCGTAGGACAGGGTGTAATTGAGCGCGGTCAGCATCTTGGCCCGGCGCGCCAGGGCGCGCTCGGTCGCCTGGTGGAAGCGCGCGTTCTGGATGGCGATGGCGGCCATCTCGGCGACCAGGACGGCCAGTTTCTCGTCCCGGTGGCTCAGGCTGCGGCCGTCCTTGCGGTGGGCCACGGCCATCACGCCGAAGGTCACGCCGCCCAGCTTGAGCGGCACGTACAACACCGCGTCGACCAGGTAGCCGGTCTTGAGCTTGATCTGCTCGCCGCCGGCGGCGCGGTTGGCGCGGATCTGCTTGCCGGTGGCGATCACCTTGCCGGCCAGCGTATCGGCGACGGGCAGGCGCATCCGCCGGATGTGCTCGTCATCGATTCCTTGCTCGGCCTCCAGGAACAGCTCCCCGGACTGTTCGTCGACCAGCCAGATCGAGACTTCGTCCGCCCCGGTCAGGGCGCGCGTGTATTCCAGGGCCTGCTTGAGCACGTCATCCACGTCGAGCTGGGAGGTGATGGCGCGCGCCATGTCGGCCAGCAGGTCTTCGGCATCGACCTCGCGCTGGAGGCTGGCGGTCTGGTTGACCGGCCGGTCGATGATCCGCACCACCATCTCCAGCTTGCCGATGCTGAGCAGGTTGCCATTGGACAGGCTGTAGGGGGTGTTGACCCCGATCGAGCGCCCGTTGCAGCGCGTGCCGTTGGTGCTGCCCAGGTCGATGATGTACAGCTTGCTCGGAGTCGGACGCAGGACACAGTGCCGCCGGGAAACTCCCAGGGCTTCGCCATCGAAGGGGTTGAGGGACACTACCCCGCCGTCCTCGTCGCTCCGGCCGAGGATCGTCTCGCCGTTGATGTCCAGGCCGATGCGACGGCCCGGATCGTGGGTCAGATCGAACCGGACGCGCCAGACGGGGCCGGCCTGTGGATCGCCAGGGGCATAGGGCACGGGCCGGTATCGGATTTCCGGCTCATCCAGGGCCAGGTCCCAGAGCTGCTCCTGGTTGAGCTGGCTGGTGACGGTTTTGATGCGATCGTCTTGCGCTCCCATGCGCTTACTCCTTCACCGGAACCGCCTGATCGTGCAGGCGGGCAGCAATGCTCCGAGCGAGATCGGCCAGGTCGTCAACGGCCACGTCGGCCACCCCGACCAACAGTCTGTCCAGCCGGGCGCCGGCCTCGTCGTCCGCGAAAACATCCGAAAGCAGGCTCTGCATGGCGTCGGAAACGCCTTCCTCGCCCGGCTTGTCGGTCGGCTTGTCGGCTGGCAGGCCGGCTGGCGCGGCCCCGGCCGGGGCGGGCGCAGCCCCCCCCGCGGGTTTTGCTCCGGCGGCGGCCGGCCCGGCCTGAATTTTCTTGACCATGGCCGGATTGGGGACTTCGCCTTCCTGGGCTTCGGGCTGGACTTCCTCCTCCAGGGCCGCTGCCTCGGCGGCGGCATTGCGCCGGGCGCGGGCCACCGCCTGCATGGTCTTGCGGCGGGCGGCCAGGCGGCGCGCTTCCTCGGCCCGTTCGGCCTGGCGCTTCCGCATGGTCGTCACCACGAACAGAGTCAGCGCGGTCAACAGGGGCGCGCCCGCCAGGCAAAGCGTGATCAGGATCAGTTTCTGCTCCATGATCAGATCAATGATGGACATGCCTTTACCTCCCCGGCCGTGGGCCCGCGCTGGGTGGACGCCGCGCGCCTTAGACCTTCAGAATACCCGCCACCATTGGCGGCACGACCAGGAAACACACCCCGGAGATCAGGATCGCCAGAGCCAGATAGAACGCGTACTTGAAGCGGCACCCGCCATCCCCCAGGATGATCGCCGCCGCGCTGATGGCCGCCATGAGCAGCACCATGCCGACCGTCAGGTTGGACAGGAATTGCAGTTCCGAGGCGCTGAATTCGGCCATGCCCATGCTCAGGTTGGCCTGGCCCTGGGCTGCCGCGTCGGACGGCATCAACTGCTGCACCATCATGGCGAAGCTCTGGACGATGGACAGCACGAAGACCATCAGCCCGGCGACCACCGCCTGCATGACCGTGCCCAGCCCGGCGAAGGTGCCGATCGTCAGCCGCCGCTTGGCGCGGAGCTGGGCCGTCTTGCTGGCGAACAGCGAGCACAGGTAACCCACCCGCTCCGGGTCGCCGCCGATTTTGATCGCGCTGTAGAAGATGTCGGTCACGTCGGCGATCAGGCGGCTGCCCGATTCCGTGCCAAACTTCTGCCAGCAGATTTCCGGCTCGACCAGGGCTTGCAGGCGGGTGCTGAGCCGGGTGATGTCCTCTTCCAGGTAGGGGAACGAGCTGAGGTCGATCCGGGTCAGAGCCTGCTTGAGCGTGGTGCCGGTCGAGGTCGCCATGCCGCCCGCCGAGCGCAGGAACGTGCCGTATTCCTCGTCTTTTTTGTTGGTCTTTTTATCGCTGCGCAGGCTGACGACGCCGATAGGCAGGATCAGCACGGCCGCCAGGATCAGAATCCAGCCCAGCGGAACCTTGAGGAGCTGGGTCAGGGCGACGGCCGCCATGGTCACGGGCAGCAGCACCCGGAACAGGCTCAGGGCCTGGCGCTGCTCGGCCGAGCCTTCGGAGGCCTTGATCGTCATGACCTCCTGCGGCGCGGAACGCCAGATGATCCACGCGCCGAACCCGGCCATGATCACGCCGGTCGCCACGAGCATCAGCATCACGGTCGAGTTCATCGAATAGATCATCGAGGAAATGACCTGGATGATGACGATCAGCGCGACGGAGATCGAAATCGACGTGTAGGCGTTCGACCACTGCTTGAGCGCTTCCAGGTCGCGCTCGTACTTGTTCTGGTACTCCTGGCCCTGGACGGTCGCCTCGCGCGCCAGGAAGTCGGCCAGTGGCTCGCCGGAGCGCAGCGCGTCGGAGAGGCGCAGCAGGAAGCTGCGCATGTTCTCGGACTTGGACTTGACGCCGACCGCCCGGCAGGCTTCTGGATAGTCGTAGCGGAACTCGTCCACCAGAATGTTGACGGCCTTGAAGTACTCCGCCGCGGTGGAGGAGGACTGGGCCGCCAGTTCGAAGGTCTTGCTGCGGGTGATGCCGGCCGATGCCATGGCCGACATATAGGTGAGCTGGTAGAACAGCTCGAACGGCGCGACCCGCTTAAAGGAGACCTTGTTTTCTTGCTTCGGTGAGGATTTGGAAGAGCTCATTGAAGTCCGTGACTCCCTTTTCCTTATGGAGTTTTTCCAGAATCTTGGCCCGGCGCTTGAGGTCGTTGTAGACCTCCTTGCGGCGATGCGGCGGGATGCCGCGCTTGATCGCGATCACGTTCTCCAGCAGATAACTGTTCATGTAGCCGGGAAACTCGAACGTGTCGTTGGCCGCGTTCCAGCGAAAGGCCTCCAGAAACGAGAAACTCTCCGAAACCGGGTCGTAGCCGATGATTTCGTTGATGCTCATCACGCGGCGCGCGCCCTTACCGTTGGGCAGGCGGACCGCCTGCTGGATGACCGCCAGGTTGAGGTTGTCGATGTAGGTCTTGGGAATGTTGATCGGATCGCCGGTGAGACGCTGGATCAGCTTCTCGACCGTCGAGGCGTGGAAGGTCGAGATCACGCCATGGCCGGTCTGCATGGCCTGGAAAGCGACCACGGCCTCGATCGAACGAATCTCGCCGACGATGATGCGGTCGGGACGCTGACGAAGGGCCGCCTTGAGCAGCTCGAACATGCCCACTTCGCCGCCTTTGTTCTCCGCGCCCATGCTGCGCGTCACTTCCTGCACCCAGTTCTTGTGGGGCAGGTAGACTTCCGGCGTGTCCTCGATCGTCACGATCTTGGCGTCCGGCTTGATGAACGTGTTGAGCGCGTTGAGCAGGGTCGTCTTGCCGGAGGCGGTGGCCCCCACCACGAACATGTTCAACCCTTCCTCCAGCATGAAGGAAAGGTAGGCGGCCATCAGGTAATTCAGCGAACCGAACCCGACCAGCTCCAGGATGCTGATCGGCGTGCCGGAAAACTTACGGATGGTGAAGTTGCTGCCGCGCTTGGAAATCTCGCGCCCGTAGACGATGTTGATACGGGAGCCGTCCGGCAGCACGGCGTCCACCAGCGGGTTGCGGACGGTGACCGGGTGCTTGATCCACTCCCCCAGCCAGACCGCGAAGTTGTCCACGTCGTCGTGATCCATGAAATTGATCGACGACTGCACGCTCTTGAAGATTTTGTGCTCGATGAAGATCGGCCCCACCCCGGAGCAACTGATGTCCTCGATGTTGGGGTCGAGCAGCAGCGGTTGGAGCACCCCCAGGCCGATCTTGTCGCGCAGGACGCGGTAGCGCACGGCTTCCAGCTCGGTCGGACTGAGCAGGATTTTGTCGGCCTTGCGCTTGCCGTTGTTGGCGTTGGGATCGGTGGTGCAGATCGAGTCGAGAATCTGGAGCAGGAGCTGCTTCTTTTCCTCCTTGTCCTCGATCCGGCCGATCTCCTCGGCCCAGTTGACAAGTTTGGCCTCGATCTGGGGCATCAAGTGGTCGACATCAACCACGACGGTCGGCTCGATGGCGATGTGCTGGTCGCGCTCGCCGACCGTGTCCGGGAAGATGTGGACGTACAGCCCTTCCTTGATCGGATAGATCAGGTTGCGGTATTTCAGGTCGCCCAGGTTGCGCCCCGGTTTTTCATAGTATTCCGGCATCCCGATCTCGCTGATGGGCAGGTGGCGCAGGTATTCCGTCAGGAACGGCGACTGGTCGCAGGCCTGGCGCAGCGGCTCGGAAAGCTGGGCGCGCAGTTCCTTGGTGGAGATGCGCGGGCGCTTGGGGTCGATGGTAAAAGGCAGGAGTGAACGAGCCATGAGGACTTACCCTCTCGCCTTGCTGATGGGGACGACGCGAATGCCCCAGCCAGGCTCGACATCGAAACCAACGATGGACCCGGTTCCGCTGGCCGCGCCGCGAATCTTGGAGACTTCCAGCGTCTTCACCAGCTTCTGCCCGTCCTGCTCGCTGCGCAGGGTGAGGTGAGCGTCACACATGGACCGGATCGGGTTCATCAAATCGGAGGGCACCGCGCCGGAATGGAGCGTGATCAGGATGGTCGTCCCGGCCGCGCACAGCCGCTTGCTCTCCTCGAAGAAGCTGCGGAGCTGGAGGTCGGTGGCCTCCTTGGCCAGGGCCGAGGTGAACGAATCGATCACGATCATGCCGCGCCCGCCCTGGGTGCGCATGGCCTGGACGAGCAGGCCGGGGGCGTCGCTGCCCAGCCGGGCCAGCTCCACCGGGTAGACGCGCAGCTTGCCCAGCAGCAGGAAGTCGAGCACGTCCAGGTCGATGCTCGCCATCTGGGGGATCAGGCTCTTGACCGTGTTCTCGCTGGTGAACAGGGTGACCGTGTGCCCGTCCTGCAGCGCGCCCCAGATGATCTGCTGGGACAGCACGGACTTGCCCGCGCCGGAGGTGCCCTCGATCAACACCATGGAGCCAACCGGCAGGCCGCCGCCCATCCGGGCATCCAGGTCTGGATTGCCGGAGGTAATGATCTGCACCTTGTCAGGGGCGTCGGCGGTTTTGGTCATCATGGTCTGTTCCTCCCGGCCTACGGCGTGGTGATCCCGAACGCGAAGGGGCCGATGCTGACCTTGCCATCCGTCACCGTGAAGGCGAAGCTGTCGCTGCCCGCGCCGGTGTGGGTGTAGTTCAGCAGCCCGTTCTCGATATCCTGCTGGGTGAAGGTCCCTCCCAGGCTGAGGAGACCGAACGAGGGCGGGATCGTGATCGTGTAGATCAGGCTGGCGGGAGCGTCGTCGGCGTCGGTGGTTTGCAGGGCGCTGCTGCCGATGATCCCCATCTGGCCCACCGGCACCGACGCGCCGGTATTGGTGGCCAGGACCGGCGCGGCGTTGGTCACCGTGACCGCGAAGATCACGTCCGCGATCGTGTCCTCGCCATCCGAGACGGAAAAGATGAAGCTGTCATTGCCGCTGCCCGTATGGGTGTAGCTGACCCGGCCCGCGTTGATCTCGGCCTGGGTGAAGGTCGATTCCGGGCTAAGCAGGCCCTGGGCGGGCGGGACGCTGACCGTGTAGACCAGGTCCGCGGCCGGGCCGTCCTCGTCGGTGGTTTCCAGCAGGGTGCGCTCGATCGTGACCTGAGCGCCGCTGGGCAGGGTCAGGCCGGTATTGACGGCCAGGACGGGCGGCATGTTGCGCGTGTATTGCAGGGAAGCCGTCGTGCCGGAGCCGGTCGCCAGGCTGACCTGGAGCGTACGGCCGATGCCGATCTGCGGGGAGAGGCGCGCCAGCAGCAGGATTTCCTCGCCGGGGTTCAGGATGCCCGGCTCGATCGCCTCCGCCCGCGCTTCGGCCGCGTTCAAATACAGGCCGCCCACCGTCCATTCGCCGTCGAAGGGCACAGCCGCGCTGTAGGGCAGCCAGGCGATGTGCAGGCCGGGGGTCTCCTGCGAATCGTAGTATTCGACCATCAGGTCCCAGCGGTCGAAATCGGTCAGGCGAGCCGCGCCGCTGTTGCGAAAGACCAGGGCCGCGACCGACTTGTCCTCGGTCAGCCAGGCGTCGACCGGCAAAAGCAGCGCCTGGGCGTTTTCGTCCAGACGCGCGTCCATCTCCATCAGGGTCGTGCCCAGCTCATCCTGGGCTTCGACGAATGCCTGGGAGAGGGTCAGCACGGCGAACATGATGACGAACACGACGACGATGGCCGATAGGACGTTTTCCATGGCTCAGATTCCCAGGAAGTAATCGTCGTGAACCCCGGCCGGGGTCGTCACCTTGGCGAAGTAACGGCCCGACGACAGGGCGAAGTTATAGCGCACGGTGATGCGCAGGGTGGCGGTGGGCGTCCATTCGCTGGCGTTTTCCACTTCCCACGTCCAGTAGGGATAGCCGCCGCCAGCCACGCTCTGATGCGGAATGCGGGCGAAGTTGCCCTCCGGGCCGAAGAAAATATCAAGCGAGTCCAGGGCCGTGATGCGGATATCGCCCACGTTCTTGACCCACAGGAAGACCTCGAACTGGCCGTTGCCGTTGCTGTCCTGCCACCAGCCGTTGCTGTCCAGCTCCGCCCCGGCATGGATGATCGTGATCTGGCTGCGCATCCGATCCTCGGCCCGGCCGACCATGCTGGTGATGGCCGCGCCGCCTTCCACGATGGCCGGATAGGCCACGTTGAACAGCATCAGGGCGGTGACCATGCTGATGATGATGAGCAAGGCGGTGGTGATGGTCTTATCCATTTTCCTTCTTCCTCCACCTCACACCGGCGCCGGCGTTCTGAATCCCGGCGATGAGCTTGAGCACGACCCCGGCATTGTCGTCGTCCTTGGCGTCGGCGGGCGGCTCAGGCGGCGCGGGCGGCCGGACGGGCAGCGTGGGCCGTTCCGGCTGGGTCGCCCGGTTCTGCGGGGAGGCCGGACGCGCGGGCGGCTGCTGGGCGGCGGGCGGCTGCTGGGGCTTGCTCGATGCATACAGGCGCGCGAAGCGCAGCATGCGGGCTTCCAGCTCAGCGGTCAGGCGGCCCTGGTCGGCATACTTCTGGATGATCTGCTGGGTGCGGGCGAGGCCGTACTTATCGACCTTGCCCATGGTCCATTCCTCCAGGCGCGCCATCGTCTCCGTGTCGACGGGAGCGTCATGGCCGTTCGAGTCCGGCTGGGCCGGCTCCGGCGCGCGCATCCGGTCGGACTGTCGCCGGTCGGATTCCTCGCGGTCGGACTGTCTCCGGTCGGACCGCGCCGGGGTGGCACGGGACTCTGATCGCTCCTTGCGGCGGGGCGGCTCCAGGACGGTTTCCTCGTCATCGTCATCCGAGGGCGCGAGGTCTCGCAAGGAGACCTTGCGCACGCTCAACGTCCCCGGCTCGTCGGCCACCGGCGCGGGCAGGGGAGCCGCCGGCATCGCGCCCGGATTGGCGGACACGAAGGTGATGGGCGGCATGGCCGAGGCCGCTGGATTCCCGGACGGCGGCGCGGAGTTCTCCGCCCGGAGGGCGGGGTAGGCGTGGGTCAGAAGCTGATCCTGGATATCCAGGAGCGAGGCCTGAATTTGCGCCTTGAGGACCTGTACTTCTTTTTCGAGCGTTTCGACACGTTTTTCTAGATCCATGGGATCCTCTGCTTCTGACCGTCCGGCAAACCCCGCCTGGAAAAAGATTGCCCCACCGGCACGGCCAGGTGGGGGTGGGGCAATCTGTCTCTAGCTCATATAAGTGAGCTATAAGACCGGATGAAATCAATGATGGCGGCCGTGCCTATAAAGTTGGTCCGGGTCGGGCCTGGGTTTCTCGGGTTCGGTTCGTTCGTCTTTCGCCTGGATGCGGGTCGCGTACATTAGCTTGACGAATTGACCTCGGCAAAAAAAATCCCCACGGGCAGGGCCGGGTGGGGACGAAGAGCAATCATCACATGCAGCAGCGTAGGAGGAAAAGTGGATGACTACCGTCGGTGTTGGCCTGGCCGTGCCTTGTTCCGGTCCTCCGGAGGCTTGCGCCGCCGGACTTCCGGAGTTTCCCTCAACGGGTTGTCTTGATACTCAGTTGTTAAAGAGGGGTCCGGCCTGCTGCCTTGAGGCGGTGGGCCGGACCCCGACTTACCTGCACTGCGTCGCTTAGCGGAGTTCCATGACCGGTTCGATGGCGGCGGGGGTGGTGCTGTTCAACTGGAAGACCGCGCCCGTCGGAGGCTTGACTTCCAGGGTGAAGGCGGTGTTGGGGCCCAGGGCGGGGGTGAGGCCGCTCAGGTCGATGGTGATCTCGGCCAGCTCGCCGGCTTCCAGCATGTTGTCGCCATCGTTCTGGCCGACCCAGGCCACGTCCCAGGGGATCTGATTCTCGACCTGCGCCGTGTCACGGTAGCTGATCACGACCACGTTCTCGAAGGCGGCCGCGGTGGCGGGATCATCGGGGGTCAGGTCGACGGGGTCGCCGCCGGAAACCAGGGCCAGGTTGAAGGTGACGTTGTCGACGTAGGTGGGCGGGGTGGCGGCGTCGCCCATGGCGATGATGGAGCCGCGGGTGCTCATCGAGGACTGAACGCCTACCAGGCCGGCGGCGATGGCGCCCTCGCTCTTCTCGGTCGAAGAAGCGCCAGCAGACAGGATGGTGAACGCGAACACGGAGGCGACCACCACGAAGGCGATCAGGATGATGGCGGTTTCGAGTGCGGTCTGACCACGTTCGTTCTTGAAGCAATTAGTGCGTGCCATTTGCGTTACTTCTCCCTCTTGGTTTTGGTTGGTCGAACATGACACCCATATAGTAAACGAATAATCAAAAGTTCGTCAATAGCCAACTCTTTATTTCACAAAAATTTTATTTTTATTTATGCAACCAGACCAGATCGGCGCGCTTTTTCGGGCAAAATCGCCGGCTCAGATGATAGAAACGATTTTCTCTTTGCGTTGAGATTCAGAAGAATTAAGGTCCTTGATTTGCAGAATCAGGCCCGGCATCTTTATTGTTTCCAGATTTCAAGGCTTCCGGCTCCCTCGCCTAAGGACCGGCCTCAATGATTCGCCCCCCGCCGCCAGAGCAATCGCGCCCAAAAGGCAATTTGAACCGCCAAAACGCCAGGAACGCCAAGGAAAAACGCGAAGAAAAGCAAAATATGGAAAAACGCTCCCGTAGAAAGCACGAAAAATGTTGAGGGGGACTATAAGAACCCGATTGCCT
>JARKOQ010000263.1 GCA_029976005.1 Aggregatilineales bacterium | reverse complement strand
TGCCAGGGATTCTTCGCTGCCGCGCCCGAACTTCAGCCACAGCGAGACGCCCACCAGCAGGATCAGGAACGTGCAGGTCGCCACGGCCGCGCCGACGCCCATGTTGGGCTGGGCGACCGGGTGCTCCCCGGCGATGGCCGTTCGGTAGAAGAAGGTCGCCAGCAGGTCGGTGGCGTAGTTCGGCTCGCCGCGCGCCCCGGCCATGGCGAAGATCACGTCGAAGGCGTTGAAGTTGCCGATGAAGGTCAGCACGGAGACGATGCCGATCGTCGGGCGCAGCAGCGGGAACTTGATCTTCCAGAAAATCTGCCAGGCGTTGGCCCCGTCGACGTGGGCCGCCTCGCTGAGTTCATCCGAGATGGTCAGCAGCCCGGCCAGGAACATCATGGTCGGCAGGCCGACCCACTGCCAGGACGAAACCAGCGAGATGGCCGGCAGGGCCAGGTTCGGATCGCCAAGCCAGGGTTTGGCCAGCGCCCCCAGCCCAATCGCCTCCAGCACCTGGTTGAGCATCCCCCAGCGCGGGTTGAGGATCAGGGTCCACAGGAAGCCGGTCACCAGCACCGACATGGTGGCCGGGGCTAAGATGATCGCCCGGTAGATGTTGCGCCCGCGCAGACGCACGTTGCTGAGCAGGGTGGCGAAGAGCAGGCCCAGCGTGTTCTGGACCAGCATGTGGATGCTGAAAAAGAGGAAGGTGTTGCCGACCGCGTTGAGGAAGCGGTCGCGCCACAGCGGGTTGGTGAACAGGGCGACGTAGTTCTCGAAGCCCACGTAGCGATCGGGGGTGAGGCCCGCGCCCTGGTAAAAGCTCAGGCTCATCGAGTTGAACAGCGGAAACGCCATGAACACGGTGTAAATGATCAGCGCCGGGACCAGGAACAGGAACCAGACGCGCCGCCGCTGGACATCCCAGCGAGTCACCCCCATCTGGTCCTTCACCCGCGCGCTCGGTAGGGTCCTGTCAGCCATAGACGACTCCGGTCTCCGGGCAGCCCTGCCCGAAACGGAAGGGGGCGATCGAGCGATCGCCCCCAGTGTAGCATGCAGCGTCGAAGACTACATTGCGGCCGGGCAGGTCTGGGCCGGCTCGAACCACTCGGCCAGGCCCGCCTGGAGCGCATCGGCGGCTTCCTGCGGGGTCATCGTGCCGGCGATGACGGCCAGGGCGCCGTCCTGCATCAGGGTGTAACCATCGGGCGCGCCGTCCAGCAGCTTCTCCCACGCCCAACGGACGTCCAGGCCCGCGCCTTCATTGAGGGCCAGGAAGGCGTTGGCATGCGCGTTGGACAGTTCAACCGGGTTGCTGGAGATCGGGAAGAAGCCCGGCAGGGTATCGCCCATCAGGGTCGCGAACTCAGGGGTGGTCATCCACTCCAGGAAGAGCTTGGCGGCTTCCTTGTTTGCCTCAGGCGCGGCGGCGTTGATGCCCATGCCGGCGTCCATGTGGAAGGTCACGTAGCGCTGCTCCTGGCCTTCGGGAGCGGGGATGCCAAAGACGCTCCACTCGAAGTCGGGCGCTTCGCTCTCGAACACGGGGATGTCCCACGAGCCGCCCAGCCACATCGCGGCTTCGCCCATCAGGAAAATCTGCTGGCTGTCGTAGTAGGTCAGGGCCTCCTGGCCTTCGGGCAGGAAGGGCGCGAGGTCGGCCACGGCCTGGAAGGCGGCGACGGCGTGCTCGTCGTTGAAGCAGCGCTCGCCGTTCAGGTAGGCCTGGCGGCCTTCGTACCCGCCGATGAAGGTCGGGGCGATATTCATGAACACGATCTCGGCGATCGTCCAGGCATCACCGCTGGCATTGGCGAAGGCGTCGTAGCCGGCGTCCTTGATTGTCTGGGCGGCGGCGATCAGTTCTTCCCAGGTCTGGGGGATTTCCAGGCCCAGTTCGTTGAACAGGTCGATGTTGTAGTACACGCCATGCGACACGGCGATGAAGGGCACGCCGTAGGGCAGGCCGTCCTCGGTCGCCCACGGGGCGCGCGCGGCCTCGGTGAAGTTCTCCATCAGGCCGGGCAGATCGCCCAGCGGCTCCAGGTAGCCTTCCTCGAAGAGCTGGCGCGAGGTGGCATACGAGCGCAGGTAGAACAGGTCGGGGGCCGTGCCGCCCTCGAGCTGG
>JARKOQ010000090.1 GCA_029976005.1 Aggregatilineales bacterium | reverse complement strand
CGATTTGATGCGATTGCCCTGGCAACTGATTTCCGACCGATCGCGCTGGCTACGGGACTATCGCATCAGGACGAAAAAAGCAGCTCACCGCGGAGATCGCGGAGGACGCAGAGGGAAAAACGGGCCGATGAGACTCTATCTCCGCGTTTTTGCCTGACGGTTCGCCTTGTTTTTGAGGCAATGACTTGGATTGGCAATCGATTTTATTACCAGCCGCTTGTCTCCGGGATATACTTATTCCCGTGATGAAACATGCCATGCCATAGATAGGGGTGGACAGATGCTCAAGCCTTTGCAATTGGACGATTATGCGCCATGGAAGCAGCGTTTTCGCGCATCCACGATCCTCTGGACGATGATGGCCGCCCGCGCGCCCTTGCGCGGCCTGGTCGCCAGCAACCAGACCGGCCGCTATCAATTGTACGCCTGGAACGTGGCGACCGGGAACCTGCGCCAGCTCACCAACCGGCCGCAGGGCCAGGTCACGGGCCGGCTGTCCCCGGATGGGCGTTACGTCTACTACCTGCATGACGAGCAGGGCAACGAGCTGGGCCACTACGTGCGCATCCTGTTCGAGGGCGGCGGCCCGCAGGACATCACCCCGGACCTGCCCCCCTATGCCTCGTTCGGCCTGACCTTCAGCGGGGCCAGCAACCGGCTGGCCTTCCTCCTGGCCGATCAGGCGGGCTTCCACCTCTATACCCAGACTCTGGGGCCGGACGAGGCCCTGGGCGCGCCGGTCGAGCTGGCCACGATCAAAGGGTTGTCGATCGACATGGCCCTGTCGTACAACGGCGATCTGGCGGCGATCTCGTCTGACGAGAAGCACGGCCAGATGCACTTCAGCCTGCTGGTCTACGACACCGCCAGCGGCGCGCTGGTCGGGGAACTCTCCGACGGGGCGGCATGCAGCGTGCAGCCGGAGCTGTTCTCGCCGGTCGCGGGCGATCCGCGCCTGGTGGCGACCTCCAATGTCAGCGGCATGAACCGGCCGTTCGTGTGGAATCCCCGCACGGGCGAGCGCACGCCCCTGGCCCTGGATGGGCTGGACGGCGAGGTGCAGACGGTCGACTGGTCGCCGGATGGCAAACGCCTGCTGCTCGTCCATTACAGCCAGGCGATCCAGCAGCTTTACTTCTACGACCTGGAGAGCCATACCCTGACCCGCCTGAACCATCCGGGCGGCACCTTCAGCGTGTATGGCGGCGGCGTGGCGACCTACTTTGGGCCGGGCGGCGAGGTCTTCGCCCAGTGGCAGGATTCGACCCATCCAACGCGCCCGGTCGAACTGGACGCCCAGACGGGCGAACTGCGCCGCACGGTGCTGGAGCCGGGCAGCGTCCCGCCCAGCCGTCCCTGGAAATCGGTCAGCTTCACCTCCTCGGACGGGCAGGCGATCCAGGGCTGGCTGGCCGTGCCGGAAGGCGAGGGGCCGTTCCCGACCATTCTGGAGACGCACGGCGGCCCAACCGCGGCCACGACCGAGACCTTCTCGCCGGACAGTCAGGTCTGGCTGGATCACGGCTTCGCCTTCCTGTCGATCAACTATCGCGGCTCGACCACCTTCGGCAAGGCCTTCCAGGAGCAGATCGTCGGCAACCTGGGCCACTGGGAAGTCGAGGACATGGTCGCCGCGCGGAATTACCTGGTCGACAACGGCATCGCCGACCCGGACAAAATCCTGCTGACCGGCTGGTCGTACGGCGGCTACCTGACCCTGCACGGGCTGGGCAAGCGGCCCGACCTGTGGGCGGGCGGGATGGCCGGGGTGGCGATTGCCGACTGGGCGCTTTCCTATGAGGATTCGGCGCCCACCTTGCGCAGCTACGAGCAGTCGCTGTTTGGCGGCACGCCCCAGGAAAAGCCGGAGGTGTTCAAGGCCAGCTCGCCGATCACCTACGCGGAGCAGGTGCGCGCCCCGATCCTGATCATCCAGGGGCGCAACGATACCCGCACCCCGGCCCGGCCGATCCAGATTTACGAAGCGAAGATGAAGGAACTCGGCAAGCCGATCGAAGTCCACTGGTTCGAGACCGGCCACCAGGGATCGTTCGCCGACGTGGAATTGGGAATAGACCACCACGTGCGGATGCTGCGCTTCGCTTACGACGTGCTGGGCGAATCGTAGCAGACAAAAGCCAGACTCTGGACACGGATGAAGGCGGTGGAGATCGTTGAGGCAGCACGCGGCGTTGCCTGCTACGCCGCTACGACGACACACCCGGACGATCCGGCGTCATGCGCGCATCCGTGTCCAGGGTTACAAATCCATCGCTGCACCTTCCTCCGCCCGATGACACTCCTTCGCTCTGGCTGACCGCTGACGGCTGAAAGCCGGCCGCTGCCTTTCAAGGAGGCTCCGATGACTGTGACTCGCTGCGCGTGGGGGATTGGCTCGGACCCGCTGTATACCGCCTACCATGACGAGGAATGGGGCGTGCCCGTCCACGACGACCGGTTGCTGTTCGAATTCCTGGTGCTGGAAGGGGCCCAGGCCGGGCTGAGCTGGGCCACGATCCTGCGCCGCCGGGAGGGCTACCGGGCCGCCTTCGACGGCTTCGACGTGGCGACGGTCGCCGCCTACGACGAGGCTCGTATAGCCGCCCTGCTGGCCGATCCGCGCATCATCCGCAACCGGCGCAAGGTCGAGTCGGCGGTGAACAACGCGCGCGCTTTCTTGCGCGTGCAGGCGGAGTTCGGCAGCTTCGACGCCTACATGTGGCGCTTCGTGGATGGGCGACCGAAGATCAACACCTGGCGCACCCTGAGCGAAATCCCCGCCGAGACGGACGAATCGCGCGCCCTGAGCCGCGACCTGAAGGCGCGCGGCTTCAGCTTCGTCGGCCCGACGATCTGCTACGCCCACATGCAGGCCGTCGGCATGGTCAACGACCACACCACCGACTGTTTCCGCTACGCTCAGCTTGGCGGGCAGGGGTAGTCGCCCCTTGGAGGAAGATTTCCACCGCAAAGGTCCAAAGACCGTCGCGGATGGGCCGGGTTCTTGCAGGGCAATCGCATCAAAAGCAAGTCGAACCGCCAGGACGCCAGGAACGCCAAGGAAAAGCGCGGAGAAAGGCAAGAATAGAAGAGCTTGCGTCGCGATGGCGCGGAGGTCAAAGGGCTTCCTCGGTGAAGTCTTTCCTCTGCGTCCTCTACGTTCTCCGCGGTGAGATGTTTTTTCCGTTTGAGGCGATTGTCCTGCGGGTTCTTGTTTTTCTTTGCGCGTTTTGCGGCTAAAATAGGATTTGAGCGAGTCCCACGCCTTTGATCTCCGTTGTCCCTTGTTTGCCCGCAGGGGACATGTTGCCTGTGTTTCCGGGTGATGTTCCGATCCACTCGCATCCCGTTTCTCACGCCCTATCAACCGCTTGCCTTTCATCCGAGGCTTATGACCACGCGGGTTCGTGCCTGAGTCGGGGAAGAGGTCCATAGAATATCAAAGGAGTGAAGATGCACGCCAAACGCCTTGTCCTTGTGATGGTCGTGGCCGCGCTGATCCTGAACGCCAGCCCGATCATTGCTCAGCCCCCGCCGGGATCGCTGCGCGACCTGGCGGCTCGCAACGGCTTCTACATCGGGACCGCCGCTTACTGGGATCACCTGCGCGACCCGCTGCATCGCGAGACCGTGATCAACGAATTCAACATGCTCACGCCGGAGCAGGAAGGCAAGGCCTGCGAGATCGAGCGCGGGCAGGGCCTGTATAACTTCCGGTCAATGGACCGCCTGGTCGCCTTCGCCGAGGAAAACGACATGGTCGTGCACGGGCACACCCTGGTCTGGCATCAATGCATGCCGTCCTGGATCCCCGACCATACCACCCGCGAGGAGGCGATCGGTTTCCTGCGCGACTATATCCACACCGTCGTTGGGCGCTACCAGGGCCGCGTCCCGATCTGGGACGTGGTCAACGAGGCCGTGGCCGATGGCGGGGCCGGGCTGCGCGACACCCCCTGGTTGCAGTGGATCGGGGAGGACTACATCGAGCTGGCCTTCCGGTTCGCCCACGAAGCCGACCCCGACGCGCGCCTGTTCTACAATGACTACGGCGCGGATGGCATGAACGCCAAGTCGGATGCGATCTACGCCCTGGTTTCCGACCTGCTGGCGCGCGGCGTGCCGATCCACGGGGTGGGGCTGCAAGGCCACATCACCCTGGGCAGCACGGGGCCGGGCGGCCAGAATACGCCGGAACTGCTGGACGCCAATATCCGGCGCTTTGGCGAGCTGGGGCTGGAGGTCCAGATCACGGAGCTGGACGTCAGCTATGCCCAGCCGGCCTCGGACGAGGTTTTCCAGAGCATGGCCGGCGACTACCGCAACATGGTCGGCACCTGCCTGGAGAGCGAGTACTGCACGGCCGTGGTCGTGTGGGGCGTGGCCGATCCGCTGTCCTGGCTGCGCAGCCGCGAGGATACCGTCAACCCCAACATGGAGCCGCTGCTGTTCGACGCCGACTACCAGCCCAAGCTGGCCTACACCGCCGTGGCGGACCTGCTGGCCCGCGCCGCCGGGGAGGCGCCGCTTCTGACCGATGAGGAAGTCGCCGCCCTGATGCCGGAGGAGATCGGCCCGGTGGAGATTCCGGAGCCGACCTTCAGCGACCCGGCCCAACTGGCCCCGGACAGCGTGCCCGGCGTGCTCTACTACGCGCCCTTCCCGGTGGCGATCACGCTTGATGGGGAAATGGACGACTGGGCGGGCGTGCCGCGCGTGACGGTGGACAGCGGCCCGACTCTGCCGCCCAACCACGACACGGCCATGACCTTCGCCGTCGCGGCGGACGACTCCTATCTGTACTTCCTGGCGGATGTGGTGGACAGCAGCGTGGTGTACGGCATCCACACGCCGTCGTCGAGCTGGTACCGCGAGGACGGGGTCGAGTTCTACCTGAACACGACCGGCGACCTGGCCGCGCCGACCTACCGGGACGGCATCGTCCAGATCGGGATGATGGCCGCCAACATCGACAACCCCGACCCGGCCGACCCGATCATCGGCGGCGGCAACAGCGCCGACGCCCAGGCGACCATCGTGGCCGTGCGGACCGAGCAGGGCTACCGGATCGAGGCCTCGGTGCCGCTGGTGACCGACGTGTGGACGATCGTGCCGGAGCAGGGTGGGGTGCTGGGCTTCCAGGCCCACCTCAACGGCGCGTCGGTCGACGACCGCGACACCAAGCTGATCTGGTCCATCTACGACGTGCAGGATCAGTCGTACACCAACCCGAGTCTGTTCGGCCAGCTCATGTTCTGGCAGGTGGCTCCGTAAAAAACGGAGGCCAGGAGACCAGAGGCCGGGAGGCCAGAATGTAGGGCCGGGCGCGATGCTCCGCATTGACCTGACCCGTCCGGCGTCATGCAACGCCAGACGGGGGTGAGGTGATGGCCTTGCCGGGGGACAACACCCGCACTACACTCGCGGGTGTTGTTCTTTTCCCTGGAGGGAGAACCGATGACCCTCGGACGGCGGATCAAAGACCGGGTGCGTGTTTTCAACAAATACGTCACCAATCCGATTCTCGGTCGGCTGGCGGGCAAGCGGCGCGGACCGTTCGCCCTGGTCAAGCACGTGGGACGGCGCAGCGGCAAGCCGTACCAGACGCCGATCATCGCCGTGCCGGTCGCGGACGGCTTCGTGATCGCGCTGACCTACGGCCCGCGCGTGGACTGGTATCGCAACGTGGTCGCGGCCAACGGCTGCCGGATCGTCTGGCACGCGCGTGAGTACGTCATCGACGGCGTGGAGCCGCTGGACGCCGAGTCCGGCCTGGCTTTTTTTCCGCATCCCCTCCGGTCGGTCCTGCGGTTCAACCGCATCCGGGATTACGCCAGGCTGAAGCGCCAGGTGGGGAAGTCGCTGCCGTGAAGGGGCCTCGATGAGCGCGAAACACAGCGCGTGAGTTGTCCGCGCCCATCGTCCCGCGTACAATGCTCGGCATGTGAAATCATTCGCAATATCCGCATAGCGAGGTGTGACAATGGGCCTGTTCGGTGGCGGTGGTACTCCCGATATCGAAAAGATGAAAGCCAAATGCGACCTGAAGGGCCTGGGCAAGGCGCTCAGCCACAGCGACGTGGAAATCCGGCGGGAAGCGGCCCGCGCCCTGCACGCTCTCTTGTTCCAGGCCAAAACGGTCAAGTTCGGCCAGCTGTATCATTGGGACGTGGAGGGGAACACGAAAAAGTGCCACCAGAAGTACGACATGCTCGTCTTCAAACTGGCCTGGTCTGCGCTGGTGAACGATTCCGATACCCAGGTGCGCGATTCCTGTACCAGCATCCTGGCCTACGCGCACCACGGCGTGAACGTCAAGGGAATGTCGCCCGACTTTGGCACGTTTTCCAACCAAGTGTTACGGATGATCGCCGATCCCGCCACCGATGCGCGGCTGCGCGATTCCCTGAAGCAGATGATGGTCTGGGGATTCGGCCTTGAGGTGAAGTAGGGACAACCCTGCTGCCCGGCAGCAGGTGGGTGAATTCCCATCGACGCGGGCGCGGTGTTTGCCGCGTCCGCGCGTTTTTTGAATTGGTGCGCCTCCGCCTCGCCGCCGAGGCGGATACCGCTGGTTACTTCCTGGAGCCGCTGCCGTGAGGGGAATCCGATGAACGCAAGGCGCGTATTGCTGCTGGTGGTGATTCTGCTGGCGCTGACGATCACGCCGGGGGCGGCGCAGGGCAACATCGAGATTCTGGTCCCGGTGCATGGGATGTTTGCCGCTCAAGAATCCAGAGACGAAAATCAGATTTACAGGGTACACCTGATTGACAGCTATACGGGTGAAACCACAACACTTGATTACAACCAAGCAATGCTAAGTTCTGTGCTTCCCTTGTCGCCAAATGGCGACCAACTCGCAATCTCCAGTAGACAGCTATCTGTCTTTTCCATTTGGAGTAGAACAGACAATCTTGTTCTGGAGTACACCCTGGAGGGGGCGCAGTTATATGAACCTGTAGGCTGGTCGAGTGATGGGCAGGGCGTGCTACTCATATCCTACACACAAGGCGCGCCGGGAACGAAGGCTAATTCGTTGAGTCGTTTCGATAGGGCAACTGGTACTCAGACAACGTTGTTGACCTTTAGTGATGGCGAATCCATTACCGGTTTTTCACTCCCTGCTGGTATCAGCCAACTCCAATTCCTGGCATTCAATCACGTCAATGTGAACCCAGTTTATGACGACTGGCTGCTTATCCAGATCAGATGCATCAACCCGCTAGAGGTGGGCAGTGGGGATGGAAGGAGTGTTCCAGAGACCGCATACGTCAACCTGACCGTGCTGTGGAACCAACAAACCGGGACAACTCTTTCACTCAACGACTTTCTGGGAAGTAACATCGGGGGCAGCGCAAGTCCATGGTATCCCGATGGACAACGGTTGTACCTCACGACGTACAGTAACCAACAATATGCGGATCATCTCATTCATTTTGATCCTGTTTCAGGGTCGCTAGAGGACATTGATGGTGCCAGCGATAGCCCCGCCACAATGCTATTCTGGCTTGGGGCTGGTAATCTCATGATTGGCATTCGGCCTGAGGATGATGCAGGACAAGCTGTCTACTACCTGGCAGAACTACAAGACTCCGGCTGGTACAGCACGGAATTCATGCGGCTAGAAACCAGAGTCGCAGCCCGAGATTGGCGGTTTACAGCCTCCGAAGATGAACGCCGCCAGCTTTCCTGCCTGTTCGACCAGACGCTCCCCAGCCAGCTTTCCATAGGTATGGACGGACAGGTGGCGTTCACCGATGGCACGCCGAGCCGTCTGCGCAGCGCCCCCGATCTGTACAGCGCGCAAGTCACGATGATGGCGGAAGGCACGCCGTTCACCGTGCTCGATGGCCCGACGTGCATGGATGGCTACCGCTGGTGGCAGCTTCGCCTGGGGGATGGCACGCTCGGCTGGGCCGCCGAAGCGGATACCGCTGGTTACTTCCTGGAGCCGCGGCCGTGAGCGTCCAGGGGCGTGATTGGCCCGAAAACATCTCACCGCAGAGGCGCGGAGAACGCGGAGAAAAGCGGCATATCTTGGTTCTTCTCCATGTCTTTCTTGGCGTTCTTGGCGCTGTTAGCGCGCGTCTTTGCGGTTCGATTTGTTTTTGCCGTCATCCTACCACCGGCCCCATGATCCCTCTCGCCAAGCCGGGCGGGGTGTGGTAGTGTAAACAGGCTGGCGGGGAACAGATGTTTTACGCTGCGCCGGGTTCCCCTGCCTGACCCGGAAGGAACCGGAGCCGGATGACCGCCTCGACGCTCCCCCCTCAAACGACCTCCTTCGTCGGCCGCGAAACCGAGCTGGCCGAGATCGGCGCGCGCCTGGCCGATCCGGCCTGCCGCCTGCTGACCCTGGTCGGGCCGGGCGGGATTGGCAAGACGCGCCTGGCCCTGGAAGTCGCCGCCCGCCAGCGCGAGCGCTACCCGGACGGCGCGGTCTTCGTCCCGCTGCAAGCCCTCGACTCGACCGAGCACATCGCCCAGGCGGTGGCGGATGCGCTGGGTCTGTACCTCGGCTCGGTGATCGATCCCTGCTGCGAGCTGCTGGAACGGCTGGCCGACCTGCGCCTGCTGCTGGCCCTGGATAACTTCGAGCACCTGCTGGACAGCGCCGGTTTCGTGGCCGACATCCTGGCCGCCGCGCCGGGCATCCAGGTCCTCGTCACCAGCCGCGAGCCGCTCAATCTGGCCGAGGAATGGCTGTGGCCGCTGGCCGGGCTGTCCCATCCCGCCGGGGCGGAGGAAGACCAGGCGGCGCTGGCCGGTTACTGCGCGGTCAAGCTCTTCGTGGAGCGCGCCCGGCGCACCCGGCCCGGCTTCGACCTGGCCGAGGAGTTGGGCGGGGTAGCGCGCATCTGCGCCCTGGTGGAGGGGCTGCCGCTGGCGATCGAGCTGGCCGCGACCTGGGTCGGCGCGCTGACCAGCGCCGAGATCGCCGGCGAGCTGGCCCACGGCCTGGACATCCTCGAATCGCGGACGCGCAACATGCCCGCCCGCCACCGCAGCATGCGCGTCGTACTGGCCCAGTCCTGGGAGCGCCTGACCGCCGCCGAGCGCGATGTCTTCAAGCGGCTGGCGGTCTTTCGCGGCGGTTTTCTGCTGGAGGCGGCGCGGGCCGTGGCCGGGGCGACTCCGGCCCTGCTGCGCTCGCTGGTGGAGAAATCCCTGCTGCGCCACGCCGAAAGCGGGCGCTACGACCTGCACGAGCTGGTCCGCCAGTTTGCGGAGGAGCAGCTCCGCACCTCGGTCGAGGACGCGACCGCGACCCGTGACCGGCACGCTGCCTACTATATGGCGTTCGTCGCCGGGCGCTGGCCGGACATGGTCGGCGCCGCGCCGCGCCAGGCGTTGGACGCGATCGAATGCGACATCGACAACGTCCGGGCGGCCTGGCACTGGGCCGCGGCGATGGGCCTGACGGACGCGGTCGGCCCGGCGGTGCGCAGCCTGTGGTTCTTCTACGACACGCGCGGCTGGTACAGCGAGGGCGACGGCGCCTTTGCCCTGGCCCTGGAGATCATGGAGCTGGACGACGACCGGCGGGAAGAAGCCCTGATCCGCGCCCAACTGCTGGTCAGCCAGGCCTGGATGCGCTTTAGCCTGTCCGATTTCGAGCGGGCGAAGGCCCTGGCGGAAGCCAGTCTGGCGCTCGGCAAGCGATTCGATTCGCAGCAGGATACCGCCGTCGCGCTGTACGCCCTGGGGGCGGTCGAGACGCTGCATACCGAGGACATCCCCGCCGCCCTGGCGCAGTTCGAGGCCGCCCTGGCGATCTTCCGGGCGATTGGCGACCGCTGGTTCGCGGCCTACGCCATGAACTGGATGGAGTTCATCGCCCTGACGGACGAGCAGCAGCGCACCTACCGGGAAGAGAGCTACGCCATCTTCCGCGCGATCGGCAGCCAGTGGGGAGTGGCGATCAGCCTGGCGTCGATGGCCAACCAGTTGTGGAACAGCGGCGAGAACGAGCGCATGATCGCCCTGGCGCAGGAAGGGCTGGTGCTTTGCCGGGAGATCGGGATCCGCTGGGCGGCGGCGATGAGCCTGGAAGCGATCGGCACCGGGTGTTTTAACCAGGGGAACTACCCGGCCGCGTTCAGCGCGTATTTGCAGGCGATGACGATCAGCGTGGAGAGCCTCCTGTCGCAGTACATCGCCCGCGCGGCGGTGGGACTCGGCAGCGCGCTGTACTGGATGGGCGACGAGGAACGCGCCCTGCAATGTTTCGCGATTGCCCATCGCTATATCCTGGATCGGCCGGAGGGCAACTTCCTTTCGACCTTTGTCCTGTACAACATGCCTCCGGCCCTGCTGGACGAAGCCCGACGGCGCAGCGAGCGGATCGAGCTGATCCCGGCGGCCAAGGCCCTGCTGGCCGACCTGAGCCACAATCCGCCGGGGGAAGCCCAGGCAGCGGCCTCCGGCCCGCCCGAATCCGGGCTGCTGACCGAGCGCGAGCTGGAGATTTTGCAGCTTGTGGCCGACGGCCTGGGTAACCGCGAGATCGCCGGCAAGCTGTTCCTCTCGACCGGCACGGTCAAGTGGTACCTCAGCCAGATTTATTCCAAGCTGGGCGTGCGCAGCCGGACCCAGGCGGTGGCCTCCGCCCGCGAATGGGGCCTGGTACGCTAGGGGAGTTGGTTCGCTGACGGGGTAGGTCAGCCCAGAACCAACCGCCGCGCCTATCCTTTGGCAGGTGATCGCCCTCCCGGTTGGGCCGTACACTGAGGACAGTACGCGCACAGACACGGGAGAGTGAGACCATGTTGCCAGGGAACGCCCTTTTTGATCCGGAAAACCGCAACCTCCTGACCGTCCTGATCGGCCAGATCGCGCCTGAGCGCGATGCCGCCCATGCATCCGAAGCAGACCGGCCCAACCGCCTGTTAAGCCTCGTGCGTGCCCTTCGCCCTGCCCACCGGGCGCGGCCATCCGGCCCGCGCGTGACCGGCGAGACCGAACCGGTTCGCGGTTGACCCCCGCCGCTGCCTCTTGCCGGACTCCAATCCCGGCATGTGAAGCCCGCCTCCCAGAAGGCGGGCTTTTTTGTTGCGCCGGGTAGGGCGGCCCCCGGCAATGCTTGCATTGGAATGGATGGCGGGCGTGGGCGGGCGCGAACGCCCCGCCCGCTTTCGATTCTGTTTGCGCCTCCACCACGAGTTCATTTTTCCCGGATAGATTTCTTGATGGTAGGCTTCAGATTCGTTAATTCTGCATTCACTGATGCGATTAAATAATGAAAAAGTTGTGAAAGATTGCATTTAGAATATTGTCTCAATTGTACAATTGTGATATGCTGGGTTGTAGATGAAGCACGGAGCATGAATCGGGTCACGGCGCGTAAGGAAGTTTTCGGGTGGGCGCGAATCACGGTCAGTTGGACAAACGAATTGATGCAGCCTGGATGCTGCGCGATATCAACGCCAGGGAAATGCGGACAATCAGCCTCGGCACCCTGGCCGAGGCCGACGCGATCGGCGATCGGCTGGCGATCGCCCACAGCCTGCGCAACCTGGCTCATGCCGGGGTGATGCTGGCCGAATACGCGCCGTCCCTGGATCAGATCCAGCAGGCGCGGGAGATTTATCGCGCGCTGGGGCACCAGGCCGGGCTGGTCGACAGCCTGGGGATCATGGCCCGCCTGCACCTGCTCGCGGACGAGTACGGCGATGCGCTTGGCCGGACGTTCGAGGCCCTGGCGATCTGCGATCGCCGCGTGCCCAGTTATGGGCGGGCGGATCTGTATGGCAGCACCGGGATCGCCTATTTTTATCTGGGCGATCTGGAGCAGGCGATCGGCTTCTTCGAGCAGGCCCTGGACGAAGCCCGCGAGTACGGCCAGGTGGCCGCCGAGATGGACAACGCCAACAGCCTGGGGTATGCCCTGGCCCGGCTGGGCGAGGTCACCGCGGCGGCGCGTTATTGCGAGTACAGCCTGGCGCTGGCCCGCCAGTTGGGCGCGTCCCACGCCGTCGCCTATACGATTCACAGCCTGGGGGAAATCTACAGCGCCCAGGATGACCTGGCCCTCGCCGCCGCCTGTTTTGAAGAAGGGTTGGCGGTCAGCCAGCGGATTGCCCATCCGGTGTATGCCTGCGCGAATCTGCGCGGACTGGCCGATGTCAGCCAGCAGTGCGGCGAATACCAGGCGGCCCTGGATTACCTGGACAAGGCCCAGGCGCTGCTCCAGGCGCATCCCAACCTGCAAGAGCAGGCCCTGGTTCACGAGGCGGCGGCCCGCATTTGTGAGGCCCAGGGGGACTACACCCCGGCGCTGGCCCATTTTCGCAGTTACGGCCAGTTGCAGCGCGATCTGCTGGATATCCAGGCCGGCCAGTGCCTCAGGGGGATTCAGGTGCTGCGCGACCTGGAACGGACCAGCCTGGAAGCCGAAGATGAGCGCGAGAAGAACCGCGCCCTCCAGCGCCAGTTGATCGTGCACGAGCGGCGCATCCGCGACCTGGACGCCTACGCCCATACCGTCGCCCACGACCTGCGCAACCCGATCAGCATCGTGACCGGCTTTGGCGGCATGCTGCGCGACGAGATCAACGACCGGCTGAACGACGACCAGCGCGAAGCCCTGGACCTGATCTACCAGACCGGTTGCAAGATGGAACAGATCGTGGAAGGGCTGCTGCTGCTGGCGACCGACCTGTCGCAGGAAGACCTGATGCAGTCGGTCGAGATGGACGCGATCTTCGACGATGCCTGGGGCCGGATTGCCGGCCTGGCCACCCGCTTTGGGGCACGGATCGACGTGCTGACGCCCTTGCCCGCCGCGCGCGGGTATCCGGTCTGGTTGGAAGAGGTATGGGTCAATTACCTCACCAACGCCATTCAGCGTGGCGGCGCGCAGCCCCGGATCGAAGTCGGGGCCGAAGTCCTGGAGGAAGGGCGCGTCCGCTACCAGGTGCGTGATTTTGGCGCGCGCGTCCTGCCCGGCCAGCAGCGCGCGCTGTTCTCCGAGGAGAACTGCGCGTGCGGGCCGGAATCCAGGTATGGCCAGGGGTTGTCGATCGTGCGCCGCATCGTCGAGCGTCTTGGCGGGCAGGTCGGGGTGAATAGTTCGGGCGCGCCCAACGACGGCACGACCTTTTTCTTCACGCTGCATGGGGTCGCGCCGGAACTTGTGGGCAGTGTGGCCTGATATCGAGACAAGGCTGGTAGTCAGAGCAGGGGAACCAATGACCGACTTACGCGCCCGGATCGAACATGCCTGGAACATCCGCCTCGAAGCGCCTGAAAAGGTGATCGAGGTCACGCAGGCGACCCTGCGCGAGGCGCAGTCCACAGGCGATATGCTGGCCCACGCGGCCAGCCTGGTCACGCAGGCCTATGCGCTGGTCTTGATGTCGCGCTGTGACGAGGCCGTGCGGCAGGCCGGACGCGCGCTGGACATTTTCGAGTCGCTGGGGGATGTCGAAGGTCAGGCGCGCGCGCTGCTGACCCTGGCCGCCGCGCATCTGAACCTGGATGACTACGGCGAGGCGCTGAAAGCCGGGCTGCATGCCCTGTCCATGTACGAGCACCTGCTGCCCGACTTCGACCGGGGAGACGTGTACAATACGATCGGGATTGCCTACGCTTATCTGGAAGACTGGGACAAAGCGATTTCGTTTTTCGAGCAGGCGCTGGCCCAGGCCCGCCAGCACGGCCGCCCGATCGACGAGCTGGATACCTACAACAACATCGGATATACCCTGTTCATCCAGGGGCGGCTGGCCGAGGCCCTGGAATACTGCGAGCGCGCGCTGACCCTGGCCCGCGCCCAGCAGGGCACCTACGTCCTGGCCTACATTCTGCAAAGCGTCGGCGACATCCGGGTCGCCCTGGGCGATCTCGACCTGGCTCTGGCCTGCTTTAGCGAAGGGCTGGCCCTCAGCCGGGTGCTCCAGAACAACAACTATGCCTGCTCGAATCTGCGCGGGCTGGCCCAGGTCTACCAGAAGCGCGGCGATCTGGATACGGCCCTGATCAACCTCCAGGAGGCGCTGCGCCTGGCCGGCCAGCAGTCCAGCGCGCGCGAGCTGTCGCTGGTGCACGAGCAGCTTTCGACCCTGTACGAGCAGCGCGGCGAGATGGACCGGGCGCTGGAACATCACCGGCAGTTCTTCCAGATTCAAAAGCGCCTGTTGAGCATCCGGGCCGACCAGCGTCTGAAGGGGCTTCAGGTGCTGCACGACCTGGAGCTGGCGCGGATCGAGGCGGAGAGCGAACGCCAGCAAAACCGTATCCTGCAGCAGCAGGTCGCCCAGCACGAGCAGCACATCCGCGATCTGGATGCCTACGCGCACACGGTCGCCCACGATCTGCGCAACCCGCTCAGTATCGTCACCGGCTTCAGCGAGATGCTGGCCGAGGAGCTTGGCCCGCACCTGGACGAGCTGTATCGCGAGCAAGTCGAGCTGATCCGGCAGAGCGGGGCCAAGATGGAGCAGATCGTCGAGGAACTGCTGCTGCTCTCCACCCAGCAGCGCGAGGATGATACCCAGCAGGTGGTGGAGATGGCCCGCGTGTTCGAGGAAGCCCGCAAGCGCCTGAGCGTGATTATCGCCAATTACGAGGTTGAGGTGCGCGTGGCGACGGCGCTGCCGCCCGCGCTCGGCAACGCGGCCTGGCTGGAAGAGGTGTGGGTCAACTTCCTGTCCAACGCCATCAAGTACGGCGGGCTGCCGCCGCGCATCGAGGTTGGCGCCGCCCTGGAAGAGGGCCAGGTGCGCTACTGGGTGCGCGACAACGGCGACGGCATCAAGCCTGCCCTGCAGGGCCAGCTCTTCAAGGAAGGCGTGCGCCTTCACGTCCGGGAAGAAGGCTATGGGCTGGGGCTGGCGATCGTGCGCCGGATCGTGGAGCGCCTGGGCGGGCAGGTGGGGGTCCAGAGCACCGGCAAGCCCGGCGAAGGCGCGACCTTCTGGTTCACCCTGCACGCCGTGGACGATCGAGCCGCCGCCTCACCGGCGAGCGCTCCTTCGCCCTCCGATACCCCCTGACGCAGCGTCCAGCGGTGCTCAGGCAAATCAGCCTCCGGCAGCCAGAAAAACAATCAGATAGACCGTGAAATCCGCCAGGAAATGCAGGAACCAGGCCCAACCCATCCCGCGTGTCTCCACCATGCTCTTGGCAAAAAACCACCCGCCGACGGCGGTGATCAAAACACCGGTGATCCCAGCAGGCACGCCGAAGAAATGCCCCAGCCCAAACCAGCCTGCCACAAGCAGGATCGCGCTGCTTGGGGGGAAAACGGAGAGCACCTGCGGCAGCAGGGCCGAACGGTAAAGGAACTCTTCAGCAAAGGCGTTTAACCCGGCGCAGAGGGCCGCAAAAAGAACGAGGCCGGCGGAGAGGGTGCTCAAGGTCGGTTGCATGGCCGGGACCATGAAGGCGAGCAGCAGCCCGACCGAGATGAGTGCGTAGTTGCGGCCAAAGATAGACCAGGGTTCGGGGCGAGGAGGGATGCGGATGAACCGATCCGGCTCGGCGCGCGCTTTGAGGTCGCCCACCGCCAGAAAGAAGTCACGCCGTTTTAGCCCGCTGACCAGCAGAACCAGCAGCATCACGATCGTGGCCCCGATGCGCAGCAGGCGTTCCCCCAGGAACGCCAGGTGGGTATCCCCTCCGAACAACGCCTGGTAGGCCCCGGTCTGAGGCAGCACCGTCAGAAAAAACCAGCCTTCCACCCCGTAGATCACCAGCAAAATCCCCGTGAACCCGCGCAGAGGGTGCAGCGGACGCCAGACCAGGGTCAGCGCCAGCAGCACGGCCAGCAGTCCGATCCGGGCCGGGGTGATCCAGGCGATGTCGAGCTGCATGAAGCCGCGCAGCAGTATCTCCGGCAAGGTGATCGCCAGGACGATTCCCCAGGCGGCCAGCAGCAAGGGACGATTGTCCTCGGTTGTATGGGACAGGCTGGTGGGCGCGACAAGTGCATCCTGGTTCATGAGGAGGCTCCTTCCACTGATACACTCGTGACGCAGGGTGTGGGTGTGGTGTCTGTGGCGGAGCGTCAGAGAGGAGCCTGCATACAAAGAATAGGTCAGGTTCTCAGAGGCGCACAATAATAGACTAATTTAATCTATTATACACCTGTCCTGAATATTGCAACCGACTCGTTGGGTTCGCGCGGTTAGGCTGGCGGTGCAGACCAGCAGTGCTCAGGCCATCGCCAATCGCCAGCCGCCAAAGGCGCGCTCCAGTTCCGCCGCGGCCGCCAGCGCGACCTCGTCCTCGCCGGGCCGGGCGACGACCTGCACCGCCAGCGGCAGGCGGCGGCCGGTCCAGCCGACCGGGACCACCACCGAAGGGAATCCGAGCGCGTTGTAGATCATGGTATTGGCGATGGGCAGGGCCGCCATCCGCCAGCCCCAGCCGTGGTGCGGGGCCGCGCAGCGCAGCACGTTGGTCACGATCAGCCCGCCGTCGCCCATCATCGTCAGGAAGCGCTCGCGCAGGCGCTCCAGCCGTCGTTCATCGAAGCCCAGCAGAGGCAGCAGGCGCAGGGGCCAATCGGTGAGGGCCATGAAGGCCACGATCTGCGGGTTGATCTGGCTCTGGCCGCGCAGGCTGGCCTGAAGCTCGGCGCGGGTATCGTAGGGGCGGCCGCCGCCCAGCGCCCGGTACGCGGCCGGATAGACCCGGCGGCCCATCAGGCTGCTGTACGTCAGCAGGGTTGGGATAACCGGCAGGCGGACGTTCGCCGCGCGGTGCATGCCGGCCCGTTCCAGCGCCCCGGTCGCTTTTTGCACGGTCTCGCGCATCTGCTGGCGGCTGCCGAACAGGGCATAGGGCAGCAGGCGGCGGCCCTCCAGGGAGACGGCCCGGTAATCGGCGACCGGCGTCTCGGAGAGCACGCTTAGCGCCAGGGCCAGGTCCTCCACGCGGCGGGCCAATGGTCCGGCGGTGTTCCAGCCGGGGACGACCGGCTCCAGGTCGGGCAGATGGCCGCCGGTCGGGGTGCGCCCGGCGCTCGGCTTGAGGCTGACTATCCCGGTCGCGGCGGCCGGGACGCGCACGCTGCCCGCTACGTCGCTGCCCAGGCCCAGCGGCGAGCCGCCCGCCGCGATGATCGCGCCCTCACCGCCGCTGCTGCCGCCCACCGTGCGGCGCGGATCGCGCGGGTTGTTGGTGCGGCCAAAGACCGGGTTTTCGGTCTCGATCATCCAGCACATGTCGGGCAGGTTGGTCTTGCCCAGGATGATCGCCCCGGCCTCGCGCAGGCGGCGCACGGCGGCCGCGTCCTGGCCGGCGACGCTGTTGCGCAGGAACCACGACCCGGCCGTGCAGCGCAGCCCCTCCACCGGGAAGCAGTCCTTGATCGTGACCGGCACGCCGAACAGCGGCGGCAGGTCGGAGTCACCCGCGCGGGCCAGGCGCTCGTCGGCGGCGCGGGCTTCGGCGCGGGCCTGCTCGAAGTTGGGGACGACCACGGCGTTCAGACGCGGGTTGACTTCCACGATGCGCTGGATGTGGGCGTCCACGACGTCGCTGACGCTCACCTGGCGGGCGCGGATGCGGCGCGCGATCTCCGCCGCGCCGAGGGTGATCAGATCATGGGGATTGGACATCGGATGGCTCCTCCTGAGAGGGGACAGCGCGGGTCGGGGGACGCGCTCGCGCGCGCCTCACGCCTCCATTATCGCCCGTTTTCGCGCTTGGGACACTTTATTCAGGGTCGCAGGCAGGGATGCATCAGGCCGAAAGACATCGCACCACAGAGGACACGAAGGACACAGAGGAAAAGCTATTCAGGTTTACGGACAAAAAGCCTGACGGGCAAATGACCACTGCGCCTGGCGGCATGCGGTTGTAGCGCCGGCGGGGGACAGGCCGCTTGCGATCAGTCTGCTTCCCAATCCTCGATTTTAAGGCCAGGGACGCGGCTGAACTCTCGTACATTGTGCGTCACCAGGATCAGGTGATGGGCCAGCGCGATCGCAGCAATCATGAGATCGTTTGCCCCAATGGGCGTTCCCTGAGCGTCCAGTCCAGCGCGGAGTCGGCCGTAGTGAACAGCAGCCTCGTCATCAAATGGCAGGAGATAAACCGTTCCAAAAAAACACGCTGTTTGAACAGAGTTTGCTGCGGATTCCGGCTTTTCATCGCGCCGTAATACAGTTCCGCTTTCACCACCGAACACACAGCAATGGCTGTTTCGTTGAGGCTGGAGAGGCGCTGGGTGATGGCCTCGGAACGCTGATTGAGGTGGCGAATACAGAGATTGGTATCCAACAGATAGGTGGTCATTCCAGCGATTCCCGTTCTTCAGGAAGAAGTTGCGCCGGGCGCTCGATGGGATCGTCCGCCAGAAGGCCGGACGTGCGCGCCACGAAGTCCGCCCAGGGCATCCGGCGAAATGACTCCACTTCCAGATCCTGCTGAAGCCGGGCGGTCAGGTGCTCGATCAGCCGCAATTTGTCCTGAATGGACAGGCGCTCCAGTTGCTCGGTCAGTTCTTCGAAGGTTGTTGTGACCATTGCATTTGCCTCGCGTAGAATCTACTGCCCCATTATAAACCGATCTGCCCTCCCCGAATCTCAGGCTCATTGCCTTGCAGTCGGGGCATTCGCGCCGCCGGAGTCTCACCCCGCCGGAGTCTCACCCCGCCGGGGCCTTATCCCGCCGGGGCCTCCGCAATCCCGACCACCTGGAACCATTCCGGGGTCGGGTGGGGATTGCGTTCGATGCGCATCCCCAGCCGGCGCATGACGGCGATCGACTCCGCGTTGGTGTACTCGGTGGTGGCGACCAGGCGTTTGACGTGCAGGGCCGTGAAAGCATAGTCGACCAGGGCGCGCGCGGCTTCGGTGGCGTAGCCCTGGCCGCGGTGGGCCGTCCCCAGCGCCCAGAACAGGCCGACCTCCGCCGTGAAGCGGCCTGTCGGGGGAAGGGTTGTCTGCGCCTGGAAGTAGGGCAGGGTGTCGAACGGCATCAGGCACGGCGCCAGCCCGACCGCGCCGATCAGCGCCCCGCCGGCCTTGAGCACCACGGCCCGGTCGCCGTAGGGCGGCTGGTAGAGCCGGGCCAGGGCGGTCTCGTTCAGTACGGCCCAGGCCAGCCACTCGCGGCGCTCGTCCAGGGGGGAGTCGCCAAAGGCCTCGTTGAGGACGGCGTGAATCGCCGCGAGGTCATCCAGGCCGAACGGCCGGACGATCAGCCGGTCGGTTTCCAGGGTGGGGAGGATGGGGGCGCTCATGTGAGAGTGTCCTTTCTGGCTGGAAAGACCATTGAACCGCCAAAACGCGGAGAACGCCAAGGAGATTCAAAGAGACCCCCCTGAGGTTTCATGTTTCATCCGGTCTTATACTTTTCTCCCAGCTTTTCCTCTGCGTCCTTGGCGTCTTGGCGGTTGGATGGCATTTGCTACAATGGATCGCACGTCAACCAGGAGCCGATCCCATGCCGCGCGCGACCTTTCGCTTTTACGCCAGCCTCAACGACTTTTTACCCTATCCACGCCGCCAGGTCGAATTCGAGCACGAGTTTGGCGGGCGTGGCTCGATCAAGGATATGATCGAATCGCTGGGCGTGCCGCATACCGAGGTCGACCTGATCCTGGTCAACGGCCAGTCGGCCGGGTTCGAGACAATCGTCCAGGATGGCGACCGGATCGGCGTTTACCCCGTGTTCTACACGCTTGACCCGGCGGCCGAGTCGCGTGTGCGGCCCGCCCCGCCGGAAGATTTCCGCTTCGTTCTCGACGTGCACCTGGGTAAACTGGCGGCCTACCTGCGCCTGCTGGGCTTCGACGCGCTCTTCCCGGAGGATTACGACGACGCCAATCTGGCGCGCATCGCCCGCGACGAGGGGCGCATCCTGCTGACCCGCGACCGGGGCCTGCTCAAGCGCAGCATGGTCACGCACGGCTTTTGCCCGCGCACCACGAACTCGCGCCAGCAGCTCCAGGACGTGCTGCGCCGCTTCGATCTGTTCGACCGGATCGCGCCGTTCACGCGCTGTTTGCGCTGCAATGGGCGGCTGGAGCCGGTGGACAAGGCCGCGATTTACGAGGAACTGCCCGCCCACACGCGCGAGGCATACGACGAATTCAAGCGCTGCGCGAGCTGCGGCCAGATTTTCTGGAAGGGGTCGCACTACGACCACATGACCCGGCTGGTGGAATCCGCCCGCGACGGGCGCTGACCAGCCGGGCGATAGCGCGCGGGTGGCTTACTTGCCCTGGTTGCGCCGGCTGAAATCCATTGCCGCGCCGATGGCGACGCCCAGGACGATGCCCACGCCCAGGTTGTTCAGGGCCGCGCCGAGCGCGATTCCGATGGCAAGGCCGATGGCGATGCCTGAGCCAACGCGGTTGGAATCAGGAGTGGTGCGCTTGGGATCGTTCACGAGTCTGTCTCCTCGTCATGGGGGCGCATGGTGGGTCGCGCCGCCGAACATAACCAGGATAGACCCAAATGGCGCGGGGCAGTTCCCCAATTATTGGGTGTCAGGCAGGCAAGCAGGCTTCAGAATTGCGGCTGGTCTGTTTCTGGCGGAATAAGCGGTTCGATCCAACCGATTAGTGCGGGAATGTCGGTCTGGATGACATCCCAGATCAGGTCGAGATCAACTTCGGCATATTCATGAATCAGCCGGGTTCTCATTCCAGCGATCTTGGCCCAGGGCACCTCAGGGTGCTATTCCTTGAATGCATCATCCAGCCGTCGAGTCGCTTCCCCAATAATCGTGATCCGCCGCAGAATCGCATCTTGCCGCATGACGGATTGTTCAAATGCCGTTCGGTCGATCCCTTCCACAAATTCCTGGATCAAACGGGCTGCATTGAGCATATCCAGAAGCAGGACGACATCACGCAGCATAGATCATCCTTGCGGATTCGAGGATGTTCCGCCGCCGGAGGTAGTTGGGGCTGCGCTCCACGGATTTGCGGTTGACCAGATCGACTCGCCGGCCCAGGATGGCTTCGATCTCGGCCTGCATCTGGATCTGTCCATCCAGCGATCGGTGAGCCTGGGGCGCGTATGTGACGAGCAGATCGATATCGCTGTCGGGCCGGAAATCGGGGCGCAGCGCGGACCCGAACAGAGGGCCAGCTCGCTGATCTGCCAGCGCTGGCAGAAGGCCGCGATCGCGTCCATTGGCAGGTCGATCTGGGCCTGAACGGGTGGCGTGGTCATACGCACAGGCTCCCTGACCAGCTTAATCCACCGGGCGGGCGAAGTACATCTTGCCGGCCTCGCGGCTGATCAGGCGCGTGATCTCCACCCGGATGGTGCGATCCAGGTGACGCCGCCCATTCTCCACCACGACCATGGTGCCATCCTGCAGGTAGCCCACGCCCTGATCCGGCTCCTTGCCTTCCTGGATGATCTTGAGGGTGATGATTTCGCCGGGGATGTACTCGGCGCGGACGGCGTTGGCCAGCATGTTGATGTTGAGCACCAGCACGCCCTGGAGCTTGGCGATCTGGTTCAGGTTGAAGTCGTTGGTCATGATCGGCGCTTCGAGCTGGCGGCCCAGCATGACCAGCTTGTGGTCGACCTCGACCACGTCCGGCACGTCGTCGTCGATGATCTCCACCACGGGGAAGTCCATCCGCTTCAGGTCGCGCAGGATTTCCAGCCCGCGCTTGCCCCGGTTGCGGCGCAGCATGTCCGGCGAATCGGCGATGTGCTGAAGCTCCTCCAGGACAAAGCGCGGCACGAGCAGCGTCCAGTTCAGGAAGCCCGCCTCGGCGATGTCCTTGATCCGGCCGTCGATGATCACACTCGTGTCGAGCAGGATCGTGCGGGGCAGGGCGCCGGCGTCGGCCGAGCGCCGGTTGCCGCGCAGCAGGTTCTCCGTCAGGTCGATCACGTCGTCGGCGCGCACGGCCAGCAGAGTCATGCCCAGGTAGCCGGTCATGATGGCGACCACCGCCGGCACGATCGGGCCGAACGGATCCGGCAGCAGCGAGAGCGGGTAGGCCAGCAGGGCCGCCGGCAGGAGGCCCATCACCAGCCCCACGAAGGCCATGACCACCGTCTGGGTGGGCGCGGAGAGCAGGAAGCGCCGGGCGATCCGGGCCGGGCGGGTGGTGATGAAGGGGGTGATGATCAGCCCGATCAGGGTGCCGACCAGGGAAAAGATCAATCCGGTCGCTTCCGGGGGGAGCTGGAGGGGGACGCTGGCGTCGGCCCCCAGGCGCGCGCCCAGGATGCCGAAAACGGCCATGCCGATCAGCCGGAGGATGAATTCAGTACTCATTGTGTAATAATCTCCCTGTCCGCGCCGGCGCAGCGGGCCACCCGGCGGGAATGAAGGACGCCGGATGAGCGCATCCCGGACCGATCAGCCGGGCGCGGCACAACCATAAAAACAAGGATCGAGCCAGTCGTTCAGGATATTCGGAAGCTCATTCCACCTGAATCACAAGCCTGCGGACGGGGCGAGCACTGCCACGGATCAAGAGCCGGATAAACGACCTGCGATAATGGAAGCCGATGGACTATCCAGTGGGTTAACTGTAGCACGCCTATCATCCTGCGTCAATCAACCCTGCGCCAAGCGTCCGGCCTAGCAGCTCCTTAATCGATCGTAGCTCATCCCGTCCGGTGGCCCTCGGCGGCTGGCATACGCTTGCCCTACGGCCCGCCCCCATGGCCTGATGGCGCGTTGCCGGGCCGGGAGGGGCAGGGTATAATGCGCTGCGCTTTGGCTAACGCCCCAGGTGGGTGAGACCGGGCGACGACGCCCAGACGTTCGAGGATGATCATGACGCGCTTTGAATGGACGATTTCCCAGCGGCCGCGCCTGTTTGCGCTAGGGCTGGCGCTGCTGGTCGTGGCTACGCTGGTCGCCGCTGTTCCCGCGGCGCGCGCCCAGGACCCCGGCGGCCGGGTGTGCGCCGCGGTCTTCAACGATGCCAACCATAACGGCGCGCGCGAGGCGATGGAGCCTCTGTTGGCCGACGTGGTGGTCAGCCTGCTCAACGAGCAGTCGATTGTCGTGGCAACCTACGTTACCACCGGCGTGAACGAGCCGCACTGCTTCGAAGGGCTGGCGGCCGGGATGTACATGGTCTCGTTTGGTGGGGCGGCCGTCACTCCAACCGGGAACGACACCGCCACCGTGACCCTGACCGCCGGGCAGTTGACCCCGGCCCAGGTGCTCTTCGGCGCGACGCCGGGGGCGCTGCCAACCCCCGTCCCCGCCCGCGCGGCTGCCGGTGATTTGTTCGGTTCGGACGCAGTGCTGCGCATCGCGCTGGCCGTGGTCGGCGCGGCCTTCATCATGGTGCTGCTGGCGATCGTGGGCCTGCTGATTTACTGGCGGCGCTTCGGCAGCCGCAAGCCTGCCCGTCCGGCTGCCGGCCCCCCGGTCTCTTCTCAGGATCAAACCTGGCAGGGATAAGACTCCTGGCAGGGATGAGATTCCCGGCTTCCAATCAGATAGAGCGAACGCGGCCTCTCATTGGGGGCCGCGTTTTTGTTTGTGGGAAAGCAGGGGGCGGGCCGGAATCGTCAGCGGCGGGGGTGGAGCAGGAGGGTCACTTCGCGCTGGAGGCGCTCGACATCCACCCGGAACTTGAGCAGCAGCCACATGCCGCGCTCGTGGCGGGCCAGCGCCATGATGATGTGATCGGTGCCGGTGTAGTGGCTGCCCATCTGTTCGGCGTAGAACACGGCTTCGTCCAGGACTTCCTCCAGGTGGGCGGCGGTCGAGACGTGCGGGCGGCGCAGGGCGTCCTGCAGGGCGGTCAGGTTCAGGCCGCAGCGGTGCAGGCTCAGCGCGGCCGGGCTGCGCTTCTCCTGGGCCAGGGCCAGCAGCAGGTGCATCAGGTCGACCGGGTGCTGGTCGAGGTCGTCGGCGAGCATATTGGCCCGGCTCAGGACGCGGCGCGACAGCTCGCTCAGCCGGGCCAGACGCAGGCCTTTCTCCAACCCGATCTCGGTCTGGCCTTCCTGCCAGACGCGCCGCACCTGGCGGCGGATCTGATCCAGGCTGATCGCGCTGGCGTGCAGGATCGGCCGGGCGCTGCCCCCGCCGCAGCGCACCAGCCCCAGCAGCAGGTGTTCGGTGCCGACGTAGTGGTGGCCGAGCAGATGCGATTCCTCCGCCGCGCAGCGCAGGGTATCCTTCAGGGCGTCACTCAGGGGCAGCTCGGTGGGAAGCCGGCCCGCGTGGGGATGCAGCCGGGTCAGGCGGCGTTCGGCCTCTTCCGGGGCCAGCGCCAGCTCGCGCAGGACGCGCTGGCCGAGGCTGCCTTCCGCGCGCAGGATGCCGACGAGCAGATGGCCGGTATCCAGCAGGGCGTGGCGTTCCTGCTGGGCGCAGGCCCGCGCCTGGAGCATGGCCCGGCGGGCATGGTGGCTGTAGTGACCGGTGATCTCCATCCGCTTCGCTCTCTCGCGCCGATCACCCTCATTATAGTAGCCACCCCGTTTGTGGGACAAACCCCCTTAAAGACAATGCTGAATTTTGAATTTTAATGTTGAATTGGGGTTGGGCGTGGGGACCCCGTTGGCCCTGTCGCGGACAGAAGTCGCCTCTGCCTTTCAATTCAAAATTCAACATTAAGCATTCAAAATTGCTTCTCTTCAGCCCAGGAGCGCATCCCGCCACAGCGACAGCGCGAACAGGATCATCGCCGCCAGCCCGATCCACAGCCCGATCCGGATCGCCTTCGGCCCCAGCCGCCGCGCCTGATGGAACAGGATCACCTGGACGGCCATCGTCAGCAGGAAAACGGCGTAGAACCCGGCCACGGCCGCGATCCCGTGGGCCGGGGAATCGCGCCAGGCGGAGACGACCAGCGGCCCCATGACCGTGCTCCAGAACAGCCACGGCCCCGGCCCCAGAGCATTGATCACCACCGCCTTGCGCAGGGCCGCCCAGGGCGTCCGCGCTTCCGGGGCGTTGCCTTCGGCGGGCGCGCCGATCTCGCCGCGCCGGATTTGCCCCCACAGCCCCCAGGCCAGATACAGCACGTACGCGCCGCCGAACAGCCCGACCGCGCGCAGCAGGCCGTCGCTGGCGGTTTGCAGCACCAGCAGGATCAGGGCCACGATCGGCCCGTCGCTGAGCAGCGGCGAGAGCACGATCCAGATCGCGCGTCGCCAGCCGTGGGTGAGGGTCTGGGTGAGCAGGAAGGCTTGCAGCGGGCCGGGAGTCATCCCGGCTGCGAAGCCGATGCTGACCCCCTGGAGCATCACAGCGAACATCACGGAGTCCTTGATCTCTGGTTGTGGCGGAAAGGCGCTATTGGCTCTTAGCTCTTAGCTAAAAGCTAACAGCCAAAAGCTAAAAGCGTCTTTTTATCTCGCAAACGCCCGGAATGGATTGGCCTGCGTCAGCGTGGTGAGCGTGGCCTCGTCCAGACCGGCCGCGCGCAGGCGGGGCAGGAAGACCGCGCTCAGGTGGGTGTACGGTTTGGGCGTTCCCCCGCCGGGCTGGGCCGGATCATACCAGCCCCGGTCGTGACTGAGCAAGACCTGCGTCGCCAGTCCGGCCTCCAGGGCGTGCATCAGGTAGGCGAATTGGGTATCGTCGTCCGTCCACTCGCTGCCCAGCGCGTCGAACTCCAGCCACGCGCCGCGGCGGGCCATCTCCAGGTGCAGGGCGGTATCCGGCTCGGCCTGGGTATGGATCCAGATGAAGCGCCCCGGATCGCCGCCCAGCGATTCGAGGATGTCCAACTGATCGCGCACCACGCGGCCCTTGATCGTGTGGCTGCCGATCACGGCCCCGGTCTCGCGGCTGGCGCGCACGGCCGCCCGCAGGATTTTGGCCTCGCACGGCGTGATCCCCTCGTCCCCGGCGCTGAGCTTGATCCAGCCCGCCTGGACGCCGGAGGACTCGATCTGCCCGGTCAATTCGCCCCGCATCCATTCGTAGAGCGCGTCCTCGCCGGCGGCATGGACCCAGGCCGGGACCCAGGGCTCGCGGTAGACGCCGGTCGGCACGACCACCGGGAAGCCGGTCGCGGCGGAGACGGCCCGGTCGAGATCGGCCCGCCGCCCGACGCCGACCGTGCTGCACTCCACGATCGCGGTGACGCCCGCCGCGCGGGCCGCCTCGATCTGCGGGGCCATCAGGGCCACGACCTCGGCGGCCTCGGCCTGGGCGTAGCCGGGCTGATCCCAGGTGCGCAGGTCGACGAAGATGTGCTCGTGGGGCAGGATCAGCCCCAATTCATCGGCCGCTTTCGGCCCCAGGGTGGTGATCAGGTGGGGCATGGATTCCTCCGGGGTAAGTGGTTATTGGTGGTTGTGGCGTCGGGCTCAAACAAGGGGCTTAAGCCCCTTGTTCGCTGCGACAAATACCCTGGCGATTATACGCCGGGGCGGATGGTTGGGCGATCCGGGATAGCGTAGGGCGTCGGCGCGCGGCAGGCTCAAAGCCTGCCGCTGAGGGAAACAAGCCCACTAAAGGGGCAAAAAAACGTTTGCAGCCCCTTGAGTGGGCTTCCATTTCCTCAGCGGGATGCCTGGAGCATCCCGCGATCGAGCGGCCAGCTTCCCTCTTGCCGCAGTTGACCAATCACCCATCACCTCATAACAATCTTGGCTGCTCGCTCTCCGGCTGGTCGTCGCGCGGGGCCGTCTTGAACGTGGCCCGCTGGGGCGGCATCTCGACCGTGTGGCCCTTGAGCAGCGCGTCGATGGTCACGATCTGGAGGCGCGGATAGTCGCGACCCCAATGATCGGAATGGTAGAACCCGGCGCTGGCGGCCTCGGCGATCATGTCCCGCGTCGGCTCCTCCAGGGTGATGAACACCCCGATCGCGGCCTTTTCGCGGTCGAGCGTGCCAACCAGATCGCGGATCAGGCCGCTGCCGACCTTGCCGGACTTGACCTGGACGACGATCCGCTTGGGCTGGCCGCTGGGATCGTCCAGGAACGTGATCAGGCCGTCGACGCCCCGATCGGCCCCTTTCTTGCCGCGCTTGCTATCTTTCTCCCCGCCGAGGGGCTTGGCCTGCACCAGGGAGAGCGCCCACCACTGGAACTGGAAGCGGTTGTCCGCCGCGAGCTGGCGCGCGCCGTCCACCGAGGTCGGCTCGCCGATGACGGCGTAATCCTGCCCGGCGACGAGATCGAAGCTGTCCTTGAGGCGGTATTTTTGCAGCGAGATGCTGAGGTGGGTGATGTCGATCCCGATCCAGCGCCGGCCGAGCTTCTGGGCTGCGGCGATGGCCGTGCCGCAGCCGCAGAAGGGATCGAGGACCACATCACCAGGGTTGCTGCTGGCCGCGACGATGCGCTCCAGCAGGGCGACGGGCTTTTGAGTCGGGTAGCCCAGGCGCTCGGCGGCTTGGGAGTTGATGGGGAAAATATCGAGCCACACATTATCCAAAATGCGGCCTGGCATTTCATTCAGGTAACGTTTGAGGCGGGGACGTTTGTCTGTGGTGGACGGATACCAAATTCTGCCTTCGGTATCCAATCTAGTCATAGTTTCCTTCGAATATCGCCAGCCATTCTGCGGGGATGGAAATCCTTTCCACTCATACATCATATTGGGGCGTGGATTCGGACTGGTAATGTTATCCAACTGGTATGGGCCGCGCCCATCGCCATCATCATAGCGATACTTGTCAGTAACATATTCGGAGTCGTAATCCGTGAACTGAGGATGCCAAATGAAATTTGCAGTCTTTGTATAGTACAGAATAGTGTCGTTTACCGGCGACCAACGCTTGGCATCGCTATGTGTCGTAGTCCTTTTCCAAACAATCTCATTTCTAAATTGTTCCACGCCAAAAATCGTATCCAAGATCACCTTCAGATAGTGACTCGCGGTGGGGTCGCAATGCAGGTACAGGCTACCGGTCGGCTTCAGGACGCGGTGCAGCTCCACGAGGCGGGCGGTCATCATCACCAGGTAGGCCATCATCTGGTTGGCCCCGATGATCTGGCGCAGCGCGGCCATCGCCGTGCTCACCGCCGCCGGGGCGTCCAGCACCAGGGCCTGGTAGGTCTCCTCCGCCGTCGGCCCCCAGTGCCAGGTATCCTCGAAGGCCGTGATCTGGGCTTCGCTGTCCGCGCCGCTTTCGTCCTTGAAAAGCACGTTGTAGCTGCGGCTGCTGTTGAAGGGCGGGTCGAGGTAGACCAGATCGACCGACTCGCTGGAGACGTACTCGCGCAGGATGTCCAGGTTGTCGCCGTAAAAGAGCGTGTTGCGCGTGATGGGCTGGGGGGACATGGGGCCTCCGGGTGAACGGGCGAGTCCGCGTGGCGCGGTCGTGTCGGTGGTCAACAAGGGGCTTAAGCCCCTTGTTCCGCGTAGCGCGGGGCGTGGCGGCGGGATTCAATCCGCCGCCACGGTTAATATACCACAGGATGGCGCGCGGGGCGCGTTTTCCCGGCAAATCGGCCGTTGGATAAGTCGGACGGGGCGGTACCCCATCCCTACACCGGGGCCGCTCACTCCGGCCGGACGAGCGCGCCTCCCTGCGCGGCCGAGGCCTGGATCGCGTCCCACAGGCGGGCCATGCGCAGGCCGACTTCCGGCGGGGATGGGTTGGCGATTTGCCTGGCGCGCACGGCCAGGAACTGTTCCCACACCCCCAGCGAGGGCGGCACCTTGACCGGGCGCAGGGTCTTGCGCCCGAAGCGCTGCAATTCCAGCCGCTCGCCCCACATCCCGGTGCGGACGATGCCCCGCGTGCAGAACACGCGCAGGTCGGAGGCGCAGGAGGGGATCGCCGCGCCGCAGGCGTTGATCGTCACCAGCACGCCGGAAGCGGTGCGGGCCATCACGGCGGCCCGGATGTCCACCTGGGTGCCCCGGTTGTCCAGCCAGGCCCCGACCTCGACGAAATCCTCTCCGGCCAGGTCGGCGATGGTGTTCAGCATGTGTGCGCCGGTATCGAACAGGAAGCCGCCGCCGGAGAGCGCCGGCTGGCCGCGCCAGGTATTGGCCGCGTCCATCCAGTTCTGCCAGACCGTGCCGCTGATGTTGAGCAGCTCCCCCAGCGTCCCGCCGCGCAGCAGGCCGACCGCCGTGCGCACCTGGGGGGAGAGGCTGCCCGGAAAAGCCACCACCAGCAGGCGGCCCGTCCGGTCGCGCACCCCGATCAGGCTGCGCGCTTCCGCCGCCGTGAGCACCATCGGCTTCTCCAGCAGGACGTCCAGCCCGGCTTCCAGGCAGGCGGCGGTCTGGTCGTGGTGCAGGGCGTGCGGGGTGACGATCAGGGCCGCGTCCAGCTTGCCGCGATACTCGGCCAGCATCTTGCCCAGGTCGGTCCGGTGGGGCGGCGGGGTCAGCCCGGCCGCGCTGAACAGGCCGGCGGCGGCCGCATAGGCCTCGCGCGACGGCTCGCAGATGACGGCGACTTCGGTGGTGTCCAACTGCTGAAGAATCTGGCGGATGTGGTAGCGGCCGAATCCACCGCTGCCGATCAGGGCCAGCCGGACCCGGTTGTGTGGGTGGCTCATCGTGAGTTGTGCTCTCCCGTGGAGGAAAAACAGAACGCGCCTGAAGCCATTATAGGCTCAGGCGCGTCCGGGGAGCAATCAAATCGCTAGGCGGAGGCTGCCTCCGGGTGAACCGGCCAGCCGTGGCGGTCGGGATAGGCCGGATGGTGATCGTCCAGCTCGAAAAAGAAGCGCGACCGGCCCGGCAGCGGGCGCAGGTCCGTGATCCAGGAGGCGGCCGGATCGTAGCGGGCGAAGAACGGCCGTCCGACCCAGGCCGGGTTGCGGCCTTGCAGGAAGGACAGCACGAACACCTTTTGCCCGGCGATTTCGGCCGTGCCCTGGACGTGGATTTTGCCCGGCGTGCAGGACATCACCGGGCCGCGCACGGCCCGCCCCAGCCCGGAAAGCTGGCGGAACGCCCCCTGGAAGATGTCCAGCGAGCGGCCGAGGGGGATGTCGAAGTAGCGCTTGGCCCCGGTATCGCGCGTCACGAACATGTAGTACGGGATCAGGCCAAGCCGGACGCCTGTCCGCCACAGTTCCGCCCAGGTCGCGGAGTCGTCGTTGACGCGCCGCACCAGCGGGGCCTGCATCCGGATTTCGACCCCGGCCGCGCGCAGGCGGCGGACCGCTTCGCGCGCGATGGGGGTGCTCAGCTCGACCGGGTGGCTGTAGTGGCCCATGATCGCCACGTGCTTGCCGCGTGCGATGGCGCGCTCCAGCAGACGCAGCAGGTCGTCGGCGTCGGGATCGGTCACGAAGCGCTGCGGCCAGTAGGCCACGGCCTTGGTCCCGATCCGGATCGTCTGGACGTGCTCCAGGGCCGGGTCGAGCAGCGGCTCGATGTAGCGGGCCAGGACGCTGGTGTGCATGATGGCCGGATCGCCGCCGGTCAGCAGCACGTCCGTCACCCGGCGGTGAGCGCGCAGGTAGGCGGCGAGCTGGTCGGCTTCCCTGGCGGCGAAGCGCAGGTCGTCCATGCCCACGAACTGCGCCCAGCGGAAGCAGTACGAGCAGTAGGCGTGGCAGGTCTGGCCGGGGGACGGGAAGAACAGCACCGTTTCCACATATTTATGCTGGAGTCCGACCAGCGGCTCGCCGTCCACGACGGGCACGTTGTGCTGAAGCTGCCCGGCCGGGTGCGGGTTGAGGCGGCGGCGGATCGCGTCCGCGGCCGCATTGATCTCGGCGGCGGGGGCATCGGCCCGGATCAGGGCCGCGATCGCGGCGTAGTCATCCGGCTCCAGCATGCCCTTCTGCGAGAAGGTGAGCTGGTAGATCGGATCGTCCGGGACGCGCGTCCAGTCGATCAGCTCCTCGACCACGTAGGCGTTGACGCGGAAGGGCAGCACGGCCGAGACGACCTGGATATCGAATTTCAGCTCGTCCGGCAGACGCTGGTATTCCGGCAGGGTGGTGATGTTCTGGCGGGTGTAGGCCTGATAGCGTCGGGTGTCATACGGCATCCATGGACTCCTTTCGTTGTCCTGGGGTCGGGGTATGGCAAAATGGGACGCAGACAGCCGGCACGTAAGCGCAGGGCTGTGGGTGACAAACGAGGCGGATTACGACGCGCACGCGTTTCGCGTGGCCAGGGGGGATATAACGGCGATGACGCCGTTCGGACTGAGCGCGGCGGCGGCATTGTGGCTCAAACCGGCCGCGGGGAACAAAAAAAGCACGGGCAAATCACCCAGCACGGAATCAGTATAACACGAGGCTGTACCGTCTGGCAACTATGAGCCGCAAAGGCAGGTTGAACCGCCAGGTCGCCAAGGACGCCAGGGAAAAACGCAGAGAAAGGCAAAACAGAAAGACCGTGCCTGACCTTGCCCCGATTTATACACGGCCGAGGATTTGCTCGATGAAGGCCAGGATCGCCCCGGCGCGGGCGTCCCAGGTGTAGCGCTCGAAGGCCAGCCGCCGGGCGGAGTCGCCCAGCCGGGCGCGCAGGGCCGGGTCGGCGTGCAGGCGGGCCAGGGCCGCCCCCAGGGCGTCCGGATCGGAGGGAGGGACGAGCAAGGCCGTCTCGCCGTCGGCCACGATCTCGCGCGTGCTGGGCAGGTCGGTGGCAATCACGGCACAGCCGGCCGCCATGTACTCGAACAGCTTGATCGGCGAGGCGTAGTAGGCGAAGTGTTCCGTCCAGGGCAGGGGCAGCACGGCCACATCACAGGCGGCCAGCAGGCGCGGCACTTCCGCCGTGGGGCGCTGCCCGGTGGCGTGGAAGCGCTCCGGCGGCAGGCCCAGCCCGGCCCACAGGCCCCGGTAGGAGTCCGCCATTTCGTCCGGCCCGCCGACCAGCAGCAGGTGGATCGGTCTCTTTGGCTGGCGGTCGATCGCCTGGATGAGATCGTCCACACCCTTGCCCATGCCCAGGGTGTGCAGGCGGCCCACGTAAGCGGCCACGAAGGCATCCGGCGGCAGGCCGAGCGCGGCGCGCGCCTTGGCGCGGGAGGGTATCCCGGCGAAGCGGGCCGCGCGGAAGCCATCCGGCGCGACCAGGATGCGATCCGGGTCCATGCCCTGCTCGGCCAGCATCCCGACCATGTGATGCGTGACCGTGATCGCGCCGCCCAGACTGCGGGCCAGGGTCGCCTGGGCGCGCCGCTTGCCGGGCGATTCGGACAGGCTGTGGACTTCCCAGAACAGGCGCGCCGCCGGGAGGGTGGCGCGGGCCAGGGCCAGCACCTGGGCATCCCGCGAGTAGAAGACATCCTGCGGGCCGTGGCCGCGCAGCATGAAGGCCAGGGCGGCGGCGTAGGTGGCCGTCTCTACATAGAACGCGGCCTGGGCCAGCCGGTTGACCCGCCCGCCCAGCAGCGGCAGGGGGTCCAGCACCGGCACGGGGCGCAGGTCAAAGGCGCGCGGCAGGCCGTAGTGCTCAAAAGGATCGCGGTCGCGCAGCTCCGGCGGCTGGATGCGGCGGGCCGGGTAGAGCGTGACCGGCAGGCGTGCGGCGAAGGCCTCGCAGTTGTCCATGATCTGGAGGCCGTGGGCTTTTTCGGTGGGCAGGCGCACGTTGGCGAGGTAGTGCAGGCGGCGGGTCAATGGGCCTTCTTTCTGGCGGGCGTGAACTGGCCGGAGTGTACCTGTCCGGCGGCCCGCCTGCCAGCCGTTCGACTCCCCGCCCCGGGCCAGGGCTGTTACAATCGACGGCAGTTGGATTGGTGTTCTTGAAAAAACAGGACACGGATAAAACGGATGGAACACGGATTTGCACCGATTTTTCTTCAAGAAATCCGTCGTGATTCATTGAAACTGATTGCATGGATGGATCGGGCGTCGCGCGGTCGGGGATTGGAAATCCCCGACTCAGAACACGAAGTCCTCCGGACTGAACCGCTGTCTTTAGTCCGGAGGACTTATTCTCCAGAGTCGTGGATTTATGAATATTCACAAAATAATCCAGCAATCATATTGATCGTGATTGAAGGCGTCGGCCGTCCGATCGCCCGCGACTCAAGTCGCGGGCTAGGGACACAAAGTCCGCTGAAGCGGACTCAAATACCCGAAACGCCAGGCCACGAGCCTGCTTCAGCAGGCTTTTTTGACTGTGTAGCCGGGGACTTGAGTCCTCGGCGGTGGACCGGCGCGCAACTCCATTGGCACTCGCCCGATTACCCGATTAATTTCTTAACCTTCATCAATCCGCGACCAGGCGACGATGAATCCATGCGCTTGATTTCGGCCACTCACTGTGTTCATCCGTCTTTATCCGTCTTATCCGTGACCAATGTTTTTCCCGCGCCCCGTGTGGAGGCCGTATGCTGACCCTGGAGACGCTCCCGGCCTGGGTGGCCGCGCTGTACAGCCTGCTCCACGCCTATCCCTGGGCGCGCCTGGGACTGGGGGAGCGGCGCGATCCCGTCCTGGCGGCCGTCCTGACGGTGGCCCTCAGCGCCGGGTCGCTGGGGTTGATCATGTTGGCGCTGGCCATCGTCCAGACCCCGCCCTGGTTTGGGCTGATCCTGGTCCTGAGCCTGGCCTTCGACGCGGCGGGCTGGCTCCTGCTGCGGCGCACCTCACCCCGGCCCTCTCCACGCGGACCTCACCCCCCGGCCCCCTCTCCACACATGGAGAGGGGGAGGCATTCCCCGGCGGCGCTGGCGGCGATTGCGGCCTGCGCGGCCATCATTGGGCTGACTCTGTTCAACGCCGGGTACTGGCCGTTTTATGAAGATGACACCATGACGCTGTACGGCCCCACGGCCCTGCGTTACGTCGAGACCGGGCGCTTCAGCGGCGGCGGGCTGTACGACGCCTATCCGCCCCTCGTCCCGCTGCTGATGGCTGTTCCCCACATGGCGGGCGGCGCGCCCAACGAGTATGCGGCCCGCTTCGTCGTGGCGGCCCTGGCCCTGGGGACGCTCGGCGCGGCTTATGCCCTGGGGCGCGAGATCGCCGGGCCGCGGGCCGGGCTGGCCGCCGCCTTCCTGACTGCCAGCGTCCCGATCGTGTCCCACTGGGCCGCGTCGGGGTATACCGACCTGCCCGCCGGGACGTACGCGACCCTGGCGGCGCTCTTCGCCTGGCGGGCTTACCGCCATGCGCGCCCGGCGGACGCTTTGCTGGCCGGGCTGTTGGCCGGGCTGGCGGCCCTGACCAAAAACGGGGCGCTGCTGCTGGCCGGATCGCTGCTCGGCTGGGTGATCTATACCTACTGGGCGGCGCGGGGTAAAACCGCCTGCGGCGAGCCACTGCGCGCCCGCGACGCGCTCCTGATCGCGGGCGGCTGGCTGCTGGCCGCCGGGTTATGGTACGCCCACAGCCTGGCCGCGTATGGGTATCTCGTCCCCCCCACCGGCTGGATCGACCAGGCCGACCATTCACTGCGGGCATTATTCGGCCCGGCCCTGACGCCCAGCCACTTCATGATCGGCGGGTTGTTGGGCTTCCTGGGGCTGGCCGCGCAGCTCTGGCGGTTGTGGCGGACGCGCTGGCGTTTCGACCCGGCGGCGGCCCTGCTGGTCGGGTTCGGCGTGCCGTTCTGGCTGGTGTGGTGGTGGGGGTTCAGCTACGATCTGCGCTTCCTGCTGCTGATCTGGCCCTTGTTCGCCGTGATGGGCGGGCTGCTGGTCGACCGATCGCTGATTTGGCTGGAGAAGAACAAGGGGCTTAAGCCCCTTGTTGGGATGAGATGGAGATCGTGGCTGCTGGCCGGGGCGTTGATCGCGCTCAGCCTGCCCGCGCTGTGGATGAGTGTCGACAATAAAGACGACCTGCTGCGCGCGCCGCTGATGGACGACTCGGCCCGCCACCGCGTCCAGCTTGGCGCGCGCTGGGACGTGATCGGCTGGGTGCGGGACAATCTCCCCGCCGAGGCCGCGATCGTGGCCGACGATTACCGCTTCGTTTATCATCTGATGCAGGATCATCCCGGCATCGCGCACGCCGCCCTGCATGCCGAGGCCGACGTGCACGCCTTCGACGCCTGGATCGTTGGCCCGGAAACCACCTTGCCCGCTTGGGCGGCCGGGTTGGAGCCAGCCTTCGAGGCCGGGGGCTATCGCGTTTACGTGCTTGATTGAGGCCAGAGGGTTGTAGGGCGGTTCGCGAACCGCCATGCCTGTCACGGCCAACCGCGCCCGGCCGTGAGCCAACCATCGCCAACCAGGAACCGTGAACTGACGACTGATAACTGTTGACTGTGAACTGATCTATGTCCCAACCTCCCGAAACCTCGACCCAACCCTCCGGTCCATGGGCGATTGTCCGCGCCGCATGGGAGATGCCCTGGAAAGCCCGCAACGAGATCGAGCGCCTGCTGATCTGGCCGCTGGCCCGGCTGAGCTTCGCCCTGGCCGGCTTGCGCTGGGGGCGCGGCTGGCGGCTGTACGGCCTGCCGATCCTGCAAGTCCATCGCCGCGCCCAGGTGCGCCTGGGCGACGGGCTGAGCCTGCGCTCCACCCGGCGCAGCAATCCCCTCGCCCCCGCCCATCCGGTCGTGATCAGCGTCCGGCGGCCGGACGCGCGCCTGTCCATCGGGGCCGACTTCGGCATGACCGGCGGCATGATCGTGGCCGAGGAGTCGATCACCATCGGCGACCGGGTGCTGGTGGGGGCCAACACGGGCATCGTCGACACCGACTTCCACCCGCTCGATCCCGACGAGCGCCGGATCGACATCCTGGCGGGGGCTACCCGGCCAATCGTGATCGAGGACGACGTGTTCATCGGGATGCGCTGCCTGATCCTGAAAGGGGCGCGCATCGGCGCGGGCAGCGTGATCGGCGCGGGCAGCGTCGTGACCGGGGCGATCCCGCCCGGCGTGATCGCCGCCGGCAACCCCGCCCGCGTGATCCGCCGCCTCAAGCCGGAGGCCGCGCCGCTGCGCGAGGTGTAAAACCGAAAAAGCGGGTTGAACCGCCAAAACGCCAAGGAGGCCAAGGAACAACGCGGAGAAAGACAATAGAGGGAAAGACCTGCGAAGAAAGGACTTCTGGAAACCCGCCTTCCTTGCGCGCTTTGCGGCCTGTGCGGTGAGATGCCTTCGCCTTGACCCGTCCGGCAACTTTCCGGCGCAGCGTCCGTATTATACAAAGCCGCCGTGCATGGCCCTGCTTCGCTGGCAAGGGCTGCCGGTGGCCGAACGCCGGTTGAATATGAAGGATGTGAACGTGACAGGCTCCACCCAATCGCTTCTTGACCTGCCCCGCGTGCTGGACGGCGGGCTGATTCTGCGCCAGGCGACTCGCCATGACATTGAGCGCCTGGCCGAGTTCAATGTGCGCATCCACGCGGACGCACGCCTGGCCGGGTCTGTCCGCGACCTGATGTCCGGCGCGCACCCGGTCTGCCGCGCCGGGGACTTCCTGCTGGTGGAAGACCCGGCCCGCGATCACGCCCTCGCGGCCAGCCTGTGCCTGATCGGCCAGATGTGGCGCTATGACGACATCCCGTTCGCCGTCGGCCAGCCGGAACTGGTCGGCACCGACCCGGCCTACCGCCAACGGGGCTTGATGGGCATCCTGTTCGAGGCTGTGCACGCCCTGAGCGCCGCCCACGGCGATCGTGCCCAGGCCATCACCGGTATCCCCTGGATTTACCGCCAGGTTGGGTATGAATACGCGCTCGACCTGGGCGGCCACCGCCAGATGGATCCCGGCCGCATCCCTGCTCTGGCGGAAGGCGCGGCGGAGTCCTTCCGCGTGCGGCCTGCCGGGGAAGCCGACCTGCCAACCCTGATCGCCCTGCACGAGACGGGCAGCGTCCACCATCCCATCCGCAACGCCCTGAGCCTCGACGACTGGCGCTACGATCTGGCCGGACGCAGCCCCGACGCCTACTTCATCACGCGCTTCAGCCTGATCGAAGCGCCGGACGGGCGGCCCGCCGGCTACTGCCGCTTTCTGGGCCAGCTTGAGCAAGGCGCTCTGATGGTCGAGGAGGTCTGGACGGCCCCCGGCGTGCCTCTGCCGGCCGTGCTGCCCGCCCTGCTGCGCGCCCTCAAGCAACACGCCGAGGCCGCCGGGGCCGGGACGATCCGCTTCTTCCTGGGCCGCGAGCACGTGCTGTACCGCGCCCTGGACAGCCAGCTTTCGCCCCTGCGCCTGCCGTATGCCTTCTACCTGCGCGTGCCTGACCTGGCCGGGTTCGTGCGCGAGGTGGCTCCGGCCCTGGAACGGCGGCTGGCTCGCACGCCGCTGGCCGGGACTTCGGGGACGCTGCGCCTGAACTTCTACACGGACGGGCTGGCCCTGACCCTGGCCGGGGGCCGGATCACGGCCGTCGAGGCGCTGGACGGCTGCGTGGCCGAGGGCCAGCACGATGCCGCCTTCCCGCCGGGGGTGTTCCTGAAGCTGCTGTTTGGCTACCGGCCGCTGGCCGCCCTGCGCGAGGCTTACCCCGACTGCTGGGCCACGGACGAGGCCGCGCTGCTGCTGGAGGCGCTCTTCCCGGCCACGCCCTCGTACATCCTGCCGAGGATGTAAGGAGGGGGGATGGTCCGCGCGCGTTCGCGCGCCCAACGTGGATGGTGCCGGGGCGTGCGCCCCGGTTGAGCCGATCGCGGTCTTTTATCAAGGAGAGAAGCCCGTGTCTTTGCCCCGCGTGACGGTCTGGAATGAGTTTCGCCACGAGAAGAAGAATCCCGAAGTCGCCGCGATTTACCCCGACGGCATGCACGAGACGATCGCCCGCTTCCTGCGCGCGGAGGGATTCCCGGCGCGGACGGCGACCCTGGACGAACCGGAGCACGGCCTGAGCGAGGCTGTCCTGGCCGAAACGGACGTCCTGATCTGGTGGGGGCACATGGCCCACGACGACGTGTTGGACGCCATCGCGGAGCGCGTCCAGCAGCGCGTCTGGGCGGGCATGGGCCTGATCGTGCTCCATTCCGGCCACTACTCGAAGCCCTTTCGGCGTCTGATGGGCACCTCCGGCAACCTGCAATGGCGCGAGGCGGGTGAGAAGGAACGCCTGTGGGTGGTGGCTCCCGGCCATCCGATCACCGCAGGGCTGGGCGAGTACTTCGAGATTCCGCACGTGGAGATGTACGGCGAGCCGTTCGACGTGCCGCAGCCGGACGAGCTGGTGTTCGTGAGCTGGTTCCAGGGCGGCGAGGTCTTCCGCAGCGGGTGCTGCTGGCGGCGCGGGCGGGGGCGGGTCTTCTACTTCCGGCCCGGCCACGAGACCTTCCCGATCTATCACCAGCCGGAAGTGCAGCGGGTGTTGGCCAACGCCGCGCGCTGGGCCGCCCCCGTGCCCGGCCCGGCCATCGGCATCGCCAACCGCAAGGAGCCGCTGGAGCCGATCCCGTAGAGACAAGAAAAAGCACGGCAGTGTAGGGACGGGGCACGTCGATGCTTCGCATCGTGTCCCGTCCGGCCGTGCCTGACGGCCGATTCTGCTTGGAGATGGTCCGGTGTGGCCGATTGATCGCGGGAACGTCGGAATTCCAATTCCGACTCTGCGCCCGAACGCCCACGCCGTGCTGACGATGCGGCTGGTTCGTATTCCTGAGATACGCACATCTCATTTTCTGGATCAGTTTTCAGGGGGCAGGTCACATTGCCTCCGAGACTGATTTATAGTCTGGGTGTTTTGAGGTGACTAACATGGCGACGACTCCTACGGGGTTGAGTAATCAGGAAGCGCAGCAACGCTTACAGCAGTATGGCCCTAACACCATTCCCGAACGACGCCCCCGACCCTTGTTGGTCTTCCTCAGCAAATTGTGGGGGACCGTGCCATGGATGCTGGAAGCAACGATACTCCTTCAACTGGTGCTTGGCAGGTATATAGACGTTGTCATTACCTTGGCCCTATTGCTGGTCAATGCAGCGCTGAGTTTCATTCAGGAGAATCGTGCCCAGAACGCGCTCGCCCTTCTCCATCAGAGTCTTACCATCCGATCGCGCGTACTACGCGATGGTCAGTGGCAGCTTGTATCGGCGGAGAAACTCGTGCCGGGCGACTTCGTGCACCTGCGTACGGGTGATGTGATCCCCGCCGATTTACGCCTAGTTGACGGACAACTTTCAGTAGATGAATCGGCTTTGACGGGTGAGTCCGTGCCAGCGGAGATTGGCGCAGAAGATGTGGCGCACGCGGGCGGCATCGTCAAACGTGGCGAAAGCTCCGGTGAAGTAACTGCCACTGGACAGCACACTTCGTATGGCAAAACGGCAGAGTTAGTCCAAACCGCGAAAACAGTAGGCCACCTGGAGCAGATGATCCAGACCATTGTGAAATACCTGATCGCGGTCAATGCCGTACTCGCTGCGCTGATCCTGATATATGCACTGGTCAACCACCTGCCGTTGAGTGAATTGCTGCCGTTTATACTGATTCTGCTCATCGCTTCCATTCCGGTTGCGCTGCCAGCAACGTTCACTTTAGCCAGTGCGCTCGGCTCATTGGAACTCGCCAAGCAGGGAGTCTTGATTACCCGCTTATCGGCGATTCAAGAAGCGGCAGGAATGGATGTTCTGTGCAGTGACAAAACCGGAACGGTCACCCGCAACGAGCTTGCGCTGGCCGCCGTTCAGCCTCAGGCTCCCTACACTGAGAATGATCTATTGAAATTTGCTGCCCTTACTTCGGATGATGCGACCCAAGATCCGATTGACCTCGCTATCCTGAACGTCGCACACAAGCGGGGTATTGATGCCGATCTGTCGAGCCGCTTGCAGTTTATCCCTTTTGACTCTGCGACAAAGCGCACTGAGGCCAGCGTGCGTGAGGGCGATCATACCCTCCGAGTCATCAAAGGCTTTCCGCAGGTTGTTGCGTCGATGATTGGGAGCGGTGTTGATCTCAGTGCCGATGTGGAGCGCTTGGCCAGCCAGGGTTATCGCGTGTTGGCGGTGGCGGCTGGTCAAGACAAGGCATTAGCGTTAGTCGGTCTGCTCGGCTTGCAAGACCCGCCGCGTGAGGATTCTAAAGCGGTCATTACAGAACTGGGCGAACTTGGCATTCGGGTAGTGATGGTGACTGGCGATAGTCTGGAAACAGCCAAAGCGGTGGCGGCACAAGTCGGCATCGTGGGAACTGCTTGTTCAGCTGAACAACTACATGATGGCCTAAACGCGGACATTCTGGACTGCGTTATTTATGCCGGAGTTTTTCCAGAGGACAAATTCAAACTGGTTCAAGGGCTTCAACAGGCTGGACATGTAGTTGGCATGACTGGCGATGGCGTCAATGACGCCCCGGCGCTCAAACAAGCCGGAGTTGGCGTTGCCGTCGCCAATGCGACCGATGTTGCAAAAGCAGCAGCCAGCCTTGTGTTGACCAGGCCAGGCTTGAGCGACATGGTAGCCGCTGTGGAGGTCGGACGGCGTATTTACCAGCGTATGCTAACCTACACTCTCAACAAGATTATTAAGACATTCCAGGTTGGTTTATTCCTGAGTTTGGGCTTATTGCTGACAGGCATCCTGGTGACGCGCCCACGCCTGATCTTGCTGTTGATCTTTGCCAATGATTTTGTCACCATGTCGCTAGCGACGGATCGGGTATCCCCTTCTCCCAAGCCAGATCGCTGGAATATCCGCTCGCTGGTTATCGTCGGACTTGTTCTGGCTCTGGGATGGTTGGTCTTCTCCTTTGGCGTTTTGCTGGTGGGACAAAACGTGTTGAATCTGCCTCTCACACAGCTTCAGACCCTTGTTTTTGTAATGCTGGTCTTCACTGGTCAGGCAAATGTATATTTAGTACGTGAGAGGCATCATTTCTGGCATTCACGTCCGAGCCGTTGGTTGGCTCTCAGCACAGCGATTGATGTGATGGTTGTCAGTTTGTTGGCAGCGCAGGGGCTACTCATGACGGCTATCAGTCCTGGATTACTTGCCGGGTTGCTCGGAGCAACTATCGCCTACATGATCGCGCTAGATTTCCTGAAAACCATGGCCTTTCGCTATTTCATCAACACATCAGGAACCCGATTACATTGAGTTGCCTTGCCCCCAAAGCATAATCCAGGAGTGATGGTAGAACCACTGCTCCATCGCCAGGCCACGCCCCTGCAATACATCGCGTGATCCGTAGCATTGGGACTCAGTCCGACAATACCATGCCCGTCTCTCTGCCCCAAATCAACATCCGGCCCGCAGCACACCGCCGCGGGCCGGACGCTTTTGCTTTGACCACTGACCAACAACCACGAACCAAAAACCGCCCTATCTCACCGTCACGCTGCCGGAGCTGACCGAGAGGTGCAGCACGATCGGGCGCTCGGCG
>JARKOQ010000259.1 GCA_029976005.1 Aggregatilineales bacterium | reverse complement strand
GACGCCCTCCGCTGGAGCGGCCAGGCCCTGGCCGTGGCCGACCTGGCCGAGGCGCTGGGGTTCACGGATGTGGACGGCCGGATTCCGCGCATGGGGTAGCGCGGAGTCAAGAGGCAAGAGGCAGAGAGGCAAGAGGAAAACCGGAAGGCCGGGCTGCCGTGTGATCGAGGCAAACGGCCCTCAAAATCACGCCGTTGGGTAATCACCGGGGAGCCGTCGCCAGACCGTCAGGCTCCCCGGCCCTTTTGGGCTTACCCCAAACATCGAAAAGTCTATACTGGTTTCAATATTCATCCATTCCGTAAGGAGTTGAACTGATGCGGCGTTTCTGGCTGATCATTGGGTTATGGTTGGCGGTGCTCATGATGCCAATGGCGTCTCTTGTGGCTCAGGAAGGGGGAACGACCTGCCCCGGCGCGCTGCCTTCGCGCCTTGCGCCGGGCGTTCAGGCGCGCGTCACGCCGGGTGACCCCAACAACGTGCGGGCGGAGCCGGCCCGCAGCGCCGCCTCGACCGGCTCGATTCCCGGCGGCGCGGGCTTCACGGTGCTGGATGGCCCGGTTTGCGCGGACGGTTTCACGTGGTGGCAGGTGGACTACAACGGCCTCATTGGCTGGACGGTGGAAGGCACGGCCGACGCCTACTGGCTGGAGCCGATCGCCACGCTGGCGGAAAACGCCATCACCGCCGCCAACCTGGCCCAACTCACCCCGCGCGCGATCGACTTCAGCCGGGTTCGCTCGGTCAACTTCACGGCGGATGGCCGCTGGCAGATTTTCAGCGAAAACGACGGCCTCTGGGTCAAGGACCTCGGCCAGCCGGACAGCTTCGCCAACCTGATCTACCCCTGGGAAGATTCCTGGTGGCAGCGCTTCACGGCGATCGCGCCGGATGGCACGATCCTGATCGGACTTCGCGGCGAACTCCTTCAAATCGATCCGGCCAGCGGCGCAACGAGCCAATGGGCGACCGTCGAATCTGGAGAATGGCCCCTGTTTTTCAGCGCGGACAGCCGCTTGTTGGTGACGCGCGGTGTGGCAGGGCTTGAGCTGTGGGACGTGGCCTCCAGGTCCGTGCGCTTCACGACGCCGGGGGACTATACTGCCTGGGCCTTCAGCCCGGATGGGCGGTTCGTCGCCATCTCGGACGCGCAGAACCGCATCCACCTGTGGAATACCCAGACCGATGAATTCGATCTCTCCCTGCGTCTATCCGAGACGAGCTATAACACGCAAACCAATTTGTATAACATGCAGTTCAGCCCGGATGGCAGCCGTCTGGCCGTCGCGACGAGCAACGCGATCCTGCTGTTCGACCTGGTGACGGGCAGCAAGCTGGCCGTGCTGGAGGGTGGGTCAAGGCTGGCCTTCACGCCGGATGGCAGCCTGCTGCTGGCGAACGAGAATCGGGATTGGTACACGGAACTGAACGCGGAAACCGCCCCGATCCAGGTCTGGGAGGCGCGCACCGGGCAAAAAGTGGCCGTGATCGATCAGCCCGGCGCGAGGGTCGATTTTCTCCAGTTCAGCCCGGATGGCGCCCGGCTGTACACGGCCGATTATGGCGACTCCAGCCAAGACCGGGAAGGCGCCTTCTTCGAGTGGACGATCGGACCGGAGGCGAGCGGCCTCGTCCAGCAGGTCGAGCCGCGAACCGATAGCTGCCCTGGCTTCCTGGCCTCGCGGCTGGTGGCGGATGGCCGGGCGCGCGTCCGGCCGGACCTGACCGCTGTCAACCTGCGCGCCCAGCCCACCAGCGGTAGCACCCAGGTCGGCCAGGTAACGGGTGGCACATTCGTGGACGTGGTGCAGGGTCCGTCCTGCACGCTGGGCACGGCCTGGTGGCAGGTCAGCGCCGAGGGGCAGACCGGCTGGCTGGCCGAAGGCCAGGCAGACGCCTACTGGTTGCTGCCCGTAGGTATCGTGGTGGAGACGCCCGCCTATCCGGGCGATCCGCTGGCCGCGCTGGGCCAGGGCGAGATCGCCGCGACGGCCATCTCGCCGGATGGCGCAATCCTGGCCGTCTCCAGCACGCCCGGCGTGTGGTTGTACGACCTGAACGACCTCGACGCCACGCCGCGCTTGCTCTACCTGGACGGCCAGCCTCCGGCGTATGGCCTGGTCTTCAGCCCGGACAGCACGCAACTCGCCGTCGCTGCGGGCAGCAGCGGGCACTGGATTCCCGAACGGCTCCAGGGGACCTGGCTGTGGGACGTTGCCACGGCGACGCTGATCACCCGCTTCCAGAACAACGAGATGGTCGGGTCGCTGGCCTTCAACCCGGCGGGCACATTGCTCGCCAGCGCGGGAGCCAGCACTTTGCTGTGGGACGTGCAGGAAGGCTACGAAAGCGGGCAGTTCACCGATGGCGCGTTGGACCTGGCATTCAGCCCCGATGGGCGGATTCTGGTCTCCGTCGCCGCCTGGTCATGCACGCTGTGGAACGTGGAGCGGCGCGCGCCGATCAGCACTTTCTGGATACCGATGCCGACGCCTACCTGGTCTATTTTTCCCATTGGCGGGTACGAGCCCAATCCGATCCCCTTCGACTACGCCGCCCTCAGCCCGGACGGACAGATGCTTGCCTCCTACGGCAATGGCCGGATTCAGCTATGGAACGGCGCGGCGGGCAACCTTCAGACCGAGATTTACCCCACGACCCTGACGGAGTATGAATCCTGGGACGTCAGCGACCTGGCTTTCAACCCGGATGGCACGCTGCTGGCATCTTCCGGGGATAAGCTGCGGCTGTGGGACATGACGTTCTCGCATCCGCTGGTCTTGCAGGCGGAAATCGTGACCGCTGCCCGGACGAACTTCGCCGCCTTCAGCCCGGATGGCGGCCAGCTACTGGCGCGGGTGGTCGTTTCTCAGGACGAATCGAGGATGGAAGTGTGGGACGTGGCTGCCCAGGAACAGGTTTGGAGTGTGCCGGGCATTGGCGGGCAGTTCACGCCGGACGGGCGGATCGTCACCTTTACCCAGGAGTCAGTCGAAATCCGCACCGCCGCCGGGGAACTGGAAGCCCAGGTACAAGGTTAACGTCGTATCCACGCGCGGCGCGGGCGGGCAGGACTCCGACCGCGCCGC
>JARKOQ010000089.1 GCA_029976005.1 Aggregatilineales bacterium | reverse complement strand
GCTCAGGATCAGGGCCAGGGTGCGCGGCGTCTCGCTGGGCGGGTTCTGGAGCCAGCGCGTGATCACCAGCAGGCCGTCCGGCTCCGCCCGGCGCAGGTAGGCTTGCACCGCCTCGACCGTCAGGCTGTAGTTCTCGGTCAGGGTGAACGCGCCGGAGGTGACCGGGCGGTAGTTATCGGCCAGGGCCAGGTGCACGACCGCGAACGTGTCCTGGCTGCGCTCCACGAAGGGCCGGATTTCGTCCTGGATCAGTCTGACGCGCGGATGATCCGCCAGCCCGGCGTAGGCCCGCAGATCGCCGGTCAGGGCGGCATAAACCAGGGCGTTCGGCTCGACCACGGTTACGTTTCCGGTGGTCGTCGCCAGGGCCGTCCACGGGTCGAGGTTCCCGCCCGATCCGAGCACCAGGGTTGGGCCGTCCGGGCGCAGGGCGTAGGCCGCGGCGGCGGGCAGGGCGCGGGCCAGCCCGTCCAGGTCTGGCCCGGCTTCGGCCACCGGGAGCAGCTCGCCGCCGTCGACCAGCAGCCCGGTCTGTTCCGGCAGGCGGCCGAGGTAGCTCAGGCTGAGACCCGGCGCGGCGTGGATCGTGGGGCTATCCACGATGTTCAGGCGGGCGTAGGCGTTCTGGCGCGTGGCCGTGATCGTCGCCTCCGGGTTGAGCCGGAACTGGCTGAGGGCCTTGTAGGGCGAGGGCCGGACCTCGAACGCCGCCGGGAAGACGATCACCAGGGCGACGGCCAGGATCGTCCCGCCCCCGGCCAGGAGGTGCATCCGGCGCGAGTCGGCCAGGATCAGCCCCGCCGCCGCGCCCAGGGCCGCGCACAACAGGATGGCCCGCTCGCTGCCCAGTCCGGCGAGGATCAGCGGGGCCAGGATCGCGCCCGCCGCCGAACCGAGCAGGTTGGCGGCGTAGGTGCGCCCGGCATGGGCCGCGTCCGCGCTGAGCAGGGCCGCGATCAGCGCCCCGGCGAAGATGAAGGGCACGGCCAGGGCCAGCAGGTTGCCGGCCAGCAGCACAACCTGCCCGCCGTCCCAGGCGATGCTGTACGAATCGAAGGGCAGGTGGTTGGCGAAGAGGGTGGCCGCCAGCGTGCTCAGCGCGAAGCCGAGCGCGTAACCCGCGCCATGCGCGGGGCGGCGCAGGCGCGGCCACAGGGCCAGCAGCGATCCGCTGGCCCCGAAGCCGAGCAGGGCCAGGCTGATCACCAGGAAGGCGAAGTGATAGAACTGGGCGATGGAGAAGAAGCGGGTCAGGGCCACCTGTAGAAGCAGCATCGCGGCGGAAAGCAGGCCCATCCCGGTCAATGCGCGCATCGAATCACCCTCCGGGTCAGCGCGGGTAATCTCAGTATAGGGCTGTTTGTGGGGGATGGGTGCGCGATCGGTGGGTCGCGTGTGGCGCACGCGGCAGGCTCAAAGCCTGCCGCTGGGGAAATAAGCCCGCTGAAGGGGCTTAAGACAGTTCTGCGCGTGGCAATTGCCCTTTGGGAAGCGATCAGATCGATGCTTTTTAGCCCCTTTAGCGGGCTTTCTTCCTCAGCTTGACGCTTTGAGCGTCAAGCGTGCCGGGCGGCCACCGAGCAATGAGCCTATACTCATCTCAAGTGTCGATATCAGCCCTGGGGAGATATGCAATGCCCTTCTGGCGCTGTTTCTATCATATTGTCTGGTCTACACGGCAGCGCGCCCCCGCTATCACCGCTCAAAATGAGCCGGTCGTTTTTGGGGCGATTCAGGCGAAATCCCACGAAATGGGCTGTCAGGTTCTGGCTGTGAACGGAGTCGAAGATCATATCCATGTGGCGGTGGCTATCCCGCCGAACCTGGCCGTCGCAGAGTGGGTTCGCAATGTCAAAGGCGCGTCCTCACACCAGGTCAATACGCAGATGCCCGATGAAGCAGGTCCGTTTCGCTGGCAGGGGGGCTACAGCGTACTGACCTTCGGTGCGCGGAATCAGCATTTCGTGGTTGAGTACATTCAGAATCAGAAGCAGCACCACGCTGGCGGCACACTCGAACCCTATCTCGAACATCTTCAAGGCGAGGAGTAAACCTCGCCATATTGTGCTCGAACGCGGCGGGCTCAAAGCCTGCCGCTGGGGAAATAAGCCCGCTAAAGGGGCTTAAGACAGTTCTGCGAGTGGCAATTGCCCTTTGGGAAGCGACCAGATGAATGCTTTTTAGCCCCTTTAGCGGGCTTTTTCCCTCAGCTTGACGCTTAAAGCGTCAAGCGCGCCAGCGCAGAGCGTGGAAGAACATCTCGCACATCTTCAAGGCGAGGCGTGAAGCACGGGTATGGGCCGCACGTACCGGCAGCCCCAGCCGCGCCTACGGCTGGCAGCCTTCCGACAGGGTCAGGTAATCCGCGCTGACCCAACCCTCGACCGCGCCATAGCGCACGCGGTACCAGCCCGGCACGGTCTGGCTGGCCTCGAAGGCGCGGGCATACGGCAACCGGGCCACGATCGCGGCGGCGGTGCTCGGTTCGTCGCGCAGGCGGACCTGGTGGGTGGTCGTCACCGTGCAGGCGTCCAGGTCGACCACCGAGGCGGCCCAATCCACCCACTCGAAAGCCCCAATGTCGCAGGCGCTCCCATAGGGTCGCGCGACACCCCGCTGATCGACACTGGATTCAGGACAGCTCGCGGCCGTGTCGATCGCGTTGCTGTCCTGGGCGAGGGCATGCGTCCACGTCCCACCGCCGTTGTCCGCCAGGGGAAGCACCCCCGTCGCCGGGAGGTCGCCGCAGCCATCCGCGCCGAGATTGTGATCCAGCGTGAAGCCCTCGCCCTGGCAGTCATTGGGCACGTTGGCCGCGAACAGGCTGTCCGAGATGGATTGCACCGCGCCCGATTCGCTGTAGATCGCGCCGCCCCAGACCTCGACTTCATTCCCATAGAAGGTGCTGTGGGTGACGGTCAGGCGGCCGCCCGCGTCGTTGCGGATCGCGCCGCCGCTGTGCGTGACGCGGTTGGCGGAAAAGGTGCTGTTCACGACGGTGAGCTGGCCGCCGCTGTTATGAATCGCGCCGCCCCAACTGAAGCGCCCCTGGCCGGTGTTGCCTGAGAAGGTGCTGCCGGTAATCGCCAACTCGCCCTGATTGGCAATTGCCGCGCCCGCGCCGCCGCCGAAGGTTTGATTGTCGGAGAAGGTGCTCCCCGTGACCGTCAGAGTGCCGCCGGCCTCGTTGAGCACCGCGCCGCCGCTGCCAAACGTGCTGTTGCCGGAAAGAATGCTCCCGGCGATCAGCAGAGTGCCACCTTGAGCATTGCGCACCGCGCCGCCGCTACAATCCGTGATCCGGACGCCGCCGAGCGTCACCGTGCCGCCCTGGTTGAGAATCGCGCTGCCGCCCCCTTGCAGAACATCCCCGCCGGTCAGAGTCACGTGGTCGAGGTCGAATGTCACCCCCGGCTGCACCTCGAAAATCCGCCCGGCCTGTCTCGCGTCAAAGGTCACGCTCCGCCCGGCCGCTGCCGCGAGTTCGGAATCACGGCCAATCAGGATGGGCGTCTCCGGGGGAAGCAGAAGCGTGCCGTCGCAGTCCAGGATCAGCGTGCCGCCCTGGAAAAGCGCGTGAAAATGCTCGTAGTCGCAGGTGGTCAGACGGGGCGGCTGCACCTGGGCGGTCGCCAGCCCAACCCCGACGAAGAGCATGAGCAGCAGACACAGGCCAGTTCGCACGCGCATCGAATCACCCTCCAGGTGGCATGGGGCGCTGTTCACAGTATAGGGCTATTTTGGAGGGAGCGCGGCGCGGCGCATTGAAACGCGCCGGTCACAGTCGGGATTGGGTTCAGGGCAATCGCACCAAAAAGCAATTTGAACCGCCAAGACGCCATGAACGTCAAGGAAAAACGCGAAGAAAGGCAAAATATAGAAAAACGCTCGCGTAGAAAGCACGAAAAATGTCGAGGAAGACTATAAGAACCTGATTTCCTCTCTGCGCTCTTTGCGTCCTCTGTGGTGAGATGCTTTTTCAGGTTGATGCAATCGCCCTGGGATTGGGTTCGCACTACTCCCGATCCACTCGCCGGGCATGTTATACTGGAATCAGCACACGAGCGAGCATGGAGCAGGCCGACGATGAAGCAGTGCCCGCAATGCCACCATCCCAATCCCGATCGCGCCCGGTTCTGCGCCGGCTGTGGCGCGGAGCTGATCCGCCAGTGCGATACGTGCAACAGGCCCACCCCCGCCGACGCGCGCTTCTGCCCCTACTGCGGGACGCCGATCCTCAGCGCGCCGCCGGTGCCCTGGCTGGAGCGCCGCGTCACGCCCCAGGTGCGCCAGACCCTGTACACGCTCAGCCGGTGGCTGGGCATCACCCTGCTGATCATGGCCTTCGTCACCGCGTTCCTCACCCCGCCGCCGCGCATCTTCGACGATGTCGTGCTGCTCGTCCTGGGCGCGGCGCTGATGGTCGTCGCCGAGGCGCTCAAATCCGGCCGCAAACCCAAACCGCCGGGCGGCAACCCGCCCGAAATTCCCGATCCGCCCGCGCCGGGTGGCTACGAGATCATCCCCGAGGATGAATCGCTGGAAGCCGAAGCAGACGGCCTCCACGATGGCCGGCGCATTCCTCCGCCGGGCAGCACCCAGGGGCCGTATTTGAACTGAAAGAAGCGGTGGGTGGTGATTGGTTTGGGGCGGTTGGTCAGGCTGAGGAGGGCGTGCATTGCCTGGTTCTGACCACGTACCCACCCCCAACCGCTATTTCGGCATAGGCAGGATGATCCGGATCGTCGTGCCCTGCCCGATGGCGCTCCTGACCTGAAGCGTGCCGCCGTGCGTGGCGATGATCTTCTGGGCGATGGGCAGGCCCAGCCCCAGGCCCGGCGTGGTGTGGGCTTCGTCCTGCCGCCAGAAGGTCTCGAAGATGCGCGGCAGATCGGCCTCGGCGATGCCTGGCCCCGTATCCTGCACGTCCAGCCAGAGATAGCCGGTGATGGTTCCCGCCGTCACGGTGATCGTCCCGCCGGCCGGCGTGAAGCGGTAGGCGTTGTCCAGAATTTGCTGGATGGCCGCCTGGAGATATTCCGCGTTTCCCATGAGTGACGGCAGGTCCGGTGGGATATCATACCGGAGCAGGGGAGTGTAACCGTACTGCGACACCATGCGCTGGCAGACGCCATCGATCAGCGCGGCCATGTCCACCTGGGCCAGCTCGATCGCCGTGCCGCTTTCGAGCTTGCTCATCATCAGCAGTGTTTCCACCAGCCGGGTCATCCGGCGCACCTGATCTTTGATCGCCGTGATTCTGCCCTGGAGCGTTTCAGGCTCACCGGGGTACCCCATCAGGAAGACGTTGGAATTGATGATCGACAGCGGGGTGCGGAACTCGTGCGAGGCCTTCTGGATGAACTGGCTCAGCAGATGCACGCGCTCTTTTTCCAGGGCCAGCTCGAACGCGTGCCGTTCCGCTTCCTTGCGTGCGGTGACATCGATGTGCGTGCCGAACATCCGCAGGGGCCGGTGATCCTCGGTCCACTCCATGACCTTGCCGCGATCCCAGATCCAGACCCAGTGCCCGGCCTTGTGCTTCATGCGTACTTCGCATTCGTACAACGCGGACTCCCCGGCAAAATGCTTTTCCAGAAGCCGATTGGAGGTTTGCAGGTCTTCGGGATGAACCAGATCGATCCAGGTCTGGATGCTGATGGGGGTGAGTTCGGCGAGGGTATACCCGACAATCTCCGCCCAGCGATCATTGAACAGCGTCTCGCCGGTCTGGACATTCCACTCCCACGTGCCGGCCTGGGTGCTTTGCAGCGTCAGATTAAGGCGTTCTTCGCCCTGGCGCAGGGCTTCCTCGGCCTGGATGCGTTCGGTGATGTCGCGGGCAGCCGCATAAATCCGCTTGCCGACCGGGTAGGAACGCCACTCGATGTAGCGGTAGCCGCCGTCGCTGGCCCGGTAGCGATTCGTGAAATTGAAAACCGGCTGCTGGGCCACCAGCCGGGCGATGGTATCCAGGGTCGCCTGAAGATCGTCCGGATGGACAAAATCAAGGAAACGCCGTCCCCGTAATTCCTCGACAGAATAGCCCAGGATGCTCTCCCAGGCCTTGTTGACTTTGACAAAATGCCCGTCGGTATCGGCGATGCACAGCAAATCCAGCGCCAGCGTGAAGAAATGATCCAGGTCAGCATGCGAGGCGCGCAGTTCGGCTTCAATCTGCTTGCGTTCGCTGATGTCCCGCGCGACGCTCTGGATGTGCAGCGGCCTGCCATCCAGGTCGCGCACCAGCTCGACGTTGATCTCGACCGGGAGGAGTCTCCCGTCTTTTCGGCGAAAGAGGCGCTCGAAGAGGGGCACCTGTTCCCCGGCCAGCAGCCGGGCGTGGACCTGTTCGCTCAGTTCGACCTCGGCGGAAAGGTCCAGGGCCGTCAGGTCATTCAGTTCCGCGGCGGAGTAGCCCAGCATGTCCGTGGCGCGGGAGTTGGTTTCCAGGTGCCTGCCTTCCAGATCGAGGATGAAGACGGCGTCGTGAGTCTGCTCGAACAGGGCATAGTAGCGTTGCCGCGCTTCGCGCAAGGCCCGCGTGCGTTCCTCGACGCGCTGCTCCAGCTCGGCTTCGGAGGCCAGGGCGCGGTCGTAGGCCTCCTGGAGCGCCGCCCGGCGGATGCGCTCGATCGCGCCGCGATGGCGGAGGTACACCAGGAGCATGCAGCCAATAGGAAGGACGAACAGGGCGTCGTTGATCAGGGTTCGCTGACCGCTGACCTCGGTCAGCGGCGAGGTGAGGGCCAGGACGGTGGGCACGACCAGGGCCAGGACCATGATCTGGATCGTCCACCGGATTGGGAAAAACAACGCGGTCATAAACAGCGGGATGACGATGTAAAACGGCAGGGAGGTCAGGCTGTCCGGCGTGTAGGGAGCCACCGCAAACAGCACGAAGAGCAGCGCGATCAGGATGGTCGCCGGGCCGTTGATATGCCCGCGCCGGGCCCAGACATACAGCCCAAACCCGGCGAGCCAGATGCCCAGGGTCAGCAGGTAATCGAAGTCGTCCAGGGCGCTGGGATGAGTCCACGCCTCAAACAGCAGGATCACCCCGCCCAGGACCTGAAAGGTGATCAGCAGCGCCAGCAGCAGCCGCGACTGCTGGCGTGCTTCGGGATCGGTCAGAATGGGGGCGGGTTGGATGAGCAGGCCAATGAATGACGAGTAAAGCCGGTACGCTTGTGAAAGGAAGGAGCGTGCCTCAGGCATGTCGCAGCCTCAGCCAGATACTACCGGGCTTGATGATTGAATCGCGTCTGTGAGAACAAACGGAAACCAGAAAGGATTCAGAGAATTATACCGTCAGTTTATACCGGAATGTATCGCGGTGCGCATCGGTCCGATCGATTTCGTCCGGCATCTATCGGCAGCCCCTCCAGCCGGGCTGTCCTCGCCGGTCAGGCATGCCGGGCGGTCAGGCATGCCGGATGTGCTCCAGGCTGCGGGTCAGCAGGTCGCGGACGTGCTCGTCGTCCAGGCTGTAGTAGATCAGCCGCCCGCGCCGTTCGGTTTTGACCAGCCGCGCCCGGCGCAGGGTCTGGAGCTGGTGGGAGACCGCCGACTGCTCCATGCCCAGCACGGCCGTCAGGTCGTTGACGCACAGCTCGGTGTTGGCCAGGGCGCAGATCATGCGCACCCGGGTCGGGTCGGCCAGAGTCTTGAACAGGTTGCCCAGCGCGGCGGCGGTGGGATCGTCCACCAGCACGGCCTGCGCCTGGGCTGCATTCTCAGGATCGACGAACGGGCGATCGGAGTCGGTCATTGGCGCACCCTCCTTGTGGATTGGCCGGAACGGCCTGGTGCCTACGCTCCCGGCAGCCAGTCCGGGCGATGCGACCTTGTTGTACCATCATTTGAGGAGCCAGATCAAACCGGGGAATCAAAAAGAGGCCATAAAAGCCTCCGCGCAAGTACAGGATAGTCTAGCGCGCCCCGGCCCAACACGCCACTTTTCAGGGCTGGATCGATCTGGAGCGCGCCGTATACTGAGGGCATCAATCACCCACACAAGGAGCGACGAGCCATGAGCAGCAGCGAACATCCCCTGGCGGGCCGGGTGGCCCTGGTGACCGGCGCGAGCCGCGGCGTGGGCAAGGGGATCGCCCTGGCCCTGGGCGCGGCGGGGGCCACGGTCTACGTCACCGGCCGCACCGACCGGACGCACGCCGCCACCGTCTCGCTGGCGGGCACGATCGACGAGACGGCGGCGGAAGTCAGCGCCCTGGGCGGGGTCGGGATCGCCGTGCGCTGCGATCACCGCGACGACGCCCAGACCGAAGCCGTGTTCGCCCGCATCCAGGCCGAGCAAGGCCGCCTGGACGTGCTGGCCAACAGCGCGTGGGCCGGCTACGAGGGTCTGCACGATGGCTACGACCTGCCGCCCCGGCCCTTCTGGGAGCGGCGGCTGGACTATTGGGATGACAACCTGTCCGGGGTGCGAGCCGCTTACGTCGCCAGCGCGCTCGCCGCCCGGATCATGGTCCCCCAGGGGCGCGGGCTGATCGCGTGCGTCTCCAACCGGGTGGAGCCGTCCGGCAACGTGGCCTACGGCGTCGCCAAGCGCGCGACGGACCTCCTGGCCGCCGAGGCCGCCGTGGACCTCCGCCCGCACGGCGTGAGCGTGGTCAGCCTCTATCCGGGCCTGGTCAAGACCGAGGGCGTGATGAAACACGCCGCGTACTTCGACCTGACGAACGCCGAGACCCCGCAGTTCACCGGGCGGGCGGTGGTCGCCCTGGCGACCGATCCGGACGCCCTCCGCTGGAGCGGCCAGGCCCTGGCCGTGGCCGACCTGGCCGAGGCGCTGGGGTTCACGGATGTGGACGGCCGGATTCCGCGCATGGGGTAGCGCGGAGTCAAGAGGCAAGAGGCAGAGAGGCAAGAGGAAAAC
>JARKOQ010000242.1 GCA_029976005.1 Aggregatilineales bacterium | reverse complement strand
TGCCATCATCGCTGGCGGAGGCCAGGCGGATCCCGTCAGGGCTGAAGGCGACACTCAATACCCCGTAGGTGTGGCCTTCGAGGACGGCGAGTGCCGCGCCGCTGGCGGCGTCCCACAGGCGAACGGTGGTGTCCTCGCTGGCGGAGGCCAGGCGCGCCCCGTCCGGGCTGAAGGCGACGCTCCGTACCACACCGGTGTGACCGTCGAGGACGGTGAGGGCCGCGCCGCTGGCGGCGTCCCACAGGCGGATCGTGCCATCGGCGCTGGCGGAGGCCAGGCGCGTCCCCTCCGGGCTGAAGGCGACGCTCAACACCCCGTCGACGTGGCCTTCGAGGACGGCGAGTGTCGCGCCGCTGGCGGTGTCCCACAGGCGGAGGGTGCCGTCGGCGCTGGCGGAGGCCAGGCGCGTCCCGTCCGGGCTGAAGGCGATATCGTTCACCTGTGGGGTCTCGATCAAGCGCGGTTCCGTGTCTGGACGACCGGCTTCATACAGCCAGATGCCCAGCGATCCGCCCACGGCGATGGTCTGACCGTCAGGCGACCATGTCACGTCTCCAGCGGTGCCTCTGCCCAGGCGTCTGATCTCGACGATGTCGGCAGGGTCAGCCTGGCTCAGGGGGACGAGGCCCGGATCGGCGGTGGAGGTGGGCGTGGCCTGGGGCAGCGGTTCGGCCAGGGTCGGGGAGAGCGTTGTGGTAACCACGAAAACGACGATCAGAATGATGCCCAGCAAGGACAAAAGAACGGATCGGCGCTTCATGGCTCGCTCCTTACACAGCGGAATGGTCCAGATATGTTTATGTTATATAGGATTTCGTTTTCCCTGCTATTGACTTACCCCAGCCGGACCTTGAACGCGAAGACCTCGTCGGCGGCGCGGAGGCAGCCACCGGCCACGCGCCGGTGCTACAGCCCGGCTTTGTTCAGCTCGTCCTGGAAAGCGGGCAGACGGCGGAATTCCTGGCGGAGACCGTCGATGAGCGTGACCCAGTTTTCCTCGTCGCCAAGCTGCTCGTAGATCGCGTGCACGTCCCACAACATGCGGGCCGCCTCGGCGTACGATTCCCGGTTGCGCTGGTCGATGTGCTTGCGGACGTACTTGATATAGACCGGCAGGGCGCGCTCTGGCATCACATGGCGCGTTTTTTCGGCGACCATCAGGTCGAACGACATGTACCGGTAGGGGGCTGAGTCGCCCAGCCTGGGGAGGGTCTCCCAGGCCAGTTTCCACTCCTCGTCGTCGAGGTAGGCCTGTAACAGGATGTCGTAGCGCCTGTCTTTCAGGAGGCGCTGCCGAAGCTGGTCGCGGGTCTCTTCCCAGCGGCCGAGCTGCCCGGCGGTGGCCTTCAGGGCGATGTAGTGCAGGATGTTCGGGTCGCGCCGCATCTCCTCGGTCTGCCAGCGGAAAGAGGCTTCCAGGTCGCCGCGCTCGTGGTAGCGGCCCAGCAGCCAGCCCACGACCTGCCGGTCGTACGCGGCCCGGAGCTTTTCCTCGGTGATGGCGATCGCCGCGTCGTCCAGGCCGTGGGCGGTCAGGGACGGTAAGACTCGCAGCAGGTCCCACCCCTCCAGGTTGGCCCGGACCACGTCCAACGCCTCGTCCGAACGGCCCAGTTCCAGCAGTTTATTGGCCAGCAGCAGGAACATGCCTTCTTCGCGGAGGCGGGTAAACGTGACTTCCGGATCGGTGTTGTCGAGCAGGTCGAGCTGGATCAGGAAGTCTTCGTAGGCCTCGACACCCCATTGCCCGTACGGCTGGTGGCGCTGGTGGTCGCGAGCCGCCTCGATCTGGGCCTTCAGGTGGGGAACGTCCTCAGGCCGCGTGTAGGCGAGGATGTAATCCTGCGCGTCGCCGCCGAAATCGATTCCGCCATAGTTGATGTCCCAGATGAGCGTGCTCAGCATGGCGTCCAGGATCGCGCGGCGGCGCGCCGCGTCGTCGGCGATGACCGGTTGTTTGAGGCATTCCGCCAGGCTGTCGACGACCTGGCCGACGGCCATGCCGTATTCGCCCTCGTCGTCGGCGGGATAATCCGGTTGGGCGGTGCATTCCTCGATGATCGCGCAGCCGATAGCGACGGCATTCGGCCAGTCGCCGTGCCGGGCGAACCGTTCCGCCGTGCGGGCCAGCTCCGTGACCTTTGTGGCGGCGGTCATATCGCCCCAGCCCCCGTAGCTGTCGAGGGCGGCGCGTATCTCCCGGCGCATCCTGGAGAGGTCGATCAATTTGGAGTCGCCAGCGCCGGGCTGGGGCCTGTCGACCAGGTGAGTCAGGTCCGGGTGGAGGAGCAGCATTTCTTCGATCAGTTCGACCAGTTGTTCCTGGCTGCGGGCCATGAGGGCCTCGCGCAGGGCGGGGCGCACTTCGAAGCGATCCGGCTCATGCACGTAGGCCAGCAGCAGGGCGACGAGGTGCTTGCAGAGGCCGCCCCAATCGTACTGGCAGGTGCAGTCGACCTCGACAATCTTGTTCTCGTCCAGTTTGGCCCAGACCAGATATGGCTCCGGGTATGAACCGGCGCACAGCCCTTCGATCTCATTGCCGCGCCGGACGGTCTGGCTGAGCGCGCCCTTGTTGTAGTAGGCCTGTCCGCGCGAGAAGCTCTGGCTGGAGGTGGACTTCCGGATCGCTTCGAGCGAGATGATAGGTCGATCCTTCATCGTGGCTTCGATGTTCCTTTCCGTTCTATTCCGTCGTCGCCAGGGCGCGGGCGCGGGTGACCAGGGTCAGGCTGCGCGTGTTGAGGCGCTGGAGCGTGCCCACCCGGTTGGCGACCCACACCGACTGGCCGTCCCAGGCCAGGGCGACCGGCTGCTCGCCGACCGCGATCGTGGCCTCCTTGCGATCCTGGGCCGGGTCGATCTGGATCACGGTGTTGTGCCCCTGGTTGGCGACCCACAGCGATTCACGATCCCAGGCCAGGGCGACCGGCTGGTCGCCCACCTGGTTGATATCCACGATGTAACCGTCCGGGCTGAGGCGGTGCACGGTGTCACTGCCGGTGTTGGCGACCCATACCCCGCTGCCGTCCCAGACCAGGGCGCTGGGGGAATTACCCACCCGGATCGTGCGCACCGTGCCGCTGTCCGGCGTCACGCGCGAGACGGTTCCGTCTCCCCGGTTGGCGACCCACAGGAACGTCCCATCCCAGACCAGGTCGGCCGGGTCCGCGCCGACGGGGATCGTTTCCTCCGAGCGGGTCTGCGTGACCGGGTCGTAGCTGAAGACGATCCCCTCCGGGCTGGCCAGCCACAGCCGCGCCCCGTCCCAGGCGATCGCGCTCAGCGGGCTGTCGACGGGCAGTGGTTCGCCGGCGCGCCGCCCGTCCAGGGGGATTTCCTGAATCTGGCTGTCGGCGCGGGCCACCCAGAGCTGTGTCCCGGTCCAGACCATGTCGACCGGCGCGGCGCTGACCTGGGTGAGGCGTGCCTCGGCGGGCTGGGCCGGGTTGACGTAGCGGAAGCTGTTGTCGGCGGCGCTGGCCACCGTCAGGCGGGAGCCTGTCCAGACCATCAGGTCGGGCATGTTGCCGGTGCTGACCGTTTCCAGCACCGCTTCGTCTTCCAGGTCCACGCGCTGGAGGGCGTTGTCATCGGTGATGGCGACCCACAGACGCTGGCCGGACCACACGGCGGCGCTGGGCCGGTTACCCACCTCGATCCGGCTGAGCACGGCCAGAGTCGCGCCGGTATCGTCGGTCGGGCCGATCAGCATCACGCTGTTGTCGCTGCTGTTGACCACCCACAGGTTGAGGCCATCCCAGACCAGGTCGTGAGGCCGCCTGCCGACCGGGATCTCGGCCAGCCTATTCCCGGTCAGCGGATCGATCCGGACGACGGTGTTGCCGGTCGCGTCCGCCATCCAGATGGTGGCGCCGTCCCAGGCCAGGGCGGCCGGATCGCTCCCGACGCTGGTCGTCTGAAGGGTCTGCCCGCTGGCCGGATCGAGCGCAATCAACCCGGCCTCGTCCAGCGCGACCCAGAGCTGGGTGCCCGTCCACAGCAGGGCGACCGGTTTATCTTGCAGACTGGCGAAATCGCTCACCGCCAGGGTGCGCGGGTCCAGGCGTTGAATCCGGTTGTCCGCCTGGGTCGCGATCCACAGGGACTCATCACCCCAGGCCAGGGCGACCGGCGTCCCACCCACCGCGATCGGATCGCCTTGCAGGCGCTGGGTAGCCAGATCGATGCGGGCCAGGGTGCCGTCACTGCTGCGGGCGACCCAGGCGCTGCCCCCGCCCACGACCAGGTCGACCGGCGCTCCGCCGACCGCGATCGACGGGATATTGGTCGCCAGTTGGACGCCCTGCGACAGGTCGATCGGGCGGACGGTGCCATCCTGGCGGTTGGCGACCCAGATGCGCGTCCCATCCCAGGCCAGGGCGACCGGCCGCTCGCCGACCGGGATTGTGCCGGTCGAGTTGTAGAGCTGGGTGAAGAGCACGTTGGCCTGTTGCAGGCGGCTTTCGGCCTGGCCGATGGCGGCAGTGGCGGTGGCAAGCTGCTCGCCGGCCCGGACGCGCTCCGCCTGGGCGGTGGCGGCGGCCAGTTCGGCTTCGGCGGCGGCGGCCTGAGCGGTGACCCGCTGCTGGTCGGCCTGTTCCTGCTCAACCTGAGCCGTAGCGGCCTCGTTCAGCGCCGCGCTGACCTGCGCTCCGGCCCCGATGGCGAAAATGCCCGCCAGCACCGCGACGATACTCAGCACGATGGCCGCGCCGGCGCTGGTGCGCATCAGCCGCCGCCGGTAGGCCACGGCCTGTTTGCTCTTGACGATCAGGGCTTCCGCCTCCGGACTGATTTGCAGGCTGGCGCGCTGCTCGTCGATCACGCGCAGCAAGGCGTCACTGATCAACGCCTGGGTGCGGCGGTAGGCGTCGACCTGCTGATCGAGCAGGTCCTGCAAAAAGTTGGGGGGCGTCAGGGCGTCGATAAGCTGGGTGAAACCGGCCTCGTAATCCCGGTTGACGAAGTCGATGTATTGCAGCTCTTCCATCCAGATCGGCAGGCGAGTCACCGGGGCGATCATGATCGGGAAGATCGGTTTTTCCAGGCCGCTGGCGATCGAGCCTTCGTGCATGACCCATTCGGATTCGACCGAGTTGGGCGAGAGGATGACGATCATGGCGTCGGAGTCGCGCAGGGCCTGGGCGATCGAGCTGCGCCAGCGCTCCCCGCCGCCGATCTGGCGGTCGATCCACACCCGGCGGCCCTGGGCGATCAGGTCGTCGGCCAGCTTGAAAGCAAAGTCAGAATCTTTTTTGGAGTAACTGATAAAGAGATGCCCGGCCATGGACGCGCTCCTGACAAGAAAGCAGTCTTTATCGGTCAAGTATAGGTTGCGGGACGGAGTGGAGGCAAATCACCCCGCATGGGGAAGAGATTAGTGGACATCGAGTTATATGGAGGTACAATGTGAACATTGATGCTCACGTGATGGCGGATTAAGGACGCGACATGGCTTACTATACAACACAATCGGAAACGTTTCGCGAGCACTTCATCGACTTGCCGAAATCGCTCCAGAAGCGGGTTTCCAAGGCCATTGGCATTATCGAAAACGATCCCAGCAATATCGCCAACAAGAATATCGAGCGTTTGAAGGAAGTGCCCTGTTGGACCTATCACGTGACCGAGGGGGAGCGCATTCTGTATTCGATTCATTCCCCCAATCTGGTCAAACTGATCGATGTTGGCACGCACGACCACATCTACAACCATGTCGTCCCAACCCGACGCCAGGTGGACGAGGAGTACGGCGGGGTGGCCGTGATCGAGGCGGTGCTCAACCCGGCCTCGCCGATGACGGCGGCGCAGGCGCCCACGTGGCCGCAGCGCAAGCCCGCCGCCCTACAGCGCGGCGCGCGCAGCGGCAAGCTGCTGCCGATGGTTATCACCCCGGAGGTCCTGACGCGGCTCAAAGTCCCCCAGATTTACCACGCGCCGCTGTGCGCGGCCGAGACGGAGGAGGATTTCGAACGGATCGATCTGCCCTCTGAAATATACGATATCGTGTTCACCTGGTTGTTTGACCAGCCCACGCTGGCCGAGATTGCCCAGCAACCGACGTATGTCTTGCAGAATCCAGAAGACCTGGAGCGGTTTGCCGAGGGCAGCCTGTTGGGCTTTTTGCTGTATCTGGACCCGGAGCAGAAGAGCCTCACCGATTTTTCGCTCAAAGGCCCGACGCTGGTCAAGGGCGGGCCTGGCTCCGGCAAGAGCACGGTGGCCCTGTACCGGATCAAGACCCTGGTGGAGCAGGATTATCTGGCCGGCATGCAGCCGCGCATCCTGTTCACGACCTATACCAACACCCTGATCGAAGCCTCCCGCCAGCTTCTTGACCAGCTTCTTGGCTCCGATTCGGAACTGATGGATTGGGTAACTATCAGCACCCTGGACAGGATGGCGCGGAAGATCGTGACCGACGTGGACGGCGGACGCGTGAACGTGGCTGGCCGTGAGGAATGGCAGGCGGCGTTGAACAGCGCCCGCGCGGCATTCCACGGCAGCCAGCATGGGCTGGAGCAGCAGATGCTCGATCCCGCGGGCCGTTTTCGGGACGCCTACCTGATCGACGAGATGGAGTGGGTGATCGAAGGGCAGGGGATCGAAACGCTGGAAGCCTATCTCGGCATGACGCGCTACGGCCGCAACCTGGCGTTGAACGCGGCCCAGCGCCGGGCGATGTGGGCCATTTACGATCACGTGAGTCAGTATTTTGTCGCCAACCAGTTGGTCACCTGGAATACGCTGCGTAGGCAGGCCATCCAGGCGATCAACTCTGGCCGCTGGACGGAGCAGTTCGACTACGTGGTGGTCGACGAGGCCCAGGACATTACTCCTCTGGGCCTGGCACTGTGCCTGCGCCTGTGCCGGACGCCAGCCGGGTTGTTCCTGACGGCGGATGCTTCCCAATCGCTCTACAACCGGGGTTTTAGCTGGAACAAGGTCCACGAGGACCTGCGGGTCGCCGGACGGACGCGCATCCTGAAGCGGAATTACCGGACGACTCGCCAGGTAGCCGAGGCGGCCCATCGCTTTCTACACGGCACCGGGGCGGGGGATGACGAGGCGCTGGCCCAGACCTTTGTCCATACCGGGCCGCGCCCGAAAGTTTATCTGGCGGCGGACCGCGCGGCCGAGTTCGACTGGATGCGCGAGCAGATTTACGCGGCCACGCGCGAGATCCGGCAGGGCCTCGAAGCGGTGGCTGTGCTCGTGCCCAGCCACGAGCTGCTGCGGGATGTCGTGGCCGAATTTGCCCGGCGCGAGCTGCGTCTGGAGGTTGTCGACCGGGGCAATCCCCTCAACCTTACCTCTCCGGCAGTCAAGGTGATGACGATCCACGCGGCCAAGGGATTGGAGTTCCCAATCGTGTTCCTGCCGTGCCTGGATGAGGGCTGTCTGCCGCGCCGCATCGAGATGACCGAGGACTACACCGAGAAGATGGCTGAGCAGAAGCGCCTGTTCTACGTGGCCTGCACCCGGGCCATGCACCGGCTGTACGTGACTGCTTCGAGCCGCGCGCCGTCGCCTTTCGTGACCCAGCTCGATCGCGATCTCTGGCAGTTCGACGATGGCAGCGAGGGATGACCCCCCTGGGTGTGCACGGCTTGTGTCGCCGGGTAGACTGGTGCTCCGGGGGCAGGGTTGGCTCGCTGCCGCGAGGCCGGGAGGCTGGTCGGGGGGTGAGAGGGCTTGAACACAAGGCGCGGATGGGCGATCGAGGCGGCCGGTCTGGTTGCAGTGTTGAGTCTGGCGGCGATCCTCCGGTTAGCTCACAGCACCGACAACCCCGGCTGGTACACCGATGAACTGACTCACCTGGACATCGCCCGGCACCTGCTGGCGGGGCGGGTACAGTACCTGGCCGTAGGGCAGTCGTGGCTGCTTTTTGGGCGGCTGCCCCTGTTCGAGCTGCTGCTGGCCGGGGCGTTCCGGCTGGCCGGGCCGGAGATTGCCACCCAACGCGCCCTGACCGGCCTGCTGGGTGTGGCGGCGGTCGGACTGGTGTACCTCATCATGCGGCGCGCCTCTGGCAAGGCGGCGATCGGCGGGCTGGCCGCGCTGCTGCTGGCGATCTATCCCCGCTAATCCAGTGTTGGGCGGTGGAACTGATGAATCTTCCGGATGATCTCAAGAATCTTGAGCCGCATGTTGACATTCTTTGGGCCGCCTGTTATGTTTTGAGCAGCGCGATCGGAGGATCGCGTGTTCTCCGCTGCCTCACTTTTCGCGCTTGCAGCAACTTCTTAAGGAGCGATCGATGACCGATCCCCGGCTGACCAAGTGGGCGGATGTCCTGGTCAATTACAGCAATGAGATCCAACCCGGCCAGTGGGCCGTGATCGAAGCGCCGGTGGCGGCTCTGCCGCTGGTGCGCGAGCTCTACCGGGCCGTCCTTAAGGCAGGCGGCTACCCGAACATCCAGTTGAACGCGGGGATTCAGGAGGATTTCTATAAGCTGGCCAACGACGACCAGCTCGAATTCATCTCCCCGTTGCGCAAGGTGATCACGGAAGAAGCAGCGGCGCTCTTCAGCATCTGGGGCGACGATAACACCCGCGCTCTGTCGCACGTCGACCCGGCCAGGATGGCGAAGGCACAGGCGGCCGGGCGGCCGCTGTTCACGACCATGCTCAGCCGGATGGCCGATAAGAAACTGCAATGGGTGGGGACGCTCTTCCCGACCCAGGCCCACGCCCAGGACGCCGAAATGAGCCTGTCCGAGTACGAGGACTTCGTGTTCAGCGCGATGCTGCTCCACGAGGACGATCCGGCGGCGGCCTGGCGGGCGGTGGCGGCCAAACAGCAGGCCAAGGTGGACTGGCTGAAGGGCAGGAAGCAGGTGACGATCAAGAGCGCCAACTGCGACCTGAGCCTGTCCATCGATGGCCGCACCTTCGACAACGCCTCCGGGCGCGAGAACATGCCCGACGGCGAAATCTACACCAGCCCGGTGGAAGACTCGGCCAACGGCTGGGTGAAGTTCACCTTCCCGGCGATGTATCACGGGCGAGCGGTGGAAGGCATCGAATTACGCTTCGAGAACGGCAAGGTGGTGGATGCCAAGGCTGCCAAGAACGAAGACCTGCTGCTCAGCCAGCTCGAGGTCGATGCCGGAGCGCGCTACCTGGGTGAGTTCGCCATTGGCACCAATTTCGGGATCAAGAACTTCTCCGGCGAGATTTTGTTCGACGAGAAAATCGGTGGCTCGTTCCACCTGGCGATCGGGGCGGGCTTCCCGGAGCTGGGCGGCAAGAACGAATCGGGCGTCCACTGGGACATGATCTGTGACATGCGCCAGGGCGGCGAGATTCACGTCGACGGCGAGTTGTTCTATAAGGACGGCGATTTCGTCGCGTAACGCGCCGCGCGGGTATAATCCCGCCCGGACTGCGTTTGATTAGGAGGCCTGACCGGGTTGCGGCCAGGCGATTGATTAAGGAGCATTCGATGGTCGATCCCCGGCATACCCGGCTGGCCGACGTGCTGGTGAATTACAGCGTGGAACTGCGTCCCGCCGACTGGACGCTGATCCAGGCGGATGTGGTGGCGCTGCCGCTGGCCCGCGAAGTCTATCGCCTGGCCCTCCAGGCGGGCGCGTATCCTACCCTGATCCTGGGCGACGAGAGCCTGAGCGAGATCGCGTTCCGTTACGCCAACGACGCCCAGCTTGAATATGTCTCCCCAATCGAAAACGTGCTTTTCGAGAAGGCCGACGTCCTGATCAACCTGCGCGCGACCAGCAACACCCGCGCCATGACCCACGTCGATCCGGCCAAGATGGCCCGTCGCCAGGGATCGCGCCGCCACCTGATGAAGACCTACATGGACCGCGCCGCGTCCGGCGACCTGCGCTGGACGCTGACCCAGTACCCGACCCAGGCCAGCGCCCAGGAAGCCGAGATGAGCCTGAGCGAATACGAGGACTTCGTCTTCGGCGCGACCCTGTGCGACCAGCCTGACCCGATCGCGGCCTGGAAAGCCGTGGCCGCGCTGCAGCAGGGCAAGGTCGACTGGCTGAAGGGCAAGAAGCACGTCACGGTCAAGAGCGCCAACTGCGATCTGTCGCTCTCGATCGAGGGCCGCACGTTCATCAACTGCCGCGGCGACAAAAATATGCCCGACGGCGAGATTTTCACCGGCCCGGTCGAGGACTCGGTCAACGGCTGGGTGAAGTTCACCTTTCCGGCGATCTACAACGGCCGTTCGGTGGAAGGCGTCGAGCTGAAGTTCGAGAACGGCAAGGTCGTTTCTGCCACGGCCACCAAGAACGAGGAATTCCTGCTCAGCCAGCTCGACATCGACCCCGGCGCGCGCTACCTGGGCGAGTTCGCGATCGGCACCAACTTTGGGATCAAGAACTTCACGGGCAACATCCTGTTCGACGAGAAGATCGGCGGGACGATCCACATGGCCCTGGGGCGCGGGTATCCGGAGACGGGCAGCCACAACGAGTCCGCGATCCACTGGGACATGATCTGCGACATGCGCGACGGCGGCGAGATCCACGTGGACGGCGATCTGTTCTACAAGGACGGCCAGTTCGTGGCATAAGCTCACGGATGTGGCGCGATCGAAGGTCACAGGCGGGGACGGCCAAGCGGCTGTCCCCGTTTTCTTTGCCGATCCGGCCAATCTCCGCAACTCCAACAGGCCTCTGATAGATTTCAGACACGATTCTTATCCGTCAGACTTATACTAAGAGCGATCGCATCAGTAACCGATCGAAAAACTCCCCCTCGTGGGGATTGCGTGGGAGTAACCCTATGGACCTGAATCGATTCACCACCAGAGCGCAGCAGGCCGTGCTGGCTGCGCAGCGCCAGGCCGAGACGGCCGGCCACACGGAGATTCACCCGGCCCACCTGCTGCATGCCTTGCTGACCCAGCCGCAGGGGGTTGTGCCGGAGGTCATCGCCAAGATCGGCGGCCGGCCGGAGGCGATCCTGGCTGACGTGCAAGGCCAGATCGACGGCCTGCCGCGCCTCAACAAGCCAGACCAACAGCTTGGCCTCAGCCGCGCGGCCTTCGATGTCCTGACCCGGGCCGAGCAGGAAGCGCGCCGGATGAAGGACGACTACATCAGCACCGAGCATATTCTGCTGGCGCTGGCCAAAGACGACTTGATGGGGGCGCTGCTGGCGCGGCATGGCGTCGACGAGGCGCACGTGCTGAACGCGCTGACGGCCATTCGCGGCGGGCAGCGCGTCACCAGCCAGGACCCCGAATCGACCTTCCAGAGCCTGGAAAAGTATGGCCGCGACCTGACCGCCCTGGCCCGCCAGGGCAAGCTCGACCCTGTGATCGGGCGCGACGAGGAAATCCGGCGCGCGATTCAGGTTCTCAGCCGCCGCACCAAGAACAACCCGGTTCTGATCGGCGAGGCGGGCGTCGGCAAGACGGCCATCGTCGAGGGCCTCAGCCAGCGGATCGTCAACGGCGACGTGCCGGAGGGCCTCAAGAACAAGCGCATCATCGCCCTGGATATGGGCAGCCTGGTGGCTGGGGCCAAGTTCCGGGGCGAGTTCGAGGAACGGCTCAAGGCCGTGCTCAAGGAGATCGCCGATTCGCAGGGCGAGATCATCGTCTTTCTGGACGAGCTGCACACGATCGTCGGCGCAGGGGCGGCCGAAGGCGCGATGGATGCCAGCAACATGCTCAAGCCGATGCTGGCTCGCGGCGAGCTGCATGCCATCGGCGCGACGACCCTGGACGAATATCGCAAGCATATCGAGACGGATGCCGCTCTGGAACGCCGTTTCCAGCCGATCTTCGTGGGCGAGCCGAGTGTCGAGGACACGATCAGCATCCTGCGCGGGCTGAAGGAGCGCTACGAAGTCCACCACGGCGTGCGCATCCAGGACAGCGCCGTGATTGCCGCTGCGACGCTCAGCCACCGCTACATCAGCGACCGGCAGCTTCCCGACAAGGCCATCGACCTGATCGACGAGGCCGCCTCTCGCCTGCGGACCGAGATCGACTCCAAGCCGCAGGCGCTGGACGAGGTCGACCGGGCGATCATGCAGCTCGAAATCGAGCGCGAGGCCCTCAAAAAGGAACACGACAAGGCCTCCCGCGAGCGGCTGCAGAAGCTGGAAGGCGAGCTGGCCGACCAGCGCGAGCGCTCCAGCGAACTGACCGCGCGCTGGCAGGCGGAGAAGGATGCCATTCAGGCAATTCGCGCTGTCAAGACGGATCTGGATCAGGCCCGGGTGAACCTGGAAAAGGCCCAGCGCCAGGTCGACCTGGAACAGGCCTCGCGCATCCAGTACGGGATCATTCCCGATCTGGAGAAACGCTTGCGCCAGGAAGAGACGCGCCTGCACGAGTTGCAGCAGAACGGCGCGATGCTGAAAGAAGAGGTCGACGCCGACGAGATCGCCGTGGTGGTCTCCCGCTGGACGGGCATCCCGGTCAGTCGCCTGCTGGAAGGCGAGATTGACAAGCTGCTGCGTATGGAGACGCGTCTGCACGAGCGTGTTATCGGGCAGGACGAGGCCATCCAGGCTGTCAGCAGCGCCGTGCGGCGCGGCCGGGCCGGTCTGCAGGACCCCCACCGGCCGATGGGCAGCTTTCTGTTCCTGGGGCCGACCGGCGTCGGCAAGACCGAGCTGGCCCGCGCTCTGGCGGAATTCCTGTTCGACTCGGAAGATGCCATGGTGCGGATCGATATGAGTGAGTACGGGGAACGGCACAGCGTCGCCCGGTTGATCGGCGCGCCGCCCGGTTACGTTGGCTACGATGAAGGCGGCCAGCTCACGGAGGCGATCCGCCGCCGGCCGTATGCCGTGATCCTGTTCGACGAGATCGAAAAGGCCCATCCGGAGGTCTTCAACGTTTTCCTGCAAGTGCTGGATGACGGCCGTCTGACGGACGGCCAGGGCCGCACGGTGGACTTCACCCATAGCGTGATCATCCTGACCAGCAACGTCGGCAGCCAGCACCTCAAAGCGGCCGGCAATGCCGATGACCCCGTGGTGCGGGCCCAGGTGCTCAAGGAGCTTGACCTGCACTTCCGGCCGGAGTTCCTCAACCGGCTGGACGAGGTGATCCTGTTCCACAACCTGCGGCCGGAACACCTGGCCCGGATCGTGGACATCCAGATCGGGCGGTTGGGCAGGCTCCTGGCGGAGCGCCGGCTGACGATCAGCCTCAGTGACGCGGCGCGGACCTTCCTGGCCGAGCGCGGCTACGACCCGGTTTACGGGGCGCGGCCGCTCAAGCGGACCATCCAGCGCGAGCTGCAGGATCCGCTGGCTCTGCAAATCCTGGAGGGCCACCTGCGCGAGGGCGATCACATCTGGGTGGACGTGGACGCCTCCGGCGAGAGTCTGGACTTCCAGACAATCGCGCCGGAAGCAGTCGCGGCGTAGATTGCAATGGGCGGGGCGATTCCTAACCGGGAGCCGCCCCGTTTGCTTGCAGGAGGGCGATCACGTCCTTCTTGAGCTGGGGGGCGTGGGTCAGCAGCTTGCCGTTGTAGACCAGGGCCGCGACGCCGAAGGGGCAGGGCGCTTCCCGCCGGGCCTCGGCCCCGGACGCGAACTCGACCACGCGGGCGGGGACGTTCAACTCGGCGGCGGCTTCCAACGCGGCGGCCGTGGCGTCGTCCAGATATGGGCACTGCCCGCTGCGGACCACGACCAGCCCCGGCCCCAGGGCGGCCAGCCGCGCGTCCCAGTCGGCCGGGAAGGCCGGGTCGGGCGCGGCACGGAACTTGCGTACCACCAGGTCGTAGGCAGGTGGCACCTGGGCGACCACGTCGAAGCCCTGCCGTTGGAAGAAGCGCGTGTCGGTCAGCCACACGCCCCGGCTGGCGAGGGCGGCGACTCCGGCCAGGCCGCTGGCCTGGGCGTCTGCCAGGCAGAGGTCGAGCAGGCGCGAGGCGAAGCCCTGCTGCTTGCCGCTGCCGACCACCCACAGGCAGTGGATCACCATGTAGTCGGGGGCGTCGATGGCCCGCCAGGTGGATGCGCCGGGGATGTACTCGATGAAGGCGAAGGAGCGCTTGCCCTGGTAGAGGATTTTGAGGCGCAGGCCCTCGGCAAAGCGGCCTTTGAGCCAGGCCAGTTTTTGCCGGTAGCCGGGGGATTTGACCTTGCTCTTGCAGCAAAAAAAGCCTTCCCGCTCGACATTCTCGGCGGTCACGTCCACAATCCGGATGTCTTCGCTCATCGGTGTTCCCCTTCGGGATGGGTCGTTGGTAAGTGGTTCCCGGTGATTGGTCAGGCCAGAAATGCAGGCCTGCGGTTGGGAAAAGTATAGCACAAATGTGCTGATTGGGGTGCTTCGTCGGGCCGGGGAACGGTGCAAAAAGAGAGAGGCAGGGGCCTGACCCTGCCTCTCACATGGGGGAGGAGCAATCGAGGGATTTTAGCCGAGGAGGTCCGCGCCTTCCCAGACGAAGCTGTAGCCATCGGGCGCGGTGACCCAG
>JARKOQ010000240.1 GCA_029976005.1 Aggregatilineales bacterium | reverse complement strand
GGTGGCCTGCGCGGCCGGGGCCAGCGGCGTGATCGCCGGGCGCGCGATCTGGGGGGACGCGGTCGCGCTCAAGGGTCAGGCCCAGGCGGACTGGCTGGCGAGCGTTGGCGTGGAGCGCATGAGCCGGATCACGGCCATCTGCCACGGGCTGGGCCAGTCCTGGAAGGCGCGCCACACCGCGCCGGACGTCAGCCCGCGCTGGTACGCGTAACCCGAACAAAAAAGGGGCAGCCCATTCAGCGGGCCGCCCCTTTTCGTCAGGAAGCAGACTACGCGACTTCCTGCATCGCGTGACGCCGCCGCCGGAAGAGCTTCTCAAGCTCGACCGCGAACAGCACCGTCGAGGCCAGGCCGATCGAGACGGCCAACTGCTCGCCGTTCAGCGCGACCGTGTTGAACGCGTTCTGCAGGAACGGCGCGTAGATTACCAGCAGTTGCAATACGAAGGTGGCGACCACGGCAAACAGAAGCAGCCGGTTGCGCCGGAACCACACCCGGAAGAAGGAGGTGTCGCCGGCACGGATGGCGCTCACCTCGGCAATCTGCGACAGAGCCAGAATGCTGAAGGCCATCGTCCGGGGGATCGCCAGCGCCAGGCTGATCCGGTCCGAGCCGGCTTCGTGCCCGCTGCTGCCGGCTTCCTCCAGCAGGAGGGCAACGCGCTCGTCCTCGGTCATGGCGTCCCAGCCGTCCGGCACGTGATCCGCGCCGATCAGATCGGCCAGTTCCGCCGCCGTGCGGGTCTCCAGGCCCAGGGTCGGACTGAGGGGGAGCAGGCCAAGCGAGTTCTGCGCCCAGAGGTACCCACCCAGGGTGATGATCCCCAGGAAGATGCCGACCCAGATGATGTGGAATCCCACACCTTCCGCGAAAATGTTCTGGCGCGGGTGGCGCGGCGGCCGGCGCATCACGCCTTCCTCGGCCGGCTCGAAACCCAGCGCGATCGCCGGCAGACCATCCGTGACCAGGTTGATCCACAGAATCTGAATCGCCAGCAACGGCACCTTCAGTCCGGCCAGCAGGCCGATGAACATCGTCACGATCTCGCCCGCGTTGGTGCTGAGCAGGTAGCGGATGAACTTGCGGATGTTGTCGTAGATCGTGCGGCCTTCTTCCACCGCCGAGACGATGCTGGCGAAGTTGTCGTCGGTCAGCACCATGTCGGCCGCGCCCTTGCTCACGTCCGTCCCGGTGATGCCCATCGCCACACCGATGTCGGCCTGCTTGAGGGCCGGGGCGTCATTGACCCCATCGCCGGTCATCGCCACGATCTGTCCGTGCGACTGGAGCGCTTCCACCACGCGCAGCTTGTGCTCCGGTGACACGCGGGCATAGGCCGACACGTCGAGGACGGCGCCGCGCAGGGCCGCGTCGTCCATCGCATCCAGGTCGGCCCCGCTCAGGGCATGCTGCCCATCGCGCAGGATGCCCAACTGGCGGGCGATCGACTCGGCGGTCAGCTTGTGGTCGCCCGTGATCATAATCGGGCGAATACCGGCATGGCGGGCCACCTCGACCGCGCGCGCGGCTTCGGCGCGCGGTGGATCGACGATCCCGGCCAGGCCCAGCAGGGTCAGGTCGCGCTCGATCTCCTCTGGCTGCACGGTCTTGCCGTCAGGCAGACGCTCCAGGTTGCGGTATGCGATGCCCATTACACGCAGCCCGTCGGCAGCCATTGCATTGATCTTGTCCAACCAGGCTTTGCGACGCTCAGGGGTCAGCGGCACCGGGCCTGCCGGACTCTGCTCGTGGACCGCCCAGCCAACCAGACCATCCGGTGCGCCTTTGATAAACGCCACGTAGGGCACATCCTCGAACAGGTCCGCCGCGAAGGGGCCGCGCAGCTCATGCACGGTGGTCATCGCCTTGCGTTCGCTGCTGAAGGGCAGCTCGGCCACGCGCGGCAGGTCGTCCTCAAGCTGCTCGCGACTCCAGCCCGCCTTGCGGGCCGCTACCAGCAGCGCGCCCTCGGTGGTATCCCCGACCACGCTCCAAGCGCCGTCCTCGCCTTCCTGATTGACATAGGCATCCGTGCACAGCGCGGCCGCCTTCAGGAAACGAGCCAGGTCGCTGTCGTTTACCACGTGCAGGCGCTTGCCATCGACCATGAACTCGCCCACCGGCTGGTACCCGACCCCCGTCACGCGGATGTCGTCGTGCCCCGGCAGGGCGATCAGCGTGGTCGTCATCTCGTTGCGGGTCAGCGTGCCGGTCTTATCGGAGCAGATCACCGTGACCGAGCCAAGCGTCTCCACGGCCGGCAGCCGCCGGATCAGGGCATGCCGCTTGACCATGCGGCTGGCCCCCAGCGACAGGCTGATCGTGATCACCGCCGGCAGGCCTTCGGGGATGGCCGCCACAGCCAGACTGATCGAAGTCAGCAGCATCTCCTCGATCGGATTGCCGCGCAGCACCCCGGCGATGAAGACCACCACCACCAATGCAACCGCCGCCGCCGCCAGAATCTTGCCCAGCGATTCCAGCCGGGCCTGAAGCGGCGTCCGGGTTTCCTCCACCCCTTGCAGCATCGCCGCGATGTTGCCCAGTTCGGTCTTCAGGCCGGTCGCCGTGACCACCAGCTCGCCGCGCCCGTAGGTCGCCGCCGTGCCCATGAAAACCATGTTGTGACGGTCGGCCAGCGCAACTTTGCCCGACAGCGTCTCGGATTCCTTCTGAGACGGGTTTGATTCGCCGGTCATCGCCGCCTCGACCACCTGGAGGTTGACCGCCTCGATCAGGCGGCCGTCGGCGGGGACGCTGTCGCCCGCTTCGATCAACACGATATCGCCCGGCACGAGATCAATCGCGCTGACGTGCTGCACGTGGCCGCCGCGCCGGACGCGCACTTGCGGCACCTGCATGGCGCTCAGCGCGGCCAGCGCCTGTTCGGCGCGGTACTCCTGAAAGAAGCCCAGCAGCGCGTTCAGCACGACGATCGCCAGGATGATGATCGTGTCCTTGACATCGCCCAGCAGCAGCGAGATCACCGCCGCCACCAGCAGCACGAGCACCATCAGCTCCGTGAACTGGGAAATCAGGATTTTGATCCAGCTTTCCCCGGTGCTGGAGGGCAGGACGTTCGGCCCATGCTGCTCGCGGCGGCGGCTGACCTCGGCCTCGTCCAGGCCCTGATGCGGATCGACGCCGAACTCCGCCAGCGTCTCCGGTACGGTCCGGTTATAGAATTCACTCATGGGACTTGGGCATCCTCGTTTAATAAACAGAAAACTTGGGTTGGCAAAAGGGTAATGGGGAATAGCGGTCAGGACAACCCCCCGAAATTAGGGTGTTCCGGCCGCCCACATGAACTGCCCCCCCTTCACAACAACGCTACTGCTCAGAAACCCAGCGTGAAGCCCCCATCGACCACGATCACCTGCCCCCGGATCATGGCCGCGTCCGGCCCGCACAGCCAGGCCACCACCCCCGCGACATCCTCGGACGTGACGATCCGGCCGGCCGGCGTATGGCCGGCGATGGCATCGATCCGCTCGCTGAGCTGCTCGCGCCAGATCGGGAAGTGCTTGAGGGCATCCGTCTCGACCACGCCGGCCGAAACCGCGTTGACCACAATGTTCATCGGAGCCATCTCGACCGCCAGATAGCGGGTCACCGCCTCCAGCGCGGCCTTGCTGGCCCCGACCAGGACGTAATCCGGCAGCACCCGCTGCGACCCGAAGCTGGAGATGTTCACGATCGCCCCACCCCCGCGCCCGGCCATGATCGGCGCGGCGGCCTGCGCCCCAAAGAGCGCCGCCCGCGCGTTGATGTTCATCGTCCAGTCCCAGCCCTTGGCCCGCTGCTCCATGATCGGCCGGTTGTAACCGCTGGCCGCGTTGTTGACCAGGATGTCCAGCCCGCCCAGTTCGTCGTTCACCTTCTGGATCATGCCCTGCAGCTCGTCCACGTCGCCCACGTTGGCCTTGACGATGATGGGACGCTGGCCCAGCGATTTGATCTCCAGCGCCGTCTCCTCGGCGGGAGCGCGGTTGCGGAAGTAATTGATCGCCACGTCGGCCCCTTCCTGGGCCAGCCGCAGCGCGATGGCCTTGCCGATCCCCCGGCCGCCGCCGGTCACCAGGGCCACTTTGCCTGAGAATTGCATGGGTCTACCCTTTCCTACCCATCAGGGGCGATGCAACGCGGCATCCAGCGCTTCGATGCGGATGCGCGTCAGAGTCAGTCCTTGGTCCGGGTTGGGGACGATCCCCCACCCCAGGCGGCCTTGCGGCGTGACGATCGCGTACTGGTTATCGATCCAGGCGATAAACCCCAACGGGCCGCGTGGACTCCGATCGGTGTCGAGCACGATCCGCCCGTCCACGCTGAAAATCGCACGGTCAACTCGCCAATCGAGGCCGTACTCGTGTGCTTCCGCCAGCCACTCGCCGGGCAATCCGGCTTCGGCGACCCCCAGGGCGCGCTGCCCGACCGGCCACAGACGCCGGTACAGGCCCGGCACGCGCATCACGGCAAAACCCGGCAGCGCCAGCGGCAGCAGCCCCCAGAACAACGGCCGCCGGGCATCGAACACCGCCGCCTTCCAGCCGTGGCCCGGCCGATCCAGGGCCAGCCGCATGTCGTTCGGCGGCGCGCCGAAGAAGAACCAGGCGGCGCGCGGCAGGCGCGGCAAACTCCCCCGGCCGGGCAGGAAGGGATCGTTCCACAGGCCAAAGCCTGCCGTCCCGGCCAGCCCATCCGCCGGGGCCGAAGCCTCGGCCTGCACCGTCAGGCGCAGCGGCGGCCGCCAGGGAAAATCCCGGCGCGCCAGCCCGGCGTAATCGGTAATCTGGGCGTCCGCGTAACGCGCCCCGCCCAGCGCCGGAAGCTGCAAGCGCAGCCCCTCCGCCGACCGGGTCACGCGGCCGCCGCCCAGTTCGAGCAGCCGCCAGCGCCCGGCCCCCTGCCCATCGGTGAAACGATCGTCGACATTCGCCATAGGCGGCTCGCCGTCTCCACGATAGAGGGTATGCACGCCCGCCCTAAAATGCAAATCAAAAGGGCGGCCCGGTTCGGGCCGCCCTCCCAGGCGCGGCGTCCAGACTACAGCAGCGCCATGACGTTTTGCAGCGCCTCCCGGCTGGGCCGGGATTCCGCCTCCGTGAGGAGCGCCAGGGGCTTGTCCACCAGTTGCAGCGAGTCGGTCATCGACTGGCGGCTTTGATCGAGGAAGATCAGGCCCGTGAGGAACTCCTGATTCATATGCGCCTCTTCGAGGATGCGCATCGCCTCGATCTTGTTGGTCGGGTCGTAGTCCGCGGCGACCGGACGCAGCCGGATGAAGGTCCCGTCGTGGAGCTGCACCTCGCGCGACCTGCCATGCCCGTTGGATTCCTCGTAGTCATCCAGGATGATTTCCTCGGCCAGCGGGATGAAGGTGATGTCGTGCAGCGGGTTGGCGTGCTCCTTGCCGTATGGGAAGCTCTTGGTCGAGTCCGGACTGTTGTTGAAGGTCACGCACGGGCTGATGATGTCCAGCACGGCCGTGCCGTTGTGGTGCATGGCGACCTTGAGCAGCTCGGTGACTTCCTTGCTGGAGCCGGAGAACGAACGCGCCACCAGGGTCGCGTCGGCGGCCAGCGCCTCCAGGCACAGGTCGATGGGCGGCAACTCGTTGGTGCCGATCTTCTTGATCGTCTGGCCCATGTCCGCCGTCGCCGAGAACTGGCCCTTGGTCAGGCCGTACACGCCGTTGTTTTCGATGATGTACACGATCGGCAGGTTGCGGCGCACCATGTGCTTGAACTGGCCCAGGCCGATCGAGCCGGTATCGCCGTCGCCGCTGACGCCGATCACCTTGAGGTACTTGTTGGCCAGCACGGCCCCGGTCGCGGCGGAGGGCATCCGGCCGTGCAGGCCGTTAAAGCCGTGCGAGCGAGACATAAAGTAGGCCGGGCTTTTGCTGGAGCAACCGATCCCGCTCATCTTGACGACATGGCTGGGATTGATGCCCAGCTCAAAGGCGGCCGCGATGATCTGGTTGGAGATCGAGTTGTGGCCGCAGCCGGGGCACAGGGTCGACTTCGCGCCACCGTAGTCCGCCTTGGAAAGGCCGAGGGGGTTGGTTTTCTGGATTCCCATGAGATTACAGCGCTCCTTGTTCCAAAATGCGGTCGACCACGAAAGCCGCCGTGAAGGGCAGCCCATCCAGGTAGGCAATCGACACGAGATCGGCCGCGCGTTCGGGGATTTCGATCCGCAAGAGCTGGGCAAGCTGCCCTTCCGTGTTGTTTTCGATCACGTACAGCTTCTTGTAACGGCTCACGAACTCAAACACCTCCCGCGAGAATGGCAGGGCGCGCACCCGCATGGTCCCCAGATTGAGATCGTGCTTGTCGCGCAGGATGTCGAGCGCTTCCCGCACGGGCGCATCGAGCGAGCCATACAGGATCACCGCCGCGTCGGCGTTGGGGGCATCCACGATCACCGGCTTCGGAACCAGCGTGCGAGCAGTCTCGTGCTTGCGGGCCAGGCGCTGGGCGTTCTTGACGTAATCGTCGGGCCGCTCGCTGTAGATGGCGTACTCGTTGTGGCCCGTGCCGCGCGTGAAGTAGGCCGCCAGCGGGTGATCCGTGCCGGGCAGCGTACGATATCCAATACCATCCCCGTCGGCGTCCAGGTAACGCGCGAACGACTTCATCTGTTCCAGCGCCGCCGCGTCATACACCTTGCCGCGCTTGATGGGTTCGGAGGGATATTCGAACGGCTTACTCATCCACTGGTTCATGCCCAGGTCAAGATCGCTGAGCACGAACACCGGCGTCTGAAGCTGCTCGGCCAGGTCCAGGGCGCGCCAGCCGCATTCGAAGCACTCTTCCATGTTGCCCGGCAGCAGCACCACGTGGCGAGTATCGCCGTGGCCCAGGAAATAGGTAAAGGTCAGGTCGGCCTGGGAAGTCCGCGTCGGCAGTCCCGTGCTGGGGCCGACCCGCTGGACATCCCAGATCACGCCGGGCAGCTCCGCCGCGTAGCCCAGACCGGCATACTCGGCCATCAACGACAGGCCGGGTCCGGAAGTAGCCGTCATCGAGCGCGCTCCCGCCCAGCCCGCGCCAAAGACTATCCCAATCGCGGCCAGCTCGTCCTCCGCCTGAACAACGGCATAGGTCGCCTTGCCGGTCGCCTTGTCCTGGCGCAGCAGGGCCAGGTAGTCGCGGGCCGCGTCCACCACGCTGGTGGAGGGTGTGATCGGATACCAGGCGATTACGCTGACGCCGCCAAACACGGCCCCCAGCGCCGCCGCCGAGTTGCCGTCGATCATGATCATGCCATCGGTGCCGTTCATCGGACGCACGCGGAAGGGATCGCGCTTGGCGACGTTCGCCTGGAACCACTGGTAACTGGCGTCGACCACACTCATGTTCAGGGCGATGGCCTTTTCCTTGCCGCCCAGGTAGTAGCTGACCGCATCCCGGATCGTCTCCAGGGGAATCTGCAAAATCTGGGCCACGGCCCCCACGTAGGCCATGTTCTCCACGTAGTCCCGCAGGCGAGGCGCGATGTCCTTGTCCTTGAGGGCGTCCTTGACCGGCATGGGATAATAAGTCAGGTCTTCCCGGCTGAAGGTGATGCGCCAGTCGTCCGGGTAAAAAACCACGCCGCCCGATTCGAGGTTGGCGACGTCTTCCGCCACGGTGCTGAGATTCATGGCAATCAGGATCGCGGCTCGATCCTGCCGGGCGGTATAGCCATCCTTGCTCACGCGAATCAGAAACCAGGTGGGGAGTCCCTTGATGTTGGAGGGGAACAGATTCTTGCCCGTGACCGGGATGCCCATCTTGAACATGGCCCGGACAAGGACGTTATTCGCCGTCTGGCTGCCGGAACCGTTGACGGTGGCGGCAACGATCGAGAAATCGTTGACGATCTCGAACGTGGCCGGTTGTTGCCCCGGCACGGATTCAACTTCGACAAGGCTCATGGAATGTCTCCTTATTCGGTTTAAGCCTGATCCAACGGGTCACTGCTCGATCGACCGTCCGCCGCCAGGTACGGGGCCACTTCGACCGCGACCGGGTGCTCGCTGCCCGGTGAATTACGGTAACGCAGCAGACGGGTATGCTCCACGAAAGCGGCCAGGCTGGCGTCGATGTCGCCACAGTCGATGGCCTCGGTGATGCGCTCGTGATAGGTCCACACTTCCCGCAAATAGGCATAATCCGCGTACACGTGGTATTCGATGGCTTCGTAAGCCTCCCAGAAGGACTCAAGCATCGCCAGGGCGAAAGGATTCTCCAGCCGCGAAAAGATCGTCAGGTGAAACTCCCGGTGCTCCCGGTGAGGCAGCCGGATGGGGGTGTCGTTCAGCTTGCGCCAGGCCTGGGCCACCAGCGCCCGCAGCCGGTCGCGATCCTCCGGCAGCAGGCGGCCCACCGCCTCGCGCCAGAATCCGACCTCGATGCTGATGCGCAGATCGCCAAAGTCGCGAAAGCTGCGGCGATCCATCGCCAGGGCATACAGCAAACTGAGGCGAACCGCCGGGAGGAAATTGTAGGCCTTGAGCCGAATCCCGGCCCGGGGCCGTACGTCGACGAGGCCCAGCATCCGGGCCACTTCGAGTTGTTCGCGCAGTTTGTTGACGCTGATCCCAAGCTCCTCGCTCAACTCGGTCAGGGGAGGAATCTGGTCGCCCGGCTTGAAACGGCGCTCCACGATATACGTCAGCAAATCCGAAGCCAGGTCCTGAGGCAGCATCGCATTCCTCGAATTGATCCGATCAATCAATGATTTAGACTGACTATACCACGCGACCCGAATAGGATGCAACAGGTCGAAGAAGCAGTTTGAATAACTTGTACGAATTGGAAGTAGGGGGAACGGCCGGATTATCCAAAGCCCCCGCGACTTTGGGGGAGACGGAACGCCAGAATCTCTCTATACTCGTTCATGAACGAAAAGGACAATCTCATGAATACATCCTCGAACGAGAATGATGATCTGCAACGCCGCGTGGAAGCGGAGCTTCTGCCGGGGGAAGAACTGCTGTGGGTCGGCCAGGGCGACGGCCGGTTCAACGTGCGCAGTATGTCTGGCGCGCCCATCCGGGCATTGCTGGTGCTGCTCGTCGCCGGGCTGGTAATGGCCTCCATGTTTGGCGGGCTGTTCATGTCTCGCGGCATGATACCCATCGGGTTCAACTCCTTTTTCCCGGCGGCCAGCATCTTCGGCATCATGGCGATCGTGCTGCTGCTGGTCGTGCTCAGGGTCTCCGGCGTGTTCACCCAGACCTTCCGGAACGCCCAGGCAACCTACGCCATCACCAACCGCCGGATCATGATCCTGACCGGCCGCCGGACGATCCAGGTCGCGTCGTATGGCCCGCAGGATATCGAGCGCATCGAGCGCCGGATGCGCAGTGACGGCAGCGGCGACCTGATCTTCCGCTATGAGGACCTGCCGCGCCGTTACGACAGCAGCTATGGCGGCCGTCGCCTGAGCTACGACCGGCTTCCGGTGGGCTTCTTCGGCATCGCCGACGTCCGCCGGGTCGAGGCGCTGCTGATCGATACCTTCCGTCCGGAACCGGGCAGGGACACCCGCGATGAGAACATCGAGGCGCGCACCCTGGACTCGCTCCTGGGCACCGACCGGATCAAGCGCAAGCGCACATCCCTGGCCGAGGGCGATCCCCTCCAGGATGATGATCTGGTCGATCTGGCCGAACTGACCCAGTCTGCTGAGGACGAGGCCGCGACTCAGGACGACTGATCCCGCCTCCCGCGCCTGAACGATACGGTCAGTTAACCCGGCTCTAACCTGAGTGGCTTGAAATCCAAAACAGGGCTACACTTAGCTCGGGAATCATGACCGTCGGTCTGTCTTGCACACCGGTTCATATCTGCGGGAGTTGGACATCGCATGAACACTGTCTGGCCTCTTCCCAGAATCACCTTCCGGGAGCTGACCACAGTCAGCGAATCACGCCCGGCTGCGCTTCTGACCAGCAAGGGTGTCTGGTCCAGTGTCGGGCCGTTACTCAATCTGCCCATCGCCATCCAGGCCGAGCCTCCCTCGGTCACACGCAGCTACCTGGAGACGATGGCCCAGGGCCTGCCGGATGCCGTCGAGGTGATCTATGGCGTTGGGGGCGGCCGCGCGATGGATGCCGCCAAGTTCATCGGCTACGTCAATCAAAAGCCTGTCGTGCTGGTCCCGACGGCCCTGCCGGGCGACGTCATGCTCACCTGGGTGGCCCGCCTGCGTGACGGGGGCGGCATCGTGGATGTCGAAACCGGCTGTGCGCAGGAATGCATCATCGACTGGGACGTGATCCGCGCCGCGCCGCCCCACCTGCGCGGGGGCGGGCTGGTCGACGTGCTGAGCATCGTGACCGGCATCCTGGACTGGCGCTTCGCCGCGGAGCGCAGCAAGAATCCGCCGCAGCAGCGCTTCGTGCCCTGGGCGGCCGGGATCGCGGCCGCCATCGCCCAGCAGGCCTTCCGGATCGCGGACGGCGTGGGGCGCGGCGATATCGAAGCCCTCAAGCTGCTGCTGGACTTCCTCGGCCTGGAAGTGCAGTTGTGCAACCAGATCGGCCATGCTCGTCCCGAAGAAGGCGGCGAACACTATTTCGCCTATGCCATCGAGAACTACATGCCGCGCCGCACCCCGCACAGCGACATGGTGGGGCCGGGCATCCTGTTCACCGCAGCCCTGCACGGCCAGGACGTCTCCCCGCTGCGGGCCGCACTGGAGACCGCCGGAATCCGCCTCGACCGGCTGAACCCGCAGATCGTGCAGCAAGTAATCGCCGATCTGCCGGACTACGTCAAGCGTCAAAACCTGCCCTACGGCATCCTGAACGAAATCGACCCGAACTCGGAACGCGTCCAGCACGCCCTGATGGCTGCGGATCTGGTCGAAGCCCAGGTCTGATTTCGCGCGCATGGCCCCCGCCCGCAAACAGAAAAGGCGGTTTCGACCGCTTTTTCTGTTTGCGGGCGCTCCGGCCGGCCAGTCGTCAAGAAGTTGTTCAAATTGGATTGACGCCCCGGCAGGCGCATGCTAAGGTAACAATACCAGTTTGATTCTTTATCCGGCTGCGCGAGAACTTTATGTCCACTTATGAGCGCCATGTCCTCTTTGTCGACGATGATCCCGACATCCGGGATTTCATCGAAGACCTTCTGGAACCGCGCGGGGTGCGTGTCACAACCGCCGCCGACGGCGCGGAAGCCCTGCAACGCATGCGCAACGGCCTGCGGCCGGACGTGATCATCACCGATCTCGAAATGCCGAACCTGGATGGGTTCGGCTTTTTGCGCGCCATCCGCGACACCGGGGAATGGGCGCCAATTCCCTTCATCGTCCTGAGCGCCCACGATGACAAACCGACCGTGCGCCGGGCAATGATGCTGGGCATCGACGATTTCCTGACCAAGCCGATCGACGAGGAACGGCTGCTGCTGACCATCTACAGCAAGGCCAAGCGTACCCAGGAACTTACTCGCTACGCCGAGGCCGCTTACGAAACCCTGGCTTTCGTGCGGCGCGACATGGCGCGCATGTTCACCCACGAACTGCGCACGCCGCTCGTCTCGGTCAACATGGTCGCGGAAATGCTCTCCCGCCACGCGGACAACCTGACCTCGGCCGACGCCCAGGAACTGATCGAGACCCTGCAAGGCGGCGTCAACCGGCTGAACCGGCTGACCGAGCAGATGGTGCTGCTGATCCAGCTCGACACGGGCGAGCTGCAAAAACTGATCCGCGAGGCCGCGACTCCGGGGCCGCTGTGGGATGCCCTGACGGCGGCGGTCAGCCAGGCCCGGACCTTCACCTACCGCCAGCACGACATCGAGATCGAGTACCACCAGGGCAACATCGCCGAAAAGATCGTCGCGGAATGGCGCACCCTGCGCCACGCCCTGGCGGAGTTGCTCTCCAACGCGATGGCTTTCTCTCCCAAGGATCAGCCGGTGATCGTCACGCAACGGCTCGATGGCAGCGTGATCGCGCTGGAGATCGCCGACCGCGGCCCCGGCATTCCGCCGGAACGGGAGAACGACCTGTTCCGCCGCTTCAACCAGTTGGAACGCGAGAAGCACGAGCAGCAGGGCATCGGGATGGGCCTGTATCTGGCCAAGAGCATCATCGAGGCCACCGGCGGCCGGCTGGAACTGGCTTCCTCACCTGAGCGCGGCACCACCGTGACCGTGTTCTTCCCGCTGATGGGGACGACGCTCAAGCGCACCGCGACGGAGCCGATCGTCCAGCCGGAGCACGCACCGGTTTCGTGACCCGCGCTTCGCCGCTAGATCACCTGGCAGGTATTCTCCAACCGCCCGATCCCCTCGATCTCGATCGCGATGGTGTCGCCATGTTGCATGTAGACCGGCGGCTTGCGGAAGTGCCCCACCCCGTCCGGCGTGCCGGTCAGCAGAACATCGCCCGGCTCCAGCGTGAACGCCCGCGAGCAGTAGCTGATCAGGTAAGCCACGTTAAAGATCATCTCGCCGGTGTGGCTGTTCTGCATCACCCGGCCGTTCAACTCCGAACGGATGCGCAAAGCCTGCGGATCGGGGATTTCGTCCGCCGTGACCAGGACCGGCCCCATCGGCGCAAAGGTATCCAGACTCTTGCCGCGCACCCACTGCTTGTCGCCGTACTGGAGGTCGCGCGCGGTCACATCGTTGGCGCTGGTGTAGCCAAACACGCAGTCGAGCGCTTCCGTGTCGGCCACGTAGCGGGCCGGTCTGCCGATGATCACCGCCAGCTCGGCCTCGAAATCCACGGCCTGGGTCAACTCCGCTGACCAGACCAGCAGCCCGCCCGGATCGTTGAGCGCGGTCGTGAACTTGGTGAAGATAATCGGCTTCTCCGGCGGCGCGACGTTCTGCTCCCGGCAGTGATCCCAGTAGTTCTGGCCGATGGCGACGATCTTGGCCGGACGCTCCACCGGCGCGAGGAGCTTCGCCCCGGCCAGCGGCAGCGTGCCGCGCCGATCGGGCTCCCCCCCGGCCAGCACTTCCGCCCAGGTCAGCGAGGTCAGGCGGATGGCCTGTCCCTCCAGCAGACCAAACACCGGCCGCCCCTCGTGTTCCACCCGAACCCATTTCATACGCGCCGTTCCCTTTCACTTTATCTGAACCCGGAATGCCCCGTATAATACGCGACAATAGATGGATACGCACCCTTCTCGCCGCGTGCATAAGGGAGGAAAACCCCATGACCGTCGACTTTGGCCTGAGCGTCCCCGCCGGCCCGCCCAGAGGCCAGATCGCCCGCTGGCTGTCCGATCTGGACACGATCGTGCCCCGGATCGAGGGACACTTTCGCAGCCTGTGGATGACCGACCACTTCTTCTGGGAAGACGCGCCGACCTACGAAGCCTGGACGGCGATTACCTATCTGGCCGCGCGCTTCCCGCGCTTCGAGATCGGCCCGATCGTGCTGGGCCAGGGCTACCGCAACCCGGCCCTGCTGGCCAAGATGGGCGCCACCCTGCAAGCCCTCAGCGGTGGGCGGCTGATCATGGCGATCGGGGCCGGCTGGAAAGAAGATGAGTTTCACGCCTACGGCTATCCCTACCCCCGGCCGGGTGTTCGCGTCGAGCAGCTTGAGGACACGCTGGAGATTGTCACCCGCCTGTGGAAAGAGCCGGGCAAGGTCAGCTACCAGGGCAGGCACTACCATATCACGGACGCTTACTGCGAGCCGAAGCCCGACCCCATGCCGCCCCTGCTGGTCGGCGGCGGCGGGGATCGCACCACCCTCCTGGCAGCCCGCTTCGCCGACATGTGGAACATCCCCGACGCCAACTGGGCGAAATACAGCGACCGGCTCCAGGTCGTGCGCGCCCACTGCGAGTCAATCGGCCGCGACCCGGCCAGCCTGCGCTGCACGTGGTTCGGGCGGATGGCGATCGGCGCGACCGAAGCCGAGGCCCGGACGCGCGGCGGCCGTTGGACGCCGGAAAAAGCCTTCGTCGGGACGCCGGCCCAGATCGTGGACCAGATGGCGCCCTTCATCGCGGCCGGGGTCGATTACTTCATGCCCGAAGTGCTGGACATCGACCGGCCGGAGGTGCTGGGGATGCTGCTGGAGGAGGTGCTGCCCGCCGTCCGCGCCCTGTGATCAGCCCGGCGAAGGGGCCTCGACGGTGA
>JARKOQ010000230.1 GCA_029976005.1 Aggregatilineales bacterium | reverse complement strand
TATCCCGCCACCACTCCCATCTTCATGAGCCTGCGCACCGACGATGGCTACGTCGAAACGCTGGATGGGCTGTTCAACGTCCTCGGCAGCCGCCTGCCGCCGGGCAGCATCCCCCTCGCCCCGGTCCGCGCCGCGCTGGACCAGATGGTGACCGAGAGCGAGCTTGGGGCGGACTTCGCGACGGCGATCCGGCCCTGGTTCGGGAACTTTGCCGCGCTGGGCGTGCTGTCGCTGGAAACCCAACTTGACGACGACGATAGCAATGACGGCGACACGCCCGTGTTGATCATGGCCGAAATCACCGACCGGGCCGCGGCGGAAGCCCTCTGGGACGCCGCGATTGCCGAGTCGGTCCAGGATGGGGATTCCGAGGTGCTCAAGACGGCCAGCTACACCCTGTACAGGCCCACCGGCGCGTACGAAGAGAACAGCGGGGTGCTGATCTTCGACGACCGGCTGGTGGTGGCGTATAAGGCGATGGACGTCGCCCTGGGCGAGGTTGGCGCGCCGCTGGCGGACGAAGCCCGCTTCCAGCGCGCCCTGGCGGCCCTGCCTGCCCCGGATTACCAGATCGCCCTCTATGCCACCGCCGAAGCTATCGCCATCATGCAGGCGGCCAACAGCATGGCCCCCGGCGGCAACGAGATCGAGTCCGTGATGGCCGTCGGGCAGGATTCGGCCATCGCCGTTGGCCTGACCCTCTTGGACAACACCACCCTGACGATCGATGGCGTCATCGCGCTGGGGCCGACCGCCCTGGCGGAGGAAGACCTGGCCCTGCCGCCCGCGACCCCGATCGACCGGAATTTCGCCACGTTCCTGCCGGCCAATGCCCAGTTTGTGATCCAGGGGACCGACCTCGCGGCATCCTATGCGGGGCTGATCGAGAACCTGGGGACGATCGCTGAAGCGGAAGGGGATGCCGAAGATATGCAGCAGGGCCTCCAGTTCCTGGGCTTCGCCCTCAAGGGCGCGCTTAACCTGGACCTGGAAGAGGATATCCTGAGCTGGATGACCGGCGATTATGCCGCTTACCTGAGCTTCGACCGGCCGTTCATCACGGGGCTGATCGACAGCGCCCTCAGCGATACGCCGCCGGCCACGCTGGCCATCGAGGATTGGCCGTTCGAGCTTGGCCTGCTGGTGGAAGTCACCGACCCGGCCGCCAGCCAGAAGGTGATCGCCGCCCTGAGCGACGCGCTGCCCCGCCTGCTGGCCGAGCAGGAGGACGCTCAGGCGACCGTCAGCCTGGAGGAGATCGGCGCGGGCCAGGCGGTGGTCATCAGCTTCGCCGTGCCCCCCTCCGAGGATGAAATGAGCCTGCCGGACTCGTTCGAGGTGCTGATCGGGGCCAGCGACCAGGTCTTCGCCCTGGGGACGCGCGGCGCGGTCACGGCCGCGCTCGACCCCGGCGACGGGCTGGCCGCCAGCGCCGAGTTCGGCGCGGCGAGTTCGCTGCTGCTGGCCGACGCCATCCAGATCGGGTATGTGGCGCACGACGGCGTGATGGCCCTGGGCGACCTGGTGCTCACGCTCGGCGTATCGGGGCCGGTCGTGGGCGACGTCTTCGAGGAAATCGTGTCCGAGCTTGAGGCCCAGGCCACGCTGACCCCGGAGCAGCTCGAACAGCGCGAGCAGGAGCGCCTGGAAGCCCAGCGGCAGATGCAGGCCGAGATGCGCGCGATGCGCACCCAGACCATGACCGCGCTGGAGGCGATCCAGAACCTGACCTACAGCATTGCCTACGCGGACGACAAGACCACCCTGGTCGGCCGGGCGACCCTGACCCTGGCCCCCGCCGCGCGTTAGCGTGTCACCCCTGAAGGTCTTTCCGCCCTGCGGAGAGGCCCTCGACTGCCACGGAGGCCCGGCGCGCTGCCGGGCCTCCGCCGTTGGCGGCGCGGATCGCCCGGCCGGATGGCCTTTGAGCCACTGATCCGGCTGCGGGGCCGGCGGGGAGTGATAACGGGATCGCTGGGACGACCGGCCGGTCGTCCCTACGACGGCCCAACAAAAAAACGGCCCCTCCCATGCGCGGGAGGGGCCGGATGTCAGGTCAGGCCGGGGCTACTTCTTCTTGCCGTACAGGCGCGGCTGGTACTGTTCCACCTTGCCGATCCAGAGCATGTCGGCCAGGGCGTCGTTGGCGATGATCTCCTCCAGCAGCTTCTGGTTGGCGCCCTGCTGCTTGATGTAAATCTCGCCGCCGCCGCGCTGATCGGGCCGGAACGTCACCAGGCTGATGATATTCCCGCCGGCCTTGGCGACCGCATCGGTGACCGAGGCCAGCGCGCCGGGCTTGTCTTGCAGCCGGACGCTGAAGGTCAGGCCTTCCTGGTCGCCGCCCATGACCTCCATCAGCGTGCGCAGGACATCGCTGTCGGTGATGATCCCGACCAGCTCTTCCCCGCGCATGACCGGCATGCCGGAGATTTTTTTGTCGAGCATGATCGCGGCCGCTTCTTCCAGCGGGCAGTCTTCCTCGACCGCGTAGACCGGGCTGCTCATGATGTCGCGCAGTTGGAGGTTTTCCAGCAGGGAGGAAATCTCGAACACACTCAGCGTCGTGGCCGAGGAGGGCTGGGCCTTGAGCAGATCGTCCTCGACCACGAATCCGACCAGCTTGCCGCCGGACAGGATCGGCAGGTGGCGGATGTGGTGCTCGTTCATCAGCTTGTAGGCCTGGGCATAGGTCGTTTCTGGCGTGGCGGTCACGGGATTGATAGACATGCGTCGTCCGACGTACATGCAATCAGCCTCCTGGAGTCAGGCGCGGGGACACTCCCCGCGCGGAGAGAAACGTGTTTGGGCCGGGCCCAGGCTCGATCGCGCCGCCTGGGCCTGCCTTCTATTATCGACAGGCCGGGAACGGCGTCAACCGGTCTTGCGGCCGGAAACGTTGAATTTTGAATGTTGAATTTTGAATTGAAGACCAGAAGCCTCTTTTCCAATTCAAAATTCAAAATTAAGAATTCAACATTCCCCTAAAAAGGGGGATGGCCCGCCTTTGCATTCCCCCATTCAGAGGGAGTTGGCGAGCCATCCTGTGCAGCTTCTAGCTATGCTTACGTACGACCTACTGCCCGCTCGTCGTCCCAGGTCTAACGCTGACGCCCTCTGACTTATGTTTGTCGCCCATGCTCCGGTCTTGATGACCTTGCTTGCCGGTGGGCATCGCTCACGATACGTGGCGTATGTAAGTCGGGTTCGTCCGGTACCTCGAGTCGATGTTGGCGGTGGTAAGCACAGCCTCCATTGGTGGCCCAGGTCAATGGATGTGATTATTTGGTTAAGGGCCTCTGCTGATTTCACCATAGCATACTTTTATGGAGCAATCAAGTTCGATTTGTACAGGTTGTCTTACAAGGGCAAAGGCGGACATAACCCGGTATGCGATGGTCAAGACAAGGCGTGGGGCGCACCCCGCGAGCGGGCTAAAGCGGCGGAACACGCCGGCCGGGCGCTCACCCGGCCGGCGTTTCCTCCGATTCTTCGGTCTGCGGGGCGGCGTCGGGCGAGTCGATAGATTCGCTCCCGGCCGCGGGGAGTCGGGCCGCGATCTCGTGGCGCAGCCGGTCGACATCCAGCATCAGCAGCAGCCCTTCCGGACGCCGGATCACCGCCCGGACATAAGCCGATTCCTTGCTCTCGTAGTCCGCGACCTGCTCGGCCGTATAGTGCACGACATCCTCGGCTTCGTCCACCACCAGCCCCAGCGACCCCTCGGCCGTGCGCACGGCGATCAGGGGCGTATCCATGTGGAGGGCGGCCTCCCCGGCCGCGAAACGGCGGCGCAGATCGATGACGGGCATCACCTGCCGGCGCACGGTCAGCAGGCCCAGCACGTCGGGCGGGGCGGCGGGCAGCTCGGTCAGCGCGACCAGGTGCAGGACCTCGATCACGGAGTCGATGGCGATTCCATACCACTGGCTGCCGATACGGACGCTCAGGCAGCCTTCGGTCGGGGTGGTTCCACGGCGGGGTGCGCTCATTGCTCACCTTCCTTGATCCACACGCTGGCGACCACGCGCGTCATCGTGGGGCGATCTTCGATTTGCAGCTCGTCGGCGGCCCGGCTGAGCTGGACCCGGGCCTGCTCCAGCCAGACGCCCTTGGCCGCGCGCCAGTGGATCTCGCACACCAGGCGCACGCCGGTCTTGCTCCGCTCCTCCACCAGGTCGATGTCGAGCACCGCCGGGGCCTGCGAGAGCAGGATCAGCTCGGTCAACGCGGTCAGCGCGGCCGAGGCCCTGGCCCGGTAAGCCGGCTGCCAGCCTTTTTCGGCGACGCGCTTGCGCAGCAGGTTGCGCGCCAGGGCTACGTCGAACGTGCCCTGGACGGGAATGCGCATTCCTTCCATCATCGGGATTACCCTTTCACGATGCCCAGGGCGACCAGCGTTGAGAGCAGGTTCTCGGCCGCGAAGACGTCTTTGGGGATGTAGTCGTCGGCCCCGGCTTCAAGTCCCTTGAGGGTGGCCTCGGAATCGTCCGCCGTGGTGAGCATCACGACCGGGATATTGGCTGTGCTGGCGTCCCGCTTCAGGCGGCGGCACACCTGGTAGCCATCCATCGTGGGCAGGTTCACGTCCAGCACCACCAGATCGGGGTGGTGTTCGTCCACGGCCCGCAGCCCTTCCGGGCCATCGGTGGCGATCACGGTGGCAACATTGTGGCGGTTCAGGTTGGCAGCGATCTGCCGGGCCTGAGTCGGGCTATCTTCGACGACGACGGCCAGCGGTTGTCGGGTCATGGGGTCCTCTTCTCTGCTTGCAACTTGCGGCTCAATTCGGCGAGCACGCGGGCGATCTCGACCGGCGGCAGGATGTGGCGCGCCGCGCCGAGCGCCGCGGCCTCGCGCGGCATGCCATACACCACCGAGGAGGCTTCATCCTGAGCCAGGGTGAGCGCGCCCGCTTCGGCCATGGCCCGCAGGCCAGAGGCGCCGTCGCGGCCCATCCCGGTCAGCACGACGCCGACCCCATGCGGCCCGTAGCCGCGGGCCAGCGATTCCAGCAGGACATCGCCGGAGGGGATGTGGGGGTGGTTGCGCGGCTCGTCCACCTGGGCGAAGCGCCGCCCGGTGGTCAGGGTCAGGTGGCTGCCCCCGGGGGCCAGGTAGACCGTGCCGGGGCGGGGTGTTTCGTAGGGCTGGGCTTCCATCACCGGCAGGCTGATCACGCGGCCCAGCCAGTCCACCAGCGAGGCGGTGAAATCGGGCGCGATGTGCTGCACGATCACGATCGGCAGGCAAAAATCCGCCGGCAGCACGCGCAGCATCGCGTGCAGGGCGGCCGGGCCCCCGGTCGACGAGACCACGCCCACGATTTCCGGCGCGGCGGCGGTATGGACCGGGACTTCCGGCGCGGCCAGCGGCGCGGGCGGCGGCTCCGGTTGGAAGCGGCGGCGGTGGCGGATGACCTTGACCTCGGACATCGCCCGCAGGGTGTTGAGCAGGCCGGCCATCTGGCCGGCGTTGGCCGGATTGCGCAGGTTGCCCGGCTTGGGCTGGACGTTGAGCGCGCCGGCGCTCATGGCCTGGAAAGCGATGTCGGTCTGGTGGCGATCCAGGCTGGCGCTGATCACGACGATCGGGGTGGGGGTGCGGGCCATGATCTCGCGCGTGGCCTCCACCCCGTCCAGGTCGGGCATGACGATATCCATCAGGACCACGTCCGGGCGCAGTTCCTCGGTCATGCGGATCGCCTGGCGGCCCGACACGGCCTCGCCGATCACCTGCATGTCCGGGGCGGCATTGATCGCCCCGGAGAGCAAGGCCCGCACGGTGGGGCTATCGTCGACGACCAGAACGCGAACCTGCTTGCTCATCCGTTCCGCCTAACTCAGGTACTGCTCAATCGTGGCGATGAGTTCCGCCTGATCGAAGCCGCGCTTGACGATGTAGGCATTCGCTCCGGCCAGCATCCCCTGCTCGCGATCCTCGCGGCTCTCCAGGGAGGTGACGAGGATGATGGGCATGTTGCCGTAGCGGTTGCTTTCGCGCAGCGTCCGGGTGAACTCGATGCCGTCCATGTTCGGCATCTGGACGTCGCTCACCACGATGTCGGCCATGTCGGCTTCCAGGCAGCGCAGGGCTTCGATGCCATCGGTGGCGATCGAGACCCGGTAGCCGGCGGTCTCCAGGATATTCTTTTCCAGCGTGCGGGTCGTGATCGAGTCGTCCACGACCAGGATGTGCGCCGGCGGCCGGTCTTCCTCGACCGGCTGGCCGATAGTCAGAGTATAGCTCCGACGGCGGCCGCGCGCAGTCTTGACCAGATCGGCCGGGTTGAGCACGATCACCGGGCGGCCGTCGCCCAGCAGGGCCGCGCCGCTCACGTTGCGCACGCGGCGCAGCGGCTTGCCGAGCGGCTTGACGGCCAGCTCCTGCTCATTGATCACGTCGTCGACCAGGACCGCGATGCGTTGCTCGGCCACCCCCAGCACAACCGCCAGGGGATGGAGCGAGGCGCTGCCCGCCGCCCCTTCCAGCTCCAGCAGGGCCGGCAGGGGAACCAGCGGCAGGGGGGCCTCGTTGATCATCAGCATCGGCTGGCCCTCGACGTGGAAGATGTCCTTGGGGGGCACGATCTGCTCCACCGACAGCAGGGGCAGCCCGTAGGTCGCGCCGCCGACGGAAACCAGCAGGCCGCGCGTCATGGTCAGCGAGGCGGGCACGGCCAGGGTGAAGGTCGTGCCCTCGCGGAAGGTGCTGCTGATCTCGATCCGGCCCTGGAGCGACTCCAGGCGCTGGCGCACCACGTCCAGACCCACCCCGCGCCCGGACATCGACGTGATCTTCTGGGCGGTGGTCATGCCCGGCAGGAAGGCCAGGGCGATGATCTCGTCGCGGCTGGCGTTTTCGTCCAGGACGGGGCCGCCGTGGCGGGCGCTGGCTTCGCGCAGGGCCTGGAGGTCGAAGCCGCGGCCATCGTCGCCGACCACGATCCGCACCTCGCTGCCGCGCTGCTGAATCTCCAGCCGGACCTGCCCGGTCGGGGATTTCTTCGCGTTGCGGCGCGCGTCCGGAGTCTCGATCCCGTGGCCGACCGCGTTGCGCAGCAGGTGGAGCAGCGGGTCCTTGAGCATCTCCAGTACTTTTTTGTCCAGCTCCACGTCCGCGCCGCGCACGATCAGATCGACTTCCTTGCCCTCGGCGTGGGCCGCGTCGCGGACGGCCCGTTCCAGGCCGAGCACGATCGTCTGGAAGGGCACCATGCGCACGCGGCGAACTTCATCCTGAAGCTGGCTGGCGACCATGCCCAGCCGGGTTGTGTCGGTATTGAAGGCCCGGTCGAGCGAATCCAGCTCGCGGGACAGGGTTTGAAGCTGCTCGTAGTGCTGGTTGAGCAGATCGTTGAGGTGGCGCGCGACGTCGCCCTTGATCTGGGATTGCAGGACGCGCAGCTCGCGCCAGGTGCGCATGGCCTGGGCGACCCGGTTGCGCAGGGCCTGGGTATCGGCCACGCGCTGCCCGGCGCTGATCCGGCTGATCACCAGCTCGCCCGCCTGGGCCATCAGGGTATCGAGCTTGTCCACCGCCACCCGGATCGTCTCCGCGCCGGGGGCGAAAGCAGGGCCGCTGTCCGCCTGCGCGCCGGCCTCGGCCTGTGGGCCGCTTTCCGGCTGCGGGCCGCCGGAAGGCTGCGGGCCGCCGGGCGATTGCGGCGCTTCCGCCTTCGGGCTGGCAGGCTTCGCGGCCGGGCGGGCGGCCTTCTTTGGCGCAGGCTCGGCCTGCGGGGCGGGCTGCTCGCCCCCGGCCGCCGCCAGACGGGCATGCAGCGCGTTCAGATCGGACTCCTTGCCTTCCAGCAGATGCTGCATGGCATCCAGCGCATCGTACAGCACGTCGCAGGTATCCGGCTTGAGCACGGCGTTGGCATCGCGCGCCGACTGAAGCACGCTTTCCATGGCGTGAGCCAGCGCCTCGATCTCGTTCAGGCTGACCGCCCGCGCCGCGCCTTTCAGACTATGGGCAGCCCGGAAGGCCGTGCGCAGCAGTTCCTGGCGCTCGGCGTCGGGGGGCTGGCGTTCCAGGCGCAGCAGCGCCTGGTTCATGGCTTGCAGGTGGTCGGCGGCTTCCGCCCGAAAGGTAGGAAGCAGGTCGCGCAGCAGATCGTCATCCGGTTTTCCCATCGTGTGTACCTCAGTGTTCCTATTCGGCCCGGAAGCCCTGGAGTTTTTCGTTCAGTTGGCGGGCGATGGCAGTCAGGTCCTTGGCGCTCTGTTCGGCCTGGCGAGTGCTGGCGGCGGTCTGGGCGCTGGCCTGGCGGATGGCGAAGATCGCCCCCGCCAACTGCTCGATGCCATTGGTCTGCTGCTGGGCGCTGGCCGCGATCTGGACCGCCGCCTGCGCCGCTTCCTCGATGGTGTGGGTCAGGTCGGAGATGGCCCGCCCGGCCCGGTTGACCAGGGCCAGCCCGGCGTCGGCTCCCTTGCTGCCTTCCTCCGTCACC
>JARKOQ010000216.1 GCA_029976005.1 Aggregatilineales bacterium | reverse complement strand
CTGGTCGATCCGAATTACTCGATGTTCATCGGGGCGGACAACGTCGCCATCGGCCAGGCGGCCGGTGAATACGCCGCCAACTGGTGCGCCGAGAACGGCCGCGCCGAGTGCAAGATCGCCGAGATCCGCGGCCTGGAGGGCGCACCGCCCGCCCAGGACCGGGGCGATGGCTTCCGCATGGGGCTTGAGGCCGGTGGCCTGAGCGAAGCCAACATCGTCTTCTCGCAGAACGCCGACTGGCTGCGCGAGCGCGCCGTCCCGGCCGCCGCTGCCGCCTTCCAGGCCAACCCTGACCTGGACATCCTCTACGGCCACAACGACCCGATGGCCGAGGGCGCGTACATCGCCGCCGAGGATGCCGGGATCGACCTGAGCAAGGTCCTGTTCATCGGCATCGACGCCCTGCCTACCCCCGACGGCGGCATCATGTCCGTCCTGGAAGGCCGCCTGGGCGTGACCTTCGTCTATCCGACCGGCGGCCGCCAGGCCATCGAGTGGGCCAATCTGATCCTGACGCAGCACGTCGTGCCGCCGCGCTGGGTCGTGCTGCCCTTCGACACGGTCGATCCGAGCAACGCGCAGGCAGTCTGCAACACCTTCGCCTGCCCGAACGCGCAGTAAGCCGCTGAATCAACAGGCGGGGGAGAGGCAAACGCCCCTCCCCCGCCTCGATTCACCGCCGGTTCGCCCCACCGTTACGCGGGCTGCACCTGCGGATACTCCCCCGTCTGGCGCTTGCGGAACGTCTCCGCCCGGAAGCGGTCGGCGGCGACGATGGCCTCGTAGGCGCTCCAGAACACCCGATCCTCGCCCAGATGGTGGATCACCCCGGCCCGTTCCAGATAGGAGCGCACCGGCTCGGACAGGCCGCTGAGGTAGACGCGCCGCCCCTCACCCTCCAGCCGGTGGATCAGCGTCTCGATCGCGCCGAGACCGGTCGTATCCAGCAGCGGGACGGTGCGCAGACTCAGGATGATATCCTGGTTGCCGTTAGTCTTCTCCAACATCGTATTGAAGGTATTCACGGTGCCGAAGAACAACGGCCCCATGATGTACACCACCAGGATACGGTTGGCGTCGTACTGCATCTCGTAGCCATCGGCGCGCATCTTCTCCACCGATACCGGGGCCAGCGCGACCTTGATCCGGCTGATCTGCACGACAAAAATCAGCGCGGACAGGCCAATGCCCATCACGATCGCCTGGGTGAGGTCGAGCGCCACGGTGGCGATCAGGGTGCTGATGAAGGCAATGAGGGCGCTCTTGAAGCGGCGGCGGAAGATTTCCCTGATCTCGTGCCACTCGTTCATCCGCCAGGCCGTCACGACCAGCACCCCCGCCAGGGCCGCCAGCGGGACCCGCGAGATCACCGGAGCCAGCACCAGGGCGGCCAGCAGCAGCGCGGCGGAATGGACCAGGCTCATCACCCGCGTGACCCCACCGCTCTTGATGGCGACGCTCGTCCGGGCGATGGCCGCCGTGGCCGGAACACCGCCGAAGAACGGGATGACGATATTGCCCACCCCCTGCGCGACCAGCTCCTGGGCGGAGTCCATCTTGACACCGGCCATCCGTCCGGCCACCGTGCCGCACAGCAGGCTTTCGATCGCCCCCAGGGCCGCGATCGACAGGGCCGGCATGATCAATTCCTGCACGTGATCCCAGGGGATGTTGGCCGGCAGCAGGCGCTGGTCGAGCAGGATCGTCTGCGGGATGCTGCCGATCACGGGCACGTCCAGGTTCAGCGCCACGGAGAGCACGGTCGCCGCGATCAGGCCCAGCAGCGAGCCGGGGAAACGGGCATTCAGGCGTTTGGGCCACAAGACCATGATCAGGATCACCAGCAGGCTCAGGCCCAGCGCGGCCCAATTGGGCGTATAGTCGAAGCGAAAATAGTGGGTGAGCTTGACCAGGGCGTTCTCGGCGGCTTCAGTACTCACCCCCAGCAGGTTGTCGATCTGCCCGATGAAAATGATGACCGCGATCCCGCTGGTGAATCCGGCAATGACGGCCGAGGGAATGAAGTTGACGATCTGCCCCAGGTTGAAGAGGCCCAGCAAGAGCAGGACGATCCCGGCCATCAGCCCGGCCATCCACATCCCTTCGAGGCCGTAGCGGCTCGCCAGCACGATCAGCACGGCGGACATCGCCCCGGTCGGCCCGGAAATCTGGTAGCCCGCCCCGCCGAGGCCGCCAATGATCACTCCGGCCAGGATCGCGGTCACCAGGCCGGCCGCGGCCGTGGCCCCGGAGGCCACGCCGAAGGCCAGGGCCAGCGGCAACGCCACCGCCGCGACGGTCACGCCGGCCATCAGGTCGCGCTGGAATACCTGGGTATTGTAGCCCCGGAATTCCTCGCGCCAGATTGGAAGGGGATTAGGCAAAGCGCGGATGATATGCATAAGGATGTGTTTGGTTCTCCAGTCAACCATGATTCCAGGACACAGGCCAGGATGCGAACCCCCAAACCGTTCTGGCAAACAAAAAGCTCGCCTTCCCGTTCGAGGAAGTGAGCCTTTCGAGTGGACCTGCGCGGCGTGCTGACGGGTTCGGGCGGAAAGGCGGCCCTGGTCATCGGAATAATTGCACCGTTGCTATGACGTGCGCGCAGAAGTGTAATGAAAACCCATGCCGTGTCAATCCCGCAGTCCGGCCTCTGGTACGTCAATCCTACTGAACTTGACTGAGCAAAATAGATAGGGAATGGAAAACCCGCGCTGGATTATCGGAGATCCAGCGCGGGAAAGCCCATTCGCCCGGGCCGGGACCTCCGCAGCAGACTACTCAGTCGCCTCCAACTCCGGAGGAGTGAGGGTAAGCGCCTCATTCATGCTGGTGATCTCGGTTGCTGTGGCCATAGTCGCGGAGATATTCGCCCTCCGCCCCTGAAAGGTTATGTGGGATTCGATCTCAATGAAATCCGCAAACTGGTGGGGTAGATGGTCCTCCTCCCCAATCCACATGGCGAATGTGTAGCCTGATCCGGACAGCATCTCACGGGTCATGTCTTCTGTCCAGGCCCCCATAGCCTGACCGTTAAAGACCTCAACCATGTTATCCATCAGTCCTGCCGCTTCCAGATTCAGCGAGGTGAAAATGACCTGCACCACCCGCATCATCTGCCCATCAACCTCCTGGGGCTGAAGTTCAGACACACTGGCGACTGTGTTGGGCAGAAACAGGTAGTTCATCCCAAAAAGCTGCAAGAACATCGACGCGTTGATGCCCTGATAGGCGGGACTCGCATTGGCGGGCAGGCTGGCTGTGTTCACCCAATCCGGATAAATCTGTCCCGCGTCGTTGCTGCCGGTGAAGGATGCGCTCGGAATACGCCCGTAGACGTTGGGACCGTCCATGAACAACTCCAGCGTCGCGTTCATAGGTCCCTGCTCCATATTGCTGGTCATATTGATATCAAACAGGGAGTGGGCCGTGAACGTATCCCCACCGGGCAGGACTTCGCTGGTGATGTCCGCGTGGTAAGTGAAATCCAGTTTCAGCCGAAGGACCTCGACATGGGCCTCATAGACCTGTACGGACTCCGCCGTGAGGCTTTCGAGTGCAAAAAAGTTGTCATAAGCCTCGCCGATAAGCGCCAGCAATTCCTCGCTGGTGGCGGCCTGCGCCGGGCGTAGCGGCGATGAGGCGACGACAAGAAAAACAACAACCAGCATGAGTCGACCCAGACGTTTCATGTTTCAAAAATCCTTTTCGGGCAAAAGACCCATAACTCACTTTTAAGGTAAATTATGTAGCATTTTCGTTATTCTGCAATACGCCATTCCGAGAAGCCAACGCCGATGCCCAGCCTCACCCGGCCGCCTGTACAACTCGGCCGTTGAATTTCAGCGCATTCCATGTTACGATTCATAGGTTCGCGAACAAACGTTCGCGTCCTCGCTCACACTGCTGTCCCATCCCTGACCGTGGGTAGCGACGACGACGGAGGAGCGCGTGGCCAAAACTGAATTTACGGTACAGAATGCTTACCAGTACACGCAGACCAGCGCCAGCCGGTGGATTATCTCCCACGTGCTGCGCTATCGCTGGTTCTTCTTGTTGACCGTCCTGCTGTACGTCGGCGCGTACAGCTCCTATACCGGCGCGCAGGTGCTCGTCGGGAAGGCCGTGCAGGGCGTCCTGGAACCGACCGGCACGGACGTGCTGCCGCGCATCGCGCTGTCCATCCTGGGTCTGCTCATCCTCGACGGCCTGTGCAACCTGATCGGCACGATCTCGGTCGAAACCATCGCCCAGCGCCTGGAAGTCGACGCCCGCGACGAGCTGTACCGCAATCTGTTGGGCAAGAGCCAGTCCTTTCACAGCCAGCAGCGCGTCGGCGACATCATGGCCCGCGCCACCGACGACGTCCAGCAGCTCAACGGCATGATGAACCCCGGCGTGGCGATCACGATCGAGACCCTGGTCGGCATCATCGTCCCGCTGGTCTACACCGCCACGCTGCGCTTCGAGCTGCTGCTGGTGCCGGTGATCTTCGTGCTCACCTACATCATCGCCGTGACCCGCTACGTGCGCCAGCTCGACCCCATCGTGCGCCGCCAGCGCGACCAGTTCGGCAAGATCAATGCCGGGCTGGAAGAGACCATCTCCGGCATCGAGGTCGTCAAGGCCAGCGCGCAAGAAGCCTTCGAGCGGCGCAAGTTCCGCGCCTCGGCCCACCTCTACCGCGATTTCTTCGTCAAACAGGGCTACCTGGAAGCGCGCTACCTGCCCGTCCTGCTCTTCGGGATCGCCTACGGGCTGTGCTTCCTGCACGCCATGACGCTCTACCAGAACGGCCAGATCCAGATCGCGGACATCGTGGCCTATATGGGCATCGTCGGCGTGCTGCGCTGGCCGACCTTCGCCACGATCTTCACCATCTCCCTGGTGCAGGCGGGCGTGGCCGGCGCGCGGCGCATCCTGCGCATCCTCCAGGCCGAAACCGACCTGGACGAGAATCCCAACGGGCACCGGAGCACGGTGCAGGGCGACATCCGCTTCGAAAAAGTGACCTTCGCCTACAACCATACCCACGTCCTCGACCGGGTCTCGCTCCACATCAGACCGGGGCAGACCATCGCCCTGGTCGGGCAGACCGGCTCCGGCAAGAGCACGCTCAGCCAGCTCATCAACCGCACCTACGACGCCACCTACGGCCGGGTGCTGATCGACGGCATCGACGTACGCGACTGGAGCCTCGACTCGCTGCGCTCGCAAATCTCCAAGATCGAGCAGGACGTCTTCCTGTTCTCGCGCAGCATCGCCCAGAACATCGCCTTTGGCTTCCCGACCGCGACGCAGGAGCAAATCGAGCAGGCGGCCAAAGAAGCCCAGGCTCACGACTTCATCATGAGCTTCAAGGACGGCTACGACACCGAACTCGGCGAGCGCGGAGTCACCCTCTCCGGCGGGCAGCGCCAGCGCCTGGCCCTGGCCCGCGCCTTTCTGAGCGACCCGCGCATCCTGATCCTGGACGACTCGACCAGCGCCATTGACAGCGCCACGGAAGACGAAATCCAGAAGGCCATCCGGCGCGCCCAGCAGGGCCGTACCACGATCCTGATCACGCACCGCCTGTCGCAAATCCGCTGGGCGGATCAAATCCTGGTCGTCGACGAGGGCAAGCTCGTCGCGGCGGGCACCCACGACGAACTGCTGCGCCGCTCCCCCCACTACCGGCGCATCTTCGCCCGGTATGACGTGGAGCTGCCTCCGCTTGAAGTGGACATGGCCGCGCCATCCAGCGCCGTGCAGACAGCCTAGGCTGAAGGAGACGATGCGATGGGCTTCCTCATGGACGGGCTTGACCCCGAAAAGTACGACCGCCGCTACAGCGACCGCGAGCTGGTGACACGCATCATCCGCTACTTCAAGCCGCACACCCGCAAAATGGCCCTGGTGGCGGTCATGATCCTGCTGACCTCGCTGCTCAGCACCGTGCTGCCGATCGTCATCTCGCGCGGGCTGGATACGCTCCAGGTCGATCCCTCGACGCAGGTGATCACGACCTTTTCGGTGCTGGCGATGGGGCTGGCCAGCCTGTCGTGGCTGTTCAACTTCGTGCGCCGCTGGCTGTCGGCCGAAGCGGTGGGAGACGTGGTCTACAAGGTGCGCGAGGATGCCTTCGATGCCGTGGTGGAGCGCGACCTGTCGTTCTACGACGAGTATACGTCCGGCAAGATCGTCAGCCGCGTCACCTCCGATACCCAGTCGTTCGCGACCGTGGTCACGCTGACGATGGACCTGATCAGCCAGCTCCTGCTCGTGGTGCTGCTCTTTGGCTACCTGTTCAGCGTCGACGCGGGGATGACCCTGATTCTGGTCCTGATGACGCCGGTCATCTTCGCCATCGCCCTGGCCTTCCGGCGGGTCGCGCGCTTCACGATCACCCACTCACGCCGCATCCGGGCGGAAGTCAGCTCGCTCGTGCAGGAGACCGTCGCCGGCATCAGCGTCGCCAAGACCTTCCGCCAGGAGCAGGCCATCTACGACGAGTTCTCGAAGCTCAACGAGCGCGCCTTCCGGATCAACTCGCGCAGCGGCTACGTGTTCAGCGGCATCTTCCCGATCCTCAACATCGTGGCAGGCGTCGGCACGGCGGCGATCGTCTATTTCGGCGGGCGCAACGTCGAGACGGGGGTACTGTCCGCCGGCAACTGGTACCTGTTCGTGCAGGGCATCGCCCTGTTCTGGTTCCCGATCACGAGCATCGCCTCGTTCTGGAGCCAGTTCCAGCTCGGCCTGGCGGCGGGGGAGCGCGTCTTCGCCCTGATCGACGCCGAGCCGAAGGTCATCCAGCGCGACCACCGGCAGCTTGCATCCATGCGCGGCGCGATCAGCTTCCAGAACGTGTTCTTCAGCTACAACGAGAATGAGGTCGTGCTCGACGGCTTCTCGCTCGATATCCAGCCCGGCGAGACCCTGGCCCTGGTCGGCCACACCGGGGCGGGCAAGTCGAGCATCGCCAAGCTCATCGCCCGCTTCTACGAGTTCCAGAGCGGGCGCATCCTGGTCGACGGGGTGGATATCCGCACGCTGGACCTGGGCCACTTCCGCGCCCGGCTCGGCGTGGTGACCCAGACCCCGTTCCTGTTCGATGGCAGCGTGCGGGAGAACATCCGCTACGGCCGGCCAAGCGCCACCGACCGCGAGGTCGAGGAGGCGGCCCACCAGATCGGGGGGGGAGACTGGATTCACAGCCTGGCGAACGGGCTGGACAGCGAAGTGGGCGAGCGCGGCGGCAACCTGTCGATGGGCCAGCGCCAGCTCGTGGCCCTGGCGCGGGTCATGCTCCAGAAACCGTCCATCTTCATCCTGGACGAAGCGACGGCCAGCGTCGACCCGCTGACCGAGGCGCTCATCCAGGAAGGGCTGGACACGCTGCTGGAGGGTCGCACCTCGATCGTCATCGCCCACCGCCTGTCGACCATCCGCAACGCCGACCGGATCATCGTCCTGAGCGACGGCAAGATCATCGAGGAAGGCTCTCACCAGTCGCTGCTGGACCAGGGCGGGCACTACGCGGAGCTGTACAATACCTACTTCCGCCACCAGTCCCTGGAATACATCGAGGCATCCGGGAAGGTCGCCGCGGCGGACTGACCGCGGCAGACTTGACCGCGGCGGACTTGACCGCCGCGCAACGTTTCCTTCCGTCCGGCCGGGCCGCTGCTCTGGAGCGCCCGGCCGGTTTGATTCTCCGGCCAGCCTATCCGATTCCATCCAGTACACAGGGGGCATGGATCGCCACTATGAAAACAGGTGTATAGTGATAAAGATGACCGTAAAAAGTGTTATTGTGACGAGACATGATACCCCCTACCCATCCCCACCCGATTTACTCTCAGGATTCCGTCGTCGTCCTCACCTCCGGCAATGACCGGCGGGACGCCCTGCACACCGCCGCCCGCCAGGCGGGGTTCGTGCCCAATCTGCTGGCCCGGTGGCAGGCCAGCGGCAAGCCCAAGGAGGACTTCCGCATCGCGATCAAGCCCAACATCATGACCGCCGCCGTCCGCCGGGAAAACTCCCCCGTCTACACCGACCCCGCCCTGGTGGAGGAGCTGATCGACCTGATGCGCGGGGAGGGCTTCAGCCAGTTCAGCGTGGTGGAGGCCCAGAACGTCTACAACTACTCGTTCACCGGGCGGCGCGTCCCGGAGGTGGCCGCGATGTGCGGCTACACGGGCGAGGGTTACGCCATCGTCGATCTATCCGAGGATACGATCGCGCACGACTACGGCGGCGCGCTGGGCCAGCACAAGGTCGGCCGCGCCTGGGCGGAAGCCGATTACCGCATCTCCTTCGCCAAGAACAAAACCCACTGGCAGTGTTACTACACCGCCTGCCTCAAGAACATTTACGGCTGCCTGCCGGAGTGGGACAAGATGCTGCACTACCACGGCAAGCACATCGAGTTCTACCAGGCCTGCATCCTGATCGTGGATGCCTTCCCGGTCCACTTCGGCTTCCTGGACGCCTGGATCAGCGGCGACGGCTTCACCGGCCACGTGCGGGACGCCAACCCCAACGTCACCCGCACGATCTTCGCCTCGGATAACCTCTACGCGCTGGACTGGGTCGCCGGGGAGAAGATGCAGATCGACCCGCCGGCCAACCCCGTGATCCGCGAGGCAATGGCTCGCTGGGGCCAGATCAAGATTGCCCGCGCGGGGGATATGTCCCCCTGGCATCCGTGGGACAACGTACGGCCCTTCGCCGTCAAGGCCCTGGACGTCATCGAGGAAAACTACTGGCTCAGCCGGGTTCTGTCGCGCTCGGCCGCCAGCGAGATGGACCCGCGCTTCCCGCACGTCAGCCGCTGGCAGTGGTTGTTCAACATCCCCCAGGGGCTTGTCCGCCTGTTCGAGGGCCTGCTGGTCCGCCAGACCGATCCGGAGGTGGAACTGTGGCGCAAGTACTTGTAACCGGAGCCAACGGCTTCATCGGCTCGCACCTGATCCCGGCCCTGCTGGCCCGGGGGCATACCGTGCGCGCCCTGGTCCGCCCGACCAGCGATCTCACTGCCCTGCGCGGCCTGCCGGTCACGCTCTACCTGGGCGACGTGCGCGAGCCGGAGACCCTGCGCGCACCGGTGGAAGGCGTCGAGATCGTCTTCCATCTGGCGGCGGCCCTGCTCGTCCCGGAGCAGGCGACCTTCGACGAGGTCAACACCCAGGGCACGCTCAACCTGCTGCGCGCGGTGGAACAGTACGCCGGGCCGGGCTTCCGGCGCTTCGTGCTGACCTCCAGCCTGGCCGGGGCCGGGCCGAGCGCGGATCAGACCCCGCTCACGGAGGAAGCCGCGCCGCACCCGGTCTCCTGGTACGGGCAGTCCAAGGCAGCGGCCGAGGAGGCCGTGCATTCCTTCGCGGACCGGATTCCGGCGACGATCGTGCGCCCGGCGGCCGTCTATGGCGAGCGCGAGCGCGACATCAGCCAGACGTTCGGCGCGATCGCCGCCGGACTGCATCCCACGACCGGCTTCCAGCCCAGCTACGCGGTGATGGTCTACGTGGAAGACCTGGTCGAGGGCATGATCGCGGCGGCGGAAAGCCCCAGCGCGGTTGGGCAGACCTACTTCCTCAACCATCCAGAAGTGCTGACCACCACCCAGGTGATCAAGACCACGGCCGCCGCAATGGACAGACCGCGCGGCCTGACCCTGCCGACTCCATTGTGGGTGCTGGGGCTGGTCGCGCCCCTGGCTGAGTTGGGCTACCGCTACACGCGCTCCCGCCCCGCCACCACCCGCGACAAGGTCCGCGAGCTGCGCCACCGCTACTGGGTGGCCGACCCCGGCAAGGCCAAACGCGACTTCGGCTGGGAGGCCCGGCACACTCTGCTGGAAGGCATGCGCCCCACCACCCGCTACTACTTCGAGGAGCAAGCGAAGGTCCGCGCCATGGCCCTGGAAACCCAGCCGTGGCTGTGGATCAAGTACGTCCTGGTGGGGATCGTGCTCGGCATCCTGATTGAAATCACGTCCGCCACCGGGGGCTTTTACGCCTTCCATCCCGGCTGGCTGGTCATCCCGGTGATCGTGGGCGGCTTCGGGGTCGCGCTGTGCACGCTGGCGATGCTGCTCCGCCAGCGGAGCGACCTGGTGCAATTTCTGATCGGCACCGTCATCACCGGGGCGGCAGAGCTGGCCAACGCCCTCGGCTGGACCGGCTCCCTGGGCTGGACTTTCACGCCCGGCTGGCCGTTCGGAATCAACGATCCCACCCTGCGCTCGCTGGTGCTGGGGGCGGCGGGCGGGATCATCGTGCTGCTGGTCAACGCGATCATGCGCGGCTTCTACCGCCGCCGCCTGCGCGTCGGGTAAGGGGAGAGAGTCGCATGCGGACGATCTGGCAGCGCTTCGCGGACGGGATCGACGAGTCCGAGCTTCAAAATCCCACGATTCTCACCCTGGCCCGGGTGATCTGGTATTCGCTGCGCGCCTTCCGGGTGGAGCGCGCCGCGATGATCTTTGGCTCGGCCTTCGTGCTGATCATGCTGTGGGGCTATCACGGCAACCTGGAACTGCTCGGCGCGGTCTGGCCGGACTGGCGCGGCCCCGGCGTGGACGTGGGCATCCGCCCGGTGCTGATTCCCGGCGTGCCCTGGGACAACGAGCTGATCTCGTTCTTCGGCGGGGCAATCCTGCTGGTAGGCATCCCCATCCTGCTGATCCGCTTCGTCTTCAAGCAGCCGCTTTCAGCCTACGGGCTGGGCCTGCCCCCGGCCAACCGGCGGCGCTTCGCGCTGCTCTCGTTCGTGGTGCTGACCGTAGTCGCCCTGCCGGTGTTTTTCATCGGCGCGCGCGATCCGGCGATGCAGGCCGTCTACCCGTTCTACCGGCCCTTCGCCACCTTCGGGGATTTCATCGCCTACGAGCTGATCTACTTCCCGTTTTTCATCGCGATCGAGTTCATCTTCCGGGGCTACCTGCTGTTCGGGCTGGCGGGAGTCAAGGACGACGAGGTCCAGGTCCGGACGGAAGAAGGCGTCGCCACGGTCCAACTCAAGGATGTGGTCGCGCGCAAGGCCGGCGCGGACAAGGGCCTGCCCGGCGCGTTCTACTTCGACCGCTACGCCCTCCTGATCCAGATGCTCTCCTACACGGCCTGGCACCTGGGCAAGCCGCTGCCGGAGTTGTGGGGCACGCTGATCTGGGGCCTGGGGGCGGGCGCGGTGGCCTACGCCGCCCGCTCGATCTGGCCGGTGACGTTCTCCCACTGGCTGCTCAACGTCTTCATGGACGGGCTGATCGTGGGGATGTTCTAACCATTCCAGGCGCATCCGGGCCATCACGGCAGCCTGAAAAGCCTCTCACCGCGGAAGACGCGGAGAGCGCAGAGGAAGAACCAGAAGAGTCCTGTTTCTTCCTCTGCGTTGGGGGTTTTTCTACGTTTTGCTTTTCTCCACGTTTTTCTCTGGCGTCCTGGCAGTTCATCTTGGCAGTTCGTTTCGCCTTTGCACCCCAGAATCGCTGGTACAATGGGATCAATGGCCCGTGAGTGGAGAACTGGCTCATGTTAGTGCCGCTCCTGGTGCTCGTCGTGTTTCTGTTCCTGCTGCCCGTCCTGATCGCCCGGCTCCGGATGTGGACCCAGTTGCGCATGTACCACAAAATCCAGCGCGACTTCTTCCAGAAGCGCGTCCACTTCGTCCCCGAACATCCCACCCCGATCGCGCCGCCGCCGAACGCCCTGTACAACTTCATCGAGGCCGAGCACTTCATCGCCGTCCTGGGCGATCCGGCGGCCGCCGTCCGGCACAAGACCGCCGCCGTCGAAACCATCCGCGCCGCCCAGGGGATGATCAAGTCCCAGCAGCAGGCGAGCTTGCGGCGCTTGCTGGCCGCGCTGATTGCCGATCCCACCCGGCCCATCCCCCTCGGATTGCTTGATGAAGCCCTGCTCAAACTCGATCAGGCAACCTTGATCGGTTAGCGCCTGCCGGTTATCCAGACGGAGCCGGCCGGCATCAGCGTTGTTGTTCTCCATCCCCCCCGAATGCGCTATCCTCTTTTGACTCGCCCAGGAGGCTGTATGGACGGGCGCATTGGTAAAGTAACCCACTATTTCAGGCAGATCCAGGTCGCCGTCCTGCAACTGGAGGACGGCCTGGCCGTTGGCGACCGGGTGCGCTTCGTCAGGCGCGGATACACGCTCTTCGAGCAGGACGTCACCTCGATGCAGATCCACCACCAGTTCATCCAGTCGGCGCGGGCCGGCCAGGAAATCGCCCTGAAGGTCGACGACGACGTAGCGGAAGGCACCGAGGTCTACAGACTCTAACCCCTCCGCCAGGGCGACGGCCGGCCGACTGTCGCCCTGCTGCCCTCCACCGGTTACCCCACGCCCCCGGGAATGGTACTTTCCTGCCGGATGCGTTCCACCCTCGATGTGATAAGATGGAGACATGCCTGCGCACATTAGCGGGAATGTTTGTCCGTTTTGACGGGTAAGGAGAAGGGTTCATGGGATCTACCAAGCACTTCACGAGAGCGCCCTGGCGGCTGGCGCTGGCGCTCTGTCTGGGACTGGCCCTGCTGGCCGGGTCGGGCGGCATGGCGCTGGCCCAGGGCGGAGTCATCTCCTATGGCAGCAGCGTCACCGGCAGCCTGACGGCCAACGCACCGTTCGTCATCTACAGCTTCGGCGCGAACGCGGGCGACCTGATCAGCCTCGTCATCGCCGGGCTGACCCCCGACATGCAGCCCACGGCCAACCTGCTCGGCGCGGACCAGCGCCAGATCGCCATCAGCGCCGGGGACCCCTTCAGCGGAGGCAGCGGCCGCATGGTGCGCCTCAACCACATCATCCTCCAGACCGGGACCTACTCGATCATCGTCAACAACGCCAATAACACCCCCGGCGACTTCCTGCTCCTCCTGGACGGCCGCCCGGTGTCCCTCAGCACAACCCTGGCCCAGAACGCGCCGCAGATGGTGAATCTGCCGCCCAACGTGGTGCCGGTCCTGGCGGGCTTCGAGGCATTGCCAAACGCCAACCAGACCCTGAACATCGGCACGGACACCGCCGGGTTCGCGTTCCTGGCGCGCGTGTACGATCCCCAGGGCAGCCTGATCGCCGGGATGGCTGGCGAAGCCCTGCGCGGCGTCAGCCTGACGGTCGGGCCGGGCAGCGGCCAGTACGTCGTCGAAATCGGCTCGGCCTCGACGAACGTTCAGGGCACGGTCCAGATCGGGATCGGGGCAGGCGGCAGCGTCGTCGCCCCGGCGGCGACCGCCACCCCGGCAGCGACTCCCACCTCCAGCGTGTGCCGCGCCACCGGCAGCCTCAACGTCAACGTGCGCACCGGCCCCGGCACCGACTACCCGGCCTTCGGCACGCTGTCCACCGGCACGTCCCTGAACGTGGTCGGGCGCAACAACGACTCCTCCTGGTACGTGGTCGACTACAACGGGCGGCAGGGCTGGGTTTCCAACAGCGTGGTGCTCCTGGATGGCCCGTGCAGCGCGCTGCCATTCGTGACCGCGCCGCCTCCGCCGGCGACTCCAACCCCGCTGCCCACCTCGACGCCTTCCGGCCCAACGGTGGACTTCCGCTCGACGGTCGGCGATGGCATGACCTACCCGGCCGGCACGTGCTTCACCTTCTACTGGACCGTGACCAACGTGCGCGAAGTCTTCTTCGATGGCGTGGGCGTGGCCGGCAGCGGCCAGCAGGAGAAGTGTCCGACCTCGTCACGGAGCTACGTCCTGCGCATCGTGCGCAACGACGGCGTGGTGCAGGAGTACGCGATCCCGGTCGGCATCACGCCGTAGGCTTCGCCCCGCATCCGAATAGCATCGCCGAGGTAATCGCCGAGGTAATCGCCGAGGCCCTTCCACCTGGGAAGGGCCTCGCTTTCCTTCCAGGGCGTCAAACGCACATTGGCCCGCCCAAAATTATCGGATTGATTACGTCTGCATTGACATCACGCCCAACCGCGCTTATAATGGCTTTTCATGCAGACGGAAATTCCCCTTCACTTCCCCAAGAGCAGTTTCCATTGAGGTTGATAAGGTTGAAATCCCGGCAGTTGACTGGGGCCACTCTGGCGCCTCACGCGCTGATCCCTGCTGCAATCTTCACGTGTTGAAACACACGTTTGTATAGGAATCCCATGGCAAAGAATTTGCGTGTCATCCCCCTCGGCGGCCTGGGGGAAATCGGTAAAAACATGACCGTGTACGAATATGGCCGCAGCATGATCGTCGTCGACTGCGGGGTGATGTTCCCCGACAGCGACATGTACGGCATCGACCTCGTGCTGCCCGACTTCAGCTACATCCTCAGGAATCAGGACCGGCTGAAGGGCATCCTGCTGACTCACGGCCACATGGACCATATCGCCGCCCTGCCGTACCTGCTGCGCGAGATCGAGACCACCATCTACGGGACCCCGCTCACCCTGGGCCTCGTGAAACGCCAACTGAAGGAAGCCAATGTTCTGCACCGGGCCAGGCTTGAGGTTCTGAAGGCCAACGAGACCCTGCCCCTGGGCCCCTTCCAGATCAAGCCTTTTTCTGTGGCCCACTCGATCCCCGATTCGGTCGGTTTCGTGATCGACACGCCGGTCGGCACCCTGGTGCACACCGGCGACTACAAACTGGACGAAACCCCTGCCGGCGGCCGCACCACGGACCTGAAAACCCTCCGCAAGCTCACCCAGAGGGGTGTGCTCGCCATGCTGGGCGACAGCACCAATGCCGACCGGCCCGGCCGCACTCCGACCGAGCAGGTCGTGGGCGAGACGCTGGACCGCTTGTTCGCGCAGGCGCGCGGCGAGCGCATCATCATCGCCACCTTCTCATCGCTCCTGGCCCGCGTGCAGGAGATTATGACCCTGGCCAAAAAACACGGGCGCTTCGTGGCGATGGCCGGCCGCAGCCTGACCGAAAACGTCCAACTGGCGCGCGAGCTGGGGTATCTCGATATCCCGCCCAACCTGCTGGTGGAGAATCCTGAGCAGAAACCCAAAGAGAAGATGCTCATCCTGGCGACCGGCTCGCAGGGCGAGCCGCGTTCGGCCCTCAACCGGATGGCCGACGGCCAGCACCCGACCATCAAGGTCGGCCCCGGCGACACGATCATCGTCTCCGGGGGCACCATCCCCGGCAATGAGGAAGACGTCGGCCGGATGCTCAACCGGTTGTTCGAACGCGGGGCAAATGTGATTTACGGAGCCATGGCGACCGTCCATGTGTCCGGGCACGGCAGCCAGGACGAGCTGCGCACGATGATCGAGACCGTCAGGCCGAAGTACCTGATCCCGGTCCATGGCGAGTCCCGCCACCTGCACGTCCACGCGCGCCTGGCTCAGGCCACCGGCATGGACTCGGACCACGTGTTCATCCTCAGGAACGGCCTCCCGTGGGTCACGGACGGGCAGCGGGCCTGGACGGACAAACCCCTGGCGACCGATGACGTCTTTGTGGACGGGCGGTTGATTGGCGAAATCGGCGAGATCGTGCTGCGCGACCGGCACCGCCTCTCCCAGGACGGGTTTGTTGTGGCCCTGATCCCGATCAACAAACGCCGGGAGCTGGTGGGCGAACCGCAGATCATCAGCCAGGGCTTCGTGTACCCCAAGGGGGCTGAAGCGCTGATGGATGCCACCAAGGCCGAGATCAAGCGGCAGTACAAGCAGGGGGCGAAGAACCTGGAGCGCGCCCTGGAGGATTTCTTCTACCACAAGACCCAGTCGCGCCCGGTGGTTGTCCCGCGCTACATCCAGGTCTAAGAGAAAACCAAGGGGGTGCGTCTGAAAAGCGTGTGTGCTTTCCCGACGCACCCCCGGATTGATCCGTCATCCCAGGGCCGGAAGCCGCCGGGATGAGCTAGCCGCCAGAGCCGAACAGCCGGCTGTTGATGGCGCTAACCTGCTCGATCCCCATCTTGATCACCGCACGGTCGTAGATCAGCATGCCGTTGACCTCGCTCTCCACGTCGGTGGTCTGGGTGTAGATGGCGGCGGCCAGCCCGCGCGTTTCGATCAGCCCATCCAATTGGGCGATCAGCCCGGCATAGGCCTCCGTCAGGGCCGCCACATCCTCGTAAGCGCGATACCCCCAGCCCAGGTCTTCAATCCACAGATGCCCGGTCAGCGGCAGACCCAGCCCGCCGAAAGCCAATAGACGTCGCATGGAAACTCTTGCTCCTGACCTGAGTGACGAAAGTGGGCATCCGAACGAATGGCCCGCGCAAGGCGCTTGACAGGTCGCCGAAACAGCCATATTTTTATATTATAAAACAGGAATTTCCGTTTATATCAATTCTGATACGGGAATCCTCCGGGCCAAATTCACAAGCCCGATTCCCAGGCCCACAGCGCAACCTGCGTCAAATCGATCCTCCCGCCGATAGGACAGTGGCATGACCGACCCAACCAGCCAGCGCATCATGACCGTGGACCTCGACGCCGACTCCGGGCGCGGCGAAGCCCTCTTCAAGGCCCTGGCCTCGGAGCCGCGCCTCGCTATTCTGCGCCTGCTCGGCGCCGGACGCGAGACGAGCGCCAGCGTCAACGCCATCGCCCGCGCCCTGAGCATGCCCAACTCGACGGCGGCCATGCACATCCACATCCTGGAACAGGCCGGGTTGGTGCGCACCGAGCTGGAGCCGGCCAGCCGCGGCCTGCGCAAGGTCTGCTACCGGCTGTGCGACCAGATCGTGGTCTGCCTGCCCCCTTCCTGGCATGAGGCCAACGAATCGGTCGAGATTGAGATGCCGATCGGGGCCTACGTGGATTGCAGGGTTCAACCGACCTGCGGGCTGGCCAGCGCGGCGGGCGTCATCGCCCACTACGACGATCCGGGCAGCTTCTACGACCCGGCCCGCTTCAACGCCCAGTTGATCTGGTTCCGGCAGGGTTACCTGGAATACCGCTTCCCCAACCGCCTGCCGCCCGGCGCGAGCCTGGAAGACCTCCAGATCAGCCTGGAAATCTGCTCGGAAGCGCCGCGCCACGCCGACGACTGGCCTTCCGACATCACGCTGTGGATCAACGGCCGGGAAATCGGCACGTGGACCAGCCCGGCCGACTTCGGCGGCCAGCGTGGGATGCTGACCCCCGCCTCCTGGGACGACGCCAATTCCCAGTACGGCCTGCTCAAGGTCTGGCGGGTGACCGCCGAGCAGTCCTTTATCGACGGCGTGAAAGCCTCGGACGTCACGCTCGCCGATCTCGCCATCGGCTATGGCGGATTCATCACCCTGCGCATCGGCGTCAAGAGCGACACACCCAACGTCGGCGGCCTCAACCTGTTTGGCAAGCAGTTCGGCAACTACCCCCAGGATATCGTGATGCGGATGGGCTACCTGCTCAACCGGAGAAACACCGCAGGCTGATCCCTTGCCCGCCCTGGCGCGGTCATCCTACCGAAAGCTGAGGAACTCATGCACAACCGGATTTTCGTCAACCTCGACCGCCCGCTGGGCAATCTCGACCGGAATGTGTTCGGCGGCTTCGCCGAGCACCTGGGGCGCTGCGTCTACGGCGGCATCTACGAGCCAGGCTCCCCGCTTTCGGACGCCAGCGGGCTGCGCCTCGACGTGCTGGACGCCCTGCGCCGCCTGAAGATGCCCCTGATCCGCTATCCCGGCGGCAATTTCGTGTCCGGTTACCGCTGGCAGGATGGGGTCGGCCCGCGCGCGGAGCGCCCCGCCCGCACGGACATGGCCTGGCACGTGGTGGAAAGCAACCAGTTCGGCACCAACGAATTCATCGACTTCTGCCGCCGGCTGGATACGGAGCCGTACCTGGTGGTCAACGCGGGCGACGGTGACATGCGCGAGGCCCGCGACTGGGTGGAATACTGCAACGGCGCCCAGCCCACGGCCCTGGTCAGGCTGCGCCAGCAGCACGGCTACGAGGCCCCGCACCGGGTCAAGTACTGGGGGATCGGCAACGAGGTCGACGGCCCCTGGCAGATCGGCTTCAAGACGCCCCAGGAGTACGCCCGCACCACGACCGAATTCGCCAAGGTCATGCGCTGGGCCGACCCGGAGATCAAGATCGTCGCCAACGGCGTCTGCAACTGGGACGCGGCCGACTTCGTGGAGCGCGGCCAGCTCCTGCTGGAGCAGGCCGGCAACCTGATCGATTACCTGGCTCTGCACTGGTACGTGGACAATTCGGCCAACGACTTCGCGACCTACATGGCGCTCTCCGAGCTGTTCGAGGATCGCCTGAGCGCCTACGAGGGCCTGATCCGGGCGGTGACGGTCGAGCGCAAGATCAGGCGGCCGATCGGGATCGCGGTCGACGAGTGGAACGTCTGGCACCTCGATCAACTGCACGGCGCGGGCGAGGCCGCCGTGATCTACAACCTGGAGGACGCGCTGGTGGTCGCCATGCAGCTCAACGCCTTCATCCGCCATGCCCGGACGGTGCGTATGGCCAACATCGCCCAGATCGTCAACGTGCTCGCGCCGGTCTTCACCTCGCCACAGGGTATATTCCTCCAGACGATCTTCTATCCCTTCGAGCTGTTCAGCACCCTGGCCGGGCCGACCGTGCTGGACATCGCCTGGGATGGCGAGACGTTCGCGGCGGGCGAACACAGCGGCGTGCGCCGCCTGGACGTGACCGCCACGCTGAGCGCCGACCGCCGCCAGCTCGTGCTGTTCGTGATCAACCGCTCCGAGGTGGCTGAAACCGCGACGCAAATCCTGCTGGCCGAGGGCCGCTTTGACGGCACCATCAAGGCCCATGTCGTCAACGGACCGGACATCAAGTCGCGAAATGGATTCACCCAGCCGGAACAGGTTGCCACTCGCGGCTTTGATGTGAAGGCCGGAGGAAGCAGCCTGACCCTGGCTTTTGAACCGCATTCGTTCACAGTTTTGGTATGTCCTGTAGCCTGATTGATCTGGCTTGATTTAACAGAGGAAGAAAACAATGACCATACCACGCCCCGAATACCCCCGTCCTCAATTCGTGCGCCCGGACTGGCTGTGCCTTAACGGCGAGTGGGAGTTCGAGATCGACGCCGTCGACAGCGGCCTGGAGCGCGGCCTGCGGGAGCGCCCCCTGGACGGCCGCATCACGGTGCCCTTCTGCCCGGAATCGCGCCTGTCCGGCGTGGAAAACCTTGATTTCATGCTGGCCGTCTGGTATCGCCGCCAGGTGACCATCCCGGCGGACTGGGCAGGCCGGCGCGTGCTGCTCCACTTCCAGGCCGTCGATTACGATACCACCGTGTGGGTCAACGGGCAGGAAGTCGGCCGCCATCGCGGCGGACTGACCCCCTTCACGTGCGACCTGGGCGACATCGCCCAGGCGGGCGAGACAATCACGATCGTCGTCCGCGCCCGCGACGATCACCGCCCGCCCCAGCCGCGTGGCAAGCAGTCGCGCGAATACGGCATCTCCGGCCCGATTTACGTCCGCACCACCGGCATCTGGCAGACCGTCTGGCTGGAGCCGGTGCCGGACAGCGCCCTGCGCCGCCCGCGCCTGACCCCGGACGTGGCCCAGGGCCTGATCCGGCTGGAGCAGCCGCTCAGCGGCAACCGGAGCGGCCTGCGCCTGCGCGCCGTGCTGCGCGACGCGGCCGGCGAGGTGGTCGCCGCCGAGTGCCCGGCCGACGCCGACTTCTCCCCGCGCCTCGACCTGGTCATCCCGGCCAACCGCCGCCGTCTGTGGTCGATCGAAGACCCCTTCCTGTACGACCTGGAGATCAGCCTGCTGGACGCGACCGGACAGGTGATCGACCGCGCGACCAGCTACGCCGGGCTGCGCGGGATCACGATCGACGGCAAGGCGATCAAGCTCAACGGCAAGACCGTCTTCCAGCGCCTGGTGCTCGACCAGGGCTACTATCCGGACGGCATCCTGACCGCGCCCAGCGACGAAGCCCTGGTCAGGGACATCGAGCTGAGCATGGCCGCCGGGTTCAACGGCGCGCGCCTGCACCAGAAGGTGTTCGAGGAGCGCTTCCTGTACCACGCCGACCGGCTGGGCTATCTGGTCTGGGGCGAGTTCGGCGACTGGGGCTGCGGCGGCGAAGGGCCGCTCAACGACGAGCACCAAAAGCCCGGCCCGACCTACATCACCCAATGGCTGGAAGCCCTGGAGCGCGATTACTCGCACCCGGCCATCGTCGGCTGGTGCCCGCTTAACGAGACCTGGCAGGCCATCACTGACCGGATCACCACCCTGGACGAGGTCACCTGGGGCATGTTCCTGGCGACCAAGGCGATGGACACCACCCGCCCGGTGCTGGATAGCTCCGGCTATGCGCACCGCGTGCCCATGGCGGACATTTACGACTGCCACGACTACACCCAGGACCCGGTCAAGTTCGCGGCCAACCAGGCCGGGCTGGCCGAGGGTACGCCCTTCACCAATACCATGCGCGACTGGGTCCAGCACGTGCCCGGCTTCCTGATGAACCGGATGGACTGG
>JARKOQ010000215.1 GCA_029976005.1 Aggregatilineales bacterium | reverse complement strand
AGGCCGGCCCTGATCCGCGCCTTGGAACGCACGGTCATGGTGATGGCCAACACCTGTGGACTATCCAAACGGGCCGCTCAACCCTTGACGTATCAACGTTGGATTGAGGCGGCCCATGGCTAAACTTGGTGCATATGGGCGGTTCGCGAACCGCCCCTACGGATGGCGTATCGATCCCGTTGCCGGATTATTTTCTTAAGGTTCATCCAATCCCCGACCGCGCGACGCCCGATCCATCCATGCAATCATTTTCAATGAATCACTTGGGGTGAAGTGAAACGTGTCCGAGCGTGAACGCGGCCCGGCTTGCATTCAGGCTTTTGACACTCCCCTCGAATGGGGGTATCCTGCATTTGACACGGTGTTGTGACCAGGGAGAGTGAGTCCATGTCGTTGTTTGGTGGACGCCGCCAACAGGAACCCGAAGAGAAACCCGCTGCCCCCAAGGCCGCCCCCCCGCCAGCCCCCCGCCAGCCCATCGGCTTCGAGACCGTGCTTGGCGTCAGCGCCACCCTGCACGGCGACCTGCGCAGCCAGGGCAACATCCGGCTGGATGGTGTTTTTGAAGGCACGCTGCACATCGATGGCAACGTGCTCGTCGGAGAAACGGCCCGGATCACGGCCGACATCAACGCCCGCAACATCTCCATCGCCGGGGCCGTGCGCGGCAATGTGAACGGCAACAAGGTTCAGCTTCTGCGCACCGGGCGCGTATGGGGCGACATCAACGCCGCCGCGATCACCACCGAGGAAGGGGCTTTCATCGACGGCAAGATCACCATGGTCAGCCACGAGGCTGCTTTGCAGGGCTTCGAGCCGCCTTCGCTGCCGGAGCCGGAAGTCAAGGTGCCCGATTTCCTGGCCGCGCCGGAGCCGGAGCTGGCACCGGAGCCGGAGCCTGCACGGGAATGGGGCGAGGAAGTCACCGAAGCCGTCGTCGCCGAAGTCGAGGACGAGATCGACACCCTGCACATGCCGATCGACTTCACCCCGGCCGATTACCCCGCCGACGACTTCGATCAGGACGAGGAGCGTCCCCAGGACGAGGACAACCCCATCGCCTGATCGCGCTTCGCGCTTGCCATCGTCTTCGCGCCCCCGGCCAACCACCGGGGGTGTTTTTTGAAAGGCGGCGGCTGGCTTGTGACTATTGGCTACAAGCCAGAGACTAAGAGCTAATGGCCAGCGACGCTCCTGGCCTTCTGGATGGCCCAGGTCACGGCGTAGCCGCTTAGCAGGAAGAGGAAGGGATCGGCGGGCATGCGGTAGCGGGTCGAGGGGTGGAAGATCAGGTAGGCGACCGTGATCGCCGCCAGTACGGCCAGCAGGGGACCGATCGGCTCCCCGCGCCGGGCGGCCAGCGCCCAGCCGATCACGCCCAGGGCCAGCAGCGGCGCGAAATAGATCACATGCACCGTCCGCGCCATCTGGAAGACCGGGGTTTCGTACTGGTAGACGGCGGAATCCACGAACGCCGCCTCGCTGGTCGCTTCCAGGGGCGGGACCTGGGAGGGGGTCAGGCTTGGATTCCACAGGGTCAGGAACTTCTGGCCGAAGTGGCGCGGCCACTGGTCGGGATGGGCCGCCAGCCAGGCCAGCGCCTGGTCGCGGTGCCAGCGTGATTCACCCGTCTCGCTGAGGCCTTCCGGCATGGGCGGGTAACACTCGCCGCCGATCCACTGCACATCCCAGCCCGCCGCCAGGTAGTCCGCCGCGCAGGGGTTGTTGCCCTGGTGCAGGTTGCTGCCGTCGTTGGTGGAGATCAGCACCAGCTCGCCCTGCAGGGCCGTGTTGCGGACGACCCAGGGCACGATCACCAGCCCCAGCGCGATCCCGGCGGCCAGCGCCGCGACCAGCGCCCGCCGGAACCCGATGCGCCGCCACCACCAGACGGCCAACAGGGGCAGCATCAGCACGACCAGGGTCTTGGTCAGGGCCGCCAGCCCGTAGCACAGCCCGATCAGGATCGGCCAGGCCAGGCCGCGCGCCTCGGCCGTCCGGTAAGCGCCCCATACCCCGGCCGCCAGCAGCAGCACAAACAGGGCGGTGTCATTGGTGCTCAGGTTCTGGAAGAGCAGGTAGGGGTAGAAGGCCGTGAAGGCCGCCCCCAGCAGGGCCGGGGCGGTTTGGGAGGGGAAGGCCCGCCGTCCGATCAGATAGATCAGGGTGATGGTCAGCAGATCAAAGCCGGTCTGGACCAGGGCGACCGCGATCGGGCTGCGCCCCAGGGTGGCATACACCCCGGCCAGGAAGAACCCGTACAGCGGCGGCAGGTCGGAATCGCCTGGCCGGTCGTCGAAACGGGTGTAGCCCTGCCCGTCCAGCAGGTGGGTGGCGTAGGCATCATAACCGCTGGCCTGGAGGGTTAGGGTGTGCCCGAAGAGGAGCAGGAAGCCCAGGCGGAGCGCCAACGCCCCGGCCAGGATCAGGATCAGCCAGCGGCGCGGCGGCCAGGCGCGGAGGGCCGCCAGGCGTTCACTTATCGTCGTCGTCATCTTCGATCTGCGGCCCCAGGGCCACGAACAGCACCACCCCCAGCGAGGCCACCAGGAAGCCGCCGATCAGGCCGGCCGCCTGCCAGTAGCCCAGGAAGGGGCCGTCCGTGATCCCCGGCGGGTGGGAGCCGAAGCCGAGCAGGTCGCCCAGGCTGGCGATGGCCGAAAAGAGCAGGCCCGTCGCGCTGAGCCGGACCGCGATCTGTTGGGCCAGGGTATGCTTGATGCCGGGGTAGAACGCGCCCTGCACATACAGCAGCGCCCCGCCGATCAGCAGCGTGAACCCGATCAGGATCACGACGATCTGCAGCACGCCGATCCCGGCGGTGGCGTCCAGTCCGGTCACGCCGGGGAACATCCCCATGAACGCCAGCACCGCCCCCAGCGTGCTCAGCGCAATCCCGATCTGTGCCATTCCCCCCGGCCTCTCCAAAAAGCAGCTATTAGCTATTAGCTGTCAGCTATCAGCCAAAGGCAAAAGCGGCTCAAGCGTGCCACCCGGCCCTGCCATCTCCGGTCTCCCAGGCTTGAAGCAGCGCGACTGCTGCTTTTTCTGGTCTCTGGTCTCCCGGCCTCTGGCCTCCGCTGTTATGAGCCTTCCGCGGCGGCGATCTGTTCGCGCAGCATGTCGATCGGCAGCGCGCCCGACCGGTGCCCCTCGCTCGTGAGCGGCGGCACGCCGTTGATCACCAGGGTGGGGGTGCCGGTCACTTCGCCGGGATATTCCTCGGCCAGGGCGGCGAACTGGTTGTTGGCTTCGTTCAGCCAGGTGATGGTGCTTTCGGCGGACAGGCAGGTCTCGAACGCTTCGGCGTCCAGGCCCAGCGCCTCGACTCCGGCCTGGATGCGCTCCGGGTAGAAGGCGGTCGCGCCGTACTGCTCCAGGCTGGCGAACAGAACATCCGCCATTTCCCAGAACTGGCCCTGCTCCCCGGCGCAGTAGGCCGAGGCCGAGGCATAGACCAGCGCCATGCTCTGCGGATCGCTGAAGGGAACCATCACGAAGTTGATCTGGTCGCCGCGCAGGTCTTCGGCCAGCAGGGTCTGGAAGGTGGTCTTGTGGAAGTTGGCACAGTGGCCGCAGCCGAAGGAGAAGATTTCGCGGACTTCGACCGGGGCGTCAGGCGAGCCAAGCCGGAACATACCGTCGGCGGTCTGGTCGCGCGGGATGCCGGTGTAGGGGCCGTCCGACTCCGGCTCGGTCGGGGTGGGGATCGAGGGGCGATTGGTGGCGACGGCCACGCCGACCGCCCCCAGCGCCAGGATGACCACCACCGCCAGCAGGATGATCTGCATGCGTCGCCTGGGCTGGGCCGGAACCGGCTGCTCCGCGATCGGCAGGTTGTTTTGAGGTTCGATTTCCGTGCTCACGGGAAAACTCCTTTGGGAGTTGTCAGTGGTCAGTTTTCAGTCGCCAGTCAACGCGACTGCCTGGTCGTCTGTCAACTGACCACTGATGACTGTCTGCTATTCCAATCCCCGGCGCAGCACGCGCAGGAAATTCTCGCTCAGCACGGCGCGAACGTCCGCCGGACTGAAACCACGCGCAGCCAGAGCGTCCCCGATTTTCTGCAAATCGGCCACCGTGTCAAGTCCGGCCGGGATTTCCTCCACGCCGAAGCCGCCGTCGATGTCCGTGCCGATGCCCACGTGGGCCGCGCTGCCCGTCACCTGGCAGATGTGGTCGATGGCGTGGATCACGATGTCCAGGGGAAAGTCGCGCTTGGGCGCACCGCGATACCATTCATTGCTCAGGAAGCGGTTGTAGAGCACCACGCCGATCACGCCGTCACGCTCGGCCATGGCCGCGATCTGCTCATCGGTCAGGTTGCGCTGGCTGTCCCAGGAGGCGGTCGGGTTGCTATGGCTGGCGATCACGGGGCCTGTGTAGCGCTCGATGGCTTCCATGTAGCCCTGGATCGTAGTGTGGCTGAGGTCGAGGATCAGGCCGTACCCGGCCATCACGTCGAGCAGCTCGCGGCCGAGGTCGGTCAGCGGGCCGGGCTGGCCGGTGCCGCCCGCGTAGCGGGTCGCCGACCAGGCCGGGCCGATAATCCGTACCCCGCGTGCCACCCATTCTTCCAGTTGGGCCGGCTCCAGGATCGGATCGGCGCCTTCCATCAGCAGCACCATCCCGATCCGCCGGTCTTCGACGGGCGCGCCTTCGGCCCAGGTCGCCAGCACCCCGTCCAGGTCGGCCTGGGTGCGGATCTGGCTGAGGCGCGGGGAGCGCTCGAATAACTGCTGGTAGAAGTCCCACTGGCGCATGGCCTGGTGGTGGGCCTCCTCCGGCGTGGCGTATCCGCACTGCATGTTCTCGGAGAAGCCCGATCCGACCGGCTCCACGAACAGGGTGGCAAAGACCACCGCCAACTGGCCTGCCAGGGCTTCTGGCAGGCCGTTCGCGGCGATCAGCTTCTCGCCATTGCGGCGGTCGGCGCGGCGGATAGCCGCCACGCCGCTCAGGTAGTCGCGCCCGTGCTGGAAGGCGTTATAGGCGATGTCCTGATGTGCGTCCAGAATGATTGTCACAAAATCCCATGACCTAGCCGCCAGCCGCCTGCACGATCATCTGCTTGATCTCCGCGTAACCGGGCGCGCCCGACCCGAATGAGGGCGGCTGGCCGTTGAAGGTCAGGGTCGGGGTGCCGGTCACGTTGTCATACTGATCCGCCAGAGTATAAAACAACTGGTTGGCGGCGTCGATCCGGGCCTGAGTGCGGGTGGAACTCAAGCAGGAGCGGAAATCCGTCTCGTTCAGGTTCAGCGCGCGCGCCGCGTCGTACAGGCGCGATTCGGCGAAGGCCGTGTTGCCATACTGGGCCAGGTAGCCGAACAGGATGTCGTGCATCTCCCAGAAGCGCCCCTGCTCTTCCGCGCAGAAGGCCGCGCCGGAAGCGGTCAGCGAGAAGGCATTGCTGACCGGCACGTAAACGAAGCGCACGTCCCCGGCCGTGATGTCCGCCTGAAGCTGCTGGAACTGGTTATCGTGGAAGTTCATGCAGTGCGAGCAGCCGAAGGACGAATAATCGTAGATGGTCATCGGAGCGTTGGCGGCGCCAAGCTGAGGCATGCCTTCGGCGCTTGTGCCAGGAGTCAGGCCGGCGTAGACGCTTTGGCCGTCGGCGCTGATCACCGGCGTCTGAGTCGGGGCCTGGGTGCTGAGAATCACCACCAGCAGCACCACGACGGCCGTCACGACGATCCCCACCAGCAGCATGATCTGCTGCTGGCGCTTGCGTGCCAGATCACGTTCGGCTTTACGTTGACGCGTGGTTGTAGTCATCCGTGTACGCTCCTCATCGACTCGACTCAATCTAGATCATCCCGCCACAAAAACCAGATTGTGCAGCAAAAAAGGCGCGGCCGCCGCGTGTCCGTGCTCAGGCCACCCAGGCCCGGATTACGTCCAGCAGCTCCGGCAGGCGGCGCAGGGTCGCGTCCGGATGGACGTCCAGCCCGGCCCGGCGCGGGCTGTCCCATTCCGCGCTCCATATCCAGACGCCGCGCAGTCCGGCCCGCTGCGCGCCCCACACGTCGAAATACAGGTGGTCGCCCACGTAGACGGCTTCCTCCGGCTGGAGGTCGAGCGCGTCCAGGGCCATCTGGAAGATGCGCGCGTCCGGCTTCCAGGCGGCCACGTCGGCCGAAAAGAACTGCGCTTCCAGGTAGGGCAGCAGGCCGTGGCGCGCCAGGTCGCGGCGGTGAACCTCACCCGGCCAGACCGTGTTGCTGACCAGGCCCAGGCGCAGCCCTCGCGTTTGCAGCGCGGCCAGGGTCTCCCGCGCGCCTGCCAGCGGCCGGACGAACCCTTGCGCCGGGGCCACGTAAGCCGCCAGCGCGCGGTCCATCTGGCCGTCGGCCAGCATCCCGGCGGGCGCGCCCCAGGCGGCCGCGACTTCGCGCAGGATGTCCTCCAGGCGGGGATTGGCTCCGCTTTGTTCGGCCACGCCCCGCCAGTGGCGCTCGACGATGGCGAAGCTGATCGCGCGCGCCGCGCCCAGGGCGGGCAGGGCGACTCCCTGGGCCGCCAGCCAGGCGTGGAACGCGTCCGCGCCGCTGTCTTCCATCGCCCGCCAGCCCTGGTTGGGGGCCGCGCCGGGCGGATGGTAATCCAGCAGCGTGCCGCCCATGTCGAAAATCACGCCGCGCACCGCCATTGGTCTGCTCCGCTTGCCGTGTAAAAGCAAGCGTCCAATATACCACAAGTATGGCCGGATTCAGCGGACTGGATGTTAAGAAATGATGAATCCTGGGCCGGGGACTTGTTCGATCCGGTAGGGCGCGAAGGGCCAGACATGGGACGCCCGCCGCGTGCCGCGCACCACGATCTGGGCCGGCCAGGGCAGGGCCGGGACGCGCTCGTCCGGCAGCCAGCGCCGCAGGATGGGCACCACGATCGCCAGGCCGTGCTCGTCGCCCACGGCGGCGAAGTGCTCGCGGTCGCCCTGCCAGAGGGGCACGCCCGTCGCCTCCAGCGCGTCCACCAGCAGCCCGACCCTGGGCACGGGCAGCCCGATCTCGCTCACCCGCTGGATGCTGTCCGGCCCGAAGGGCGCGTCCGATTCCTCCGCCAGGTTGTGGCGGGCGATGAACTCCAGGACGTTGCCGGCCGGATCGGCAAAGTAGAAGGCGTGGGCGTTCCAGGCTTCGAAGTGGAATTCATCCTGATCGCCCCGCGCCAGCAGGGACAGGCGGGCCATCACCCAGGCCTTGGCCTCGGTGAACTGGTTGGGCGGGATGTTGAACGCGAAGTGATAGGCCGGCGCGCCAATCCCGGTTGGCTCGAACACCAGGCGCGTGGCCCCGGCCTGGACGACCAGCCAGTCCCCCGCCTCGTCCCAGACCGGCAGCCCCAGGATTCCCGCATAGAACGGCCGCTGTCCGGCCACGTCCGCGCAGCGCAGACGAATTTCCAAAAACTCCATTTGGATTTTTCCTATCTATTTTTGCCTATCATACCACGCCGGGGCTTTGGTCTGCCTGTTGGCCCGGTGCTATAATGCCTGCTGCGTTCCGGCGCGATCGAGGCGCTCCAGACGCCGGGGGCCATCCATTACGCCTTTTTATGTTGTTACTGTCTACTAATAACTGACAACTGATGACTTTTTTTTGAGGAGAAGCGCATGGTCAATGCCCCACAACCCCATGTGGAAACGACCGCCGAGCATCTGGCCACGCTGGCGGCCATCAACCAGGCGATCAATTCGAGCCTCGACCTGGACGTGGTGATGGATGCCGTGATGGACATGGTGATCGAAGTCACCAAGGCCCAGCGTGGGATGCTGCTGCTGGGCGACGAGACCGGCCGCCTGAAAGTCCACGTGGCGCGCGGCCTCAACCAGGCCGACCTGGGCACCCCCGACTTCCAGTACAGCACCACGATTGTCAACGAGGTCGTCGCCAGCCGCCAGCCCCTCCTGACCAGCAACGCCGAGCACGATCCGCGCTTCAACAGCGGGCAGAGCATCATCGCGCTCGGCCTGCGCTCGATCCTGTGCGTGCCGATCCTGGTCAAGACGCGCCTGATCGGCGTGGTTTACGTGGACAACAGCCTGCGGGCCGGGGTCTTTCGCGAAAGCGACCTGGCCCTGCTGACCACCTTCGCGGGCATCGCCGGGATCGCCATCGAAAACGCCCGGCTGCACCGCATCGAGGTGGCGAGCGCGCGCCTGGAGCGCGAGCTGAGCATGGCCTACGAAATCCAGCGCAGCCTGCTGCCGGAGCGCGTCCCAACCCTGCCCGGCTACCAGGTCGCCGCCCGCTGGCGCTCGGCCCGCGAGGTCGCCGGGGACTTCTACGACGTCTTCCACCTGGATGGCAACCGGCTGGGCGTGGTCATCGCCGACGTGGCCGACAAAGGCGTGGGCGCGGCCCTGTTCATGGCCGTCTCGCGCAGCCTGATCCGGGGCAACGCCTTCGCCACCGGCTCGGCGGAAGATACCATCCGCCAGGCCAACCGGCTGATGCTGCTGGAGGAAAGCCAGACGGGCATGTTCGTGACCGTCTACTACACCATCTTCCGGGCCGACGGCCAGGCGACCGGCGTCAACGCCGGGCACAACCGCCCGCTGTTCTACCACCACCGCACCGGCGACGTGGAAAGCCTGGCGCGCGGCGGCTGGGCGCTGGGCTGGTTCGACGATATCCCCCTCCATCCCCAGCCGATCGCGCTGGAGCCGGGCGACATCCTCCTGTATTACACCGACGGGCTGACCGAGGCCGAGAACCTGCAAAAGGACTATTTCGGCGAGCAGCGCCTGATCGATCTCCTGCGCCAGGGTGGGCGCGCCGGGCTGTCCGCCCAGGCGCTGCTCGACCAGATCGACGCGGCCGTTGGCGTATTCGTGGGGGAAGCGCCCCCGTTCGACGATTTGACGATGGTTATTGTGCGCTACACCGGAGAGTAAACCATGTGGAATCTGCTGAAAAAGGCCCTGTATGTGCTGGGGCTGCTGGCCCTGGCCGTGGTGATCACGATCCTGCTCGTTTCGCCCCAGGTCGTGGTCGATTTCGCCACCCGGCTGGCCACTGCCGAGCCGCTCTGGCGCGCCGTCCAGGTGGTGATCGCCGTCCTGGTCGACGCGATCCTGATCGCCCTCATCTACCGGATGCTGTTCCCCGGCCGGATCGAGGGCCTGACCGTGCGCGTGCGCGGGGCGCGGACCGCCGTCAGCCTCGATTCCGTGCAGCGCCAGATCAACACCGCCGTGGCCCAGATCACGGACGTCCTGGCCGTCCAGACCGACGTGGTGGCCGACCAGGGCAACGTGCGGCTGGCCCTGCGCGTCCGCACCCGGCCGGACATCATCGTGCCGGAAAAGCAGAAGGAGATCAACCGCGTGCTGCGCCAGGTGGTGGAAAAGCAGCTTGGCCTGCGCCTGGCCGGGGCGGCCGTGATCCACATTGCCCTGTCGGCGGACGAATACGAGACCACCGAGCAGCGCGCCACCCTGATCACGGACGACTACATCCCGGCGGAGCCGCCGCGTTACGCGGCCCTGACCTCGCGCGCCACGCCTTCCGAAGCGCCCACCGAGCCGGTTCCCCAGCCCGCGGCGCGGGTCGTGCCGCCGGTCGAGCCGCTGGGTGTCGTGATGGATGAAGTCGCGACCGAGGACGAGGAAATGCCCGCCGGGCCAGCGGAAGAAAAAGCGTCCGACGAGCCGTGGCGCGCCTTCCTGATGAACGACGACACGCCCGATCGCCAGCGTTAGGCGGCGGCCATCTGGCTGTTTGCGGACCGATGGGGCGGTTGCATGGGCAATCGCCCTGTTTTTTGCCCCTGCGCGGCCTCAGACGATCAGGGTTTCGATGCCGGTCTCCTGGGTGATCCGGTGGGCCAGCTTCGCCAGGTATTCCGGCGGAGTCAGGCTGCCTTCCTTGCCGGGCCGTCCCAGCACGATCAGGCCGGCCTCCACTTCCCGCGCCGCCTCGACCAGCGCCTGGCGGAAATGCCCGCGCTTGATCAGGATGTCGGCCTGCACGCCGGCTTTTCTGGCGCGCTCCTGGGCGAGCAGCAGGAGAAACTCCCCCAGGTGTTCCAGCTCCGTCGCCACGTCGACCACCACCGCGCCGCCGATGTGATCCATGAAGTTCACGTCGGCCACGTACAGGAACCACAGGCGGGCCTGTCTTTCCTTGGCCAGCGTGATCGCCTGCATCTGGGCGCGGATGCTGGCCTCGCCCCCCCGCGTCGCGCATAAAATTGCCGCCATAGGCGTTCCTTAGCCTCCCAGCACCACGAACCGTAGAAACAACCAGGCTGCCCCGGTCAGGAGGGTCAGCAGGGCCACCGGGACGCCAATCCGGGCAAAGCGATTGAACCGGATCGGGTATCCGGCGCGCTCGGCGATTCCGGCCGTCATCAGGTTGGATTCGCCGCCGATCAGCAGCCCGTTCCCGCCCAGCGTGACCCCGATCGAGAGGGCATAGTACAGGACTTTGCTTTCCGCGCCGGGGATTCCCCCGCTGAGGAAGCCCACCACCGGCAGCAGGGCGGCCGTCAGCGGCACGCTCGCCACCACGAAGGACAACAGGCCGCTGCCCAGCACCAGCACCAGGATGCCCAGCAGCAGATTGCCGCCGATCAAGTTGCTCATGGCCGCCGCGATCAGGCTCAGGATGCCGACCTCCTGGATCGCCCCAACCAGCATGAACAGCGCCATGAAAAAGACCAGCGTCGTCCAGTCCACCGCGCCGAGCATCTTCTCGATGTTCGGCTCCACCCACAGCAGGAGCAGGGTCGCGCCGACCAGGGCCGTGACCGCCGGGACGAGGTGCAGGCTATCCCCCAGCGCGAAGAAGATCAGCATCCCGCCAAAGACGATCCCCGACCGGCGCAGGCCCACCGGGTCCTTGATGGCGGCGTTCTGGCGCAGCCGTTCGTACAGCACCGGCGAAAGGCCGCTGTCGTGCTTGCGGATTTCCTTGCGGTAGTAGACCAGACAGGCGATGGTCATCACCCCCAGGGTCAGCAGCGCGCCCAACATCTGGTTAACCAGGAAGTCGTTGAAGCCGATCCCGGCATACGCGCCGATCATGATGTTGGTGGGCGTGCCGATCAGGGTGCTGATCCCGGCCACGTTGGAGGCCAGGATTTCCGGGACGAGCAGGGCCAGCGGGTCCACTTCCAGGGCCAGGGCGATCTGGATCGTGATCGGAGCCACCAGGAGCATGGTCGTCACGTTATCCAGCAGGGCGGAGGCCGCCGACGTGATCCCGATCAGGATGATCATGAGCAGGGAGACCCGCCCCCGGCTCATGCGGTAGGCGGTGAAGGCCAGCCACTGGAAGATGCCCGTGCCCTCCACGATGCCGACCACGATCATCATACCCAGCACCAGGAAGATCACTTCCCAGTCGATGTAAGCCAGGGCGCGCTCGAAATCGAAGACGTACAGGCTGGGCGCCAGCGCGCCGCCGACGAACGTGATCAGGAACACGGCCGAAATCCCGGCCAGCGCGGCCAGGGCATTGCGCAGCTTTTCCAGCGCGATGATCACCAGCACGCCCACGAAGGTCAGCCCGGCGGCCCAGAAACCGGGCGTGATCCGGTGCGCCAGCGAGATGGCCTGGAGGCTGTAGGCGTGTTCGACGCGCAGTTGCTCGATCTCGTGCGGGCTGAGATCGTGCTGGTAAGGGGCGTAGTGGGCGTGGGTGATGTCGACGTGGACGGCCGTCACGGCCGAGGTGGGCAGGGTAACGAACCAGGAGCCATCCCGCAGGCTGTGCGTTTCGGCCACGGGCGCCGGGTCGCCGTCCACGTGGATCGCGATTGCCGCTCCGGCGACCGGCTGCGCCTGCTCGTCCACCAGATGGCCGGACAGCTCCGGGCCGCCCACCGGCTGGCCGGTCACGACCGGCGCTTTGGCCAGGACAAGCACCGCCAGACCCAGCAGCAAGCCCATCACCAGCGCCACCCGGCCGACTCGACGCACGGGGAACTCCTTTCAGCGGTGATTCCAGCGATCCAGCCTCTCTCATTATGG